>JARXKP010000077.1 GCA_030271615.1 Pseudomonadota bacterium
CTCGGCGATGTCGGCGTCGATCTCGACGCCGACATCGCCAGACCCCGGCGCATCCAGCGGCTTCAGCGATCGCACCGGCGTTGCAAAACGGTTGATCAGTCGTTGCGGTTCGGCATGGCTCGCCTGCATCCAGGCGTGTTGAAGGGCCGCCGTGACGGTGCCGTACGACAGCACGGCGCCGAGCATCGGCACACCGACCTCCGCCGCACTGATCCGAACCTGCGGCTCGCCGAGCCAGCGACCCAGCAAGCCGCCGACAACGCCCACCAGCGAGGGCGCCTGCTGCGACACGTGCACCTCGGTGATCGGCTGCGCCATGTCGTCGCGCCAGACGCCGAGACGCTGCAGCAGTTGCACGCTGCCGAGCGACATCGCCAGGGTGCGCGGGTCGCCCGACACATCGGCGTCGACGGCACGGGAGTCGAACACGCTGATCTGCGCGTGCGGCAGCGCGCGGGCCGCGTGCAGTGCGAGCGACAGGCCCACCGGGCCGGCGCCGACGACGGCCAGTCGCAGCGGCCGTTCCATCAGCGTCACGGGCTCGTCATGGGGGCGGTCGGTCGGGTTCACAGGGTCTCTTTCGCAGGCCGGTCGAGCCCGGTTCGCATCGTATTATTCGACGCCGCCAGCCCGCGGCGTCCGCGTGGAAAGGGTCGGCATGAGCCTGATGGATTTCATCAAGAAGCAGTTCATCGATGTCCTCGAGTGGACCGAATCGGCCGACGGCACGCTGGCCTGGCGCTACCCGATGGCGGACAACGAGATCCAGTATGGCGGATCGCTGACGGTGCGCGAATCGCAGATGGCGGTGTTCGCCAACGAGGGCCGGATCGCCGATGTGTTCGGCCCCGGCCGCTACACGCTGAACACCGCGACGCTGCCGGTGCTGACCTACCTGAAGAACTGGGACAAGCTGTTCCAGAGCCCGTTCAAGAGCGACGTGTACTTCTTCAGCACGCGCCAGCAGATCGACCAGCGCTGGGGCACGACGCAGCCGATCAGCATCCGCGACGCCGATTTCGGTGCGGTGCGACTGCGCGCTTTCGGCAACTACAGCTACCGCATCGCCGACCCGAAGCGCTTCCACACCGAGATCTCCGGCACCCGCGACGTCTACACCACCGCCGACCTCGACGGCCAGTTGCGCGCCCAGATGCTGCAGCACATCTCGGATGCGGTCGCGTCGAGTGGCGTGGCGTTCCTCGATCTCGCTGCCAACCAGGTCGAGTTCGCGAAGGCGCTGCAAGCGGCCACCGCACCGTCGTTCGAAGCGCTCGGGCTGAAGCTCGACGGCGTCACGGTGCAGAGCATTTCGCTGCCCGAAGAGCTGCAGAAGATCCTCGACCAGAAGATCGGCATGGGCATGGTCGGCGGCGACATGGGCAAGTTCATGCAGTACCAGACAGCGCAGGCGATCCCGAAGTTCGCCGAAGGCTCGGGGCAGGGGGGTGGCGTGGCCGGCGATGCGATGGGCCTGGGTGCCGGTGTGGCGCTCGGCCAGGTGCTGGCGCAGAACCTCCAGCAGGGACTGCAGGGTGGCGCGGCGGCAGCGGCGAGCGCCGTGCCCGCAGCGATCGCACCCGATCAGGTGATGGCGACGATCGAGAAGCTCGCCGACCTGAAAGCCAAGGGCATCCTGACCGAAGACGAGTTCTCGGCCAAGAAAGCGGAGCTGCTGAAGAAGCTGGTCTGACGCGGCGGCGCCGATCCCCTTGACCGACGTTCCGTCTCCCGGCGCCGCCCAGCGCGCGTACCGCGCGGCCTGCCCGAACTGCGGTGCGCCGGTCGAGTTTCGATCGGCCGCGTCCGCCTTCGCGGTGTGCAGCTTCTGCCGCAGCACGCTGGTGCGCGATGGCGAGGCGCTGCGCCGCACCGGTGAAAGCGCCGAGCTGTTCGACGACCACACGCCACTGCAACTCGGCGCCGCCGGCACGCACCAGGGCGCGGCGTTCACGCTGGTCGGGCGGTTGCAGTACCGCTACGCCCAGGGCACCTGGAACGAATGGCACGCGCTGTTCGACACCGGTCGATCCGGTTGGCTCAGCGAGGACCACGGCCGTTATGTGATGGCTTTCGAGCGGCGGCTCGACGCGGCGCCGTCACCGCCCGCGTCCGAGCAGCTGCGGGTCGGCGCTGCGCAGATCGTCGACGGGCAGTCGTGGACGGTGGCGTCGGTGACCGTCGCGCGGCTGATCGCGGCGCAGGGCGAACTGCCCGCGCCGCCGGTCACCGATCGCGGCTTCGTCGTCGCCGACCTGCGCAGCACGCGCGACGAGGTCGGCACGCTCGACTACGGCAACCCGGCGCAGCCGACCTGGTCGATCGGCCGCTCGGTGTCGCTCGCCGACCTGCGCCTGACCGGACTCGCCGATGCCGGCGAGAAGACGTTGTCGGCGCGCGGCCTCGCCTGCCCGAGCTGCGGCGCCGCGCTCGAGATCAAGCTGGCGACGACGCAATCGATCGTGTGTCACCAGTGCCATGCGGTGGTCGATGTGTCGCAGGGCGTCGGTGCCGAACTCGCCCATTACGCGCAGGAGAACGGCAGCGAGCCGCTGATCCCGCTCGGCACGATCGGCCGCATCGCGTTCGGCACCGCGGTGGCTGGCACGCTGTCCGCGCTCGACTGGCAGGTCGTCGGCTACGTCGAACGCTGCGAAGTCGAGTCGACGCTCGACGAGGACCAGGTCTTCTGGCGCGAGTACCTGCTGTACCACCGCACCGCGGGCTTCACCTTCCTGATCGACGCCGACGATGGGTGGAGCTGGGCCGCACCGATCACTGGCGTGCCGCAGCGATTCGGTGACAGCGTCAAGCACGACGGCGTGCTGTACCGCCAGCTCTACAGCTACACCGGCAAGGTGACGTATGTGCTCGGCGAGTTCTACTGGCGTCTGAGGCGCGACGAGCGCACCCACAACATCGATTACCGCGGCACCGGACCCGCCTCGTCGCGGCGGCTGAACCGCGAGCAGACCGCCACCGACGGCGTGCAGGAGGTCGTCTGGTCGGCCGGAGAAACGTTGACCGCCGACACGGTGCGCAGCGCTTTCCGACTGCCGGCGGATCAGGCCGCACGGTTCGCCCGTGACGCGACGCCGCTCGCCGGCACGGCGGGAAATCTCGTGCGCAAGGTGGTGGCCGGCCTCGTGCTGGGCATCCTCTTTCTGATGCTGGCGCGCTGCGACAGCAGCGACGATTGCAGCGATGAGCGCAGCAACTTCGGCGAGGCTTCGCAGGAGTACCAACGTTGCCTGGCCGACCGTCGCTCGGGGTCGCGCACGGGCGGTGGCTCGTGGGGCGGCTTCAGCAGCGGGGGCGGCGGGCACAAGTAGCCGCCGCAGCGAATTTCACACCGAGTCACGACCACACATCAACACACAAGGAGCATCACCATGATGGGCATCGAATGGATGAAACCAGGCATCTTCGTCGGCTCGATCCTGTTCGCGCTGATCGGCGTCGCGATCTTCTGGATTTGCTTCGTCGTCGTCGACAAGCTGACGCCTTATGACCTGTGGGCCGAGATCGTCGAGCGCAAGAACGTCGCGCTGGCGATCGTCGTCGGTGCGATGTGCATCGCGATCGGCCTGATCGTGGCGGCTGCGATCCACGGCTGATCGACATGCCGCATTCGTCCCCGCCGGCTCCGGCCTGATCGACCGATTCCGCACACGATGGTTGCCGTGCTCGAACCCGCTCGCCCGACGGTGCGTCCCGCCGAAGTGGCGCTGCTCGCCTCGGTGTTCGTCGTCGCGGCCTGCGGGCTGCTGTACGAACTGGCCGCGGGCGCGCTCGCGAGCTACCTGCTCGGCGATTCGATCCTGCAGTTCTCCACCGTCATCGGCACCTACCTGTTCGCGATGGGCGTCGGCTCGTACCTGTCGCGTTTCCTCGAGCGGCAGCTGGTTGCGCACTTCCTGCGCATCGAGCTGCTGGTCGGCGTGATCGGTGGCCTGATGCCGGCCGCATTGTTCGCGCTGCACAGCGTTGCCGAGGGTTCGTTCCGCTTCGCGCTGTACGGGATGGTGATGGCCGTGGGCACGCTGGTCGGGTTGGAGATTCCGCTGGTGATGCGCATCCTGAAGCGCCATTTCCGCGAGCGCTACGCGTTGAAGGACCTGGTTTCGCAGGTGCTGACCTTCGACTACCTCGGCGCGCTCGCGGTGTCGATCGCGTTCCCGCTGCTGCTGGTGCCGCAGCTCGGCTTGATCCGCACCGGCGTGCTGTTCGGCCTGCTGAACGCCGCGGTGGCGCTGTGGGCGCTGGCGCTGTTTCGTGGCGAACTGCGTCACGCGCGGGCGCATGCGGTGGCGTGCGTGGCGGTGGTCGCGGCGCTGCTCGCGGTGTTCGTCGCCGCAGACCGTGTCACCACCTGGGCCGAAGACCGCTTCTACGGTGACAACGTGGTCTACAGCGAGACCAGTGCGTACCAGAGGGTCGTGGTCACGGCCGGGCCCGCCGGTGTGCGGTTGTTCCTGAACGGCAACCTGCAGTTCCATTCGCGCGACGAGTACCGGTACCACGAGGCGCTGGTGCACCCCGCGATGGCGGCCCACGGCGCGCCGAAGCAGGTGCTGGTGCTCGGCGGTGGCGACGGCATGGCGGTGCGCGAGGTGCTGAAGTACCCGAGCGTCGAGCACATCACGCTGGTCGAACTCGACCCGCACATGACGACGCTGTTCGCCGAGCGGCCGATGCTGCGCCGGCTCAACGGCGATTCGCTGCATTCGCCGAAGCTGCGCATCGTCAACGCCGATGCCTTTGCGTGGCTCGAACAGCAGCCGGGCCACTACGACGTGATCGTCATCGACTTCCCCGACCCGACCAACTTCTCGCTCGGCAAGCTGTACACGACGAGCTTCTACCAGTTGATCGACGAGCACCTGAGCGCTGGCGGCTATGCCGTCGTCCAGACGACCTCGCCGCTGATCGCACGCAAGGCGTTCTGGACCGTGGCGACCACGCTCGAAGCCGTCGGCCTGACCGCGACGCCGTACCACGCGCACGTGCCCAGCTTCGGCGAATGGGGCTACACGCTGGCGAGCCGGCGACCGTTCCGCCTGCCCACCGTGCTGCCGGCGGGGCTGCGCTTCCTGAGCCTCGACGGGTTGCCGGCGCTGTTCAACTTTCCGCCCGACATGGCTCGCGTGCCGACCGGCGTGAACCGCCTCTCGAACCAGGTGCTGGTGCAGACCTTCGAGGAAGAGTGGGGCAAGGTGCACCGGTGACGGCGAAGGCTCCGCGCGCGGCCACCCATCCCGAGCCGGGCACCGGACCTGCGCCAGACGCCAACGCGCCTCCGGCCGACACCCCGTCGATGAGCCGGCGTCACGCGATCACGTCGATCGCGGCGCTGCCGCTGGCCGGCTGCTGGCGCGGCGACACCGTCCGCGCGGTGAACTACACCGGCGGCTGGATCGGTGCTCAGCACGAGCGCGGCCATCAGCTGCGCGACCGGCCGGCCGGCGCGTCGATGGCCGCGCCTGCGCTGCAAGGCCGCGCCTCGGTGCTGGTGATCGGCGCCGGCGTGGCCGGGCTCGCCTGCGCCCGTGCGCTGATGCGAGCCGGCATCGACGACGTGCGCGTCTTCGACCTCGAGGACACCGCTGGCGGCAACAGCCGCGGCCACACGCTGGCCGGCATGGCCTGCCCGCGGGGCGCGCACTACCTGCCGCTGCCGGGCGAGCACGCCACCGAGGTGATCGAGCTGCTCGAAGACCTGGGCCTGCGCCGCACCGTGCACGGACGTGCGGTCTACGACGAGCGGCATCTGTGCCACAGCCCGCAGGAGCGCCTGCACATCGACGGCCAGTGGCACGACGGCCTGCTGCCGCCGGTCGAGGCGCTGCCCGAATCGCAGCGGCAGGCGACGACGGCGCAGTACCAGCGGCTGGCCGTGCTCATCGACGAGGTGTCGCACCGCAACGCCTTCGCACTGCCGACCGCGCGGGCCGCCTGGAGCGACGAGCTCGAGGCGCTCGATCGCATCACGTTCACCGCCTGGCTGGATGCCCAGGGCCTGCACGCGCCGGCGCTGCGCTGGTACCTCGACCACTGCTGCCGTGACGACTACGGCGCCGGTGCGGCGCAGGTCTCGGCCTGGGCCGGCCTGCACTACTTCGCCAGCCGACACGGCTTCCAGCCGCCGGGCTTCGAAGCGCGTGACGGCGACCACGGTGTCGACGGCGTGCTGACCTGGCCCGAAGGCAACGCGTGGGTGACGACCCGGATGGCAGCCCCGCTGGGCGATCGGCTGCGCACCGGCTGCGTCGCGCTGCGCGTCGACCAAGGACGGCACGAAGTCTCCGTCGACCTGTGGCGCGCGGCCGATCAACGCGTCGAGCGCTGGACCGCGCCGCAGGTGGTGCTGGCGACGCCGCTTTTCGTGTCGACGCGCCTGCTGGCATCGCCCCCCGCGGCGTGGTCGGACGCTGCGACACGGATGCGTCATGCGCCGTGGCTGGTTGCCAACCTGCACCTCGATCAGCCGCTGCGCGACCACGCCGGTGCGCCGCTGTCGTGGGACAACGTGGTGTACCCGGGTGCCGAACTCTCACGCGACGCGAGTCGCGAGGCCGTCAGCGTTGCCACCCCGGCCGACACCGCCTGGTCCGCCGCCCGCCTGTCGCTCGGCTATGTCGATGCGATGCACCAGAGCACCCGGCCGCATGCCGGGCCGACGGTGTTGACGGCTTACTGGGCGCTCGGTGGCGACACTCTGCAACAACTCAAGGCGCGGCGTGCCGCGTTGCTGAGTGACACGTGGTCGGCGTGGGCCGCGCGGATGCTGCAGGATGTGGCCCGTCCGCACGCCGATATGCCGGCCAAGGTGCGTCAGATCGACCTGATGCGTTACGGCCATGCGATGAGCGTCCCGGCGCCGGGCGTGCGCAGCGACGCCGCGCTGCGCGCTGCGTCGCAGACACCGGGGCGTGTCCACGCGGCGCACAGCGATCTGTCCGGCTATTCGGTGTTCGAAGAGGCGATGTACTGGGGCAGCCGTGCGGCGCAGCGCGTGCGCTCGGGCCTCGGCTGACCGGTCATTCGCGCATCAGGGCTTCGATGTCGAGCGGCGCGACCGGCGCGCCGCGGCTGATCAGCTCGCAGCCGGTGTCGGTGAGCACCGCGTCGTCCTCGATGCGGATGCCGAGGTTCCAGAAGTGCTCGGGCACGCCCGCCGCCGGCCGCACGTAGAGGCCGGGTTCCAGCGTCACCACCATGCCCGGGCACAGCAGGCGCGACGGCCGCTTGACGACCGTGCCGCCGAATCCGTCGGGCTGCTCGATCGCGTCTTCGCCGAGCGACAGGTACTCGCCAACGTCGTGCACGTCGCGTCCGAGCCAGTGACCGGTGCCGTGCATGTAGAACTGTCGATACGCGGCCTTGGCGACCACGTCATCGACATCGCCATGCAGGTCGCGTGACAGCAGGCCGAGGTCGAGCATGCCCTGCGCCAGCACGCGCACCGCGGCATGGTGTGCATCGCGCTGGCGGTGACCGGGCCGGGTGACGTCGATCGCTGCCTGCTGCGCGGCCAGCACCAGGTCGTAGAGCGCGCGCTGCGGCGCGCTGAAACGTCCGTGGGCGGGGAACGTGCGCGAGATGCCGCTGGCATAGCCGTCGATCTCGCAGCCCGCATCGACGAGGCACAGTTCGCCGGGCTTCAGCGGTGCGGCGCTGGCCGGGTGGTGCAGCACGCAGGCGTTGGCGCCGGCCGCGACGATGCTCGGGTACGCGGGGCTTTGCGCGCCGAGTCGGCGAAATTCATGCAGCAGCTCGGCTTCGATTTCGTATTCATGCACCGCGCTTGCGCCCTGCCGGAAGCGCTGCGCGCAGTAGCGCATCACGCGCACATGGGCGCCGGCCGAGAGGGCCGCGGCACGGCGCATCGTGGCCAGCTCGTGGGGGTCCTTGAACAGCCGCATGTCGGCGATCAACGGGTTCAGGTCGTGCAGCCGAGTCGGGCATTCGATGCCGACGCGCTCTCGGGTGCGCACCGTGGCCAGCCAGCCCTCGACTTGCGTCTGCAACTCGGGATAACGGCCGAACGGAAACCCGACCGCGCCCTGGTTCGCGAGCATCAGCGGCATCTGTTCGTCCAGTGCATCGATCGGCCATGCGGCATCGACGCCGAGCTCGGCTGGCGCCGCATCGACGCCGAGCCGCTGTCCGTCCCAGACCTCGCGTTCGGGGTTGGCCGGGCGGCAGAACAGCGTGCTGTGGCCATCGCTGCGCAGCACCAGCCAGGCCTGCGGTTCATCGAAACCGGTCAGGTAGTGGAAGTGGCTGTCGTGGCGGTACGGGTGATCGCTGTCGGCATTGCGTTGCCGCTCGGGCGCGGTGGGCAGAACCGCGATGCCCACACCCGCGGAACGCAGCCGCTGGGCGAGGTCGGCGCGCCGTGCAGCGCAGTTCAAGGGGGTCATCGGACCACTATAGCCACGCGCCCAGCCACACACGTCCCCAATGGTCGGGGGGCAGGCCTCCGGCGCGTCGGGTCGGGTGGCACGACGGGCGTCGTTTACGCTCCGCCATCAATCCTTATGCGAGGAGCCCCGCATGCCTCACCCGACGCTCCACTCCCCCCGATGACTGCGCACATCCATGACCTGAGTCCGTGGCAGCACAGCCATGTGTTCGACAGCGGCAACCGCCGCGGCGAGGCGCGCACGCGGGTGGTGCTCGCGGTCACGCTGATCACCATGGTGGCCGAGATCATCGGCGGCTGGTGGACCGGCTCGATGGCCTTGCTCGCCGACGGCTGGCACATGGGCACGCACTCGCTCGCACTCGGTGTGGCCGCCGTGGCCTATGCCTTGGCGCGGCGTCACGCGCGCGACGGCCGTTATGCCTTCGGCACCTGGAAGATCGAGGTGCTGGGCGGTTTTTCCAGTGCCCTGGTGCTGGCGATCGTCGCCGCCGGGATCACACTGGAATCGGCTCTGCGGTTGTGGCGCGCCGAACCGATCGCAGCCGGACCTGCGCTCTGGGTGGCGATCATCGGCCTCGCCGTCAACCTGGTGTCGGCGTGGTTGCTGCACGGTGCCGACGACGGGCACGACCATGGGCATGCACATGCCCACGCGGGCGAGCACGACCACGATCACCCGGATCACGCACAGCCGCATGCGCATGCCGATCGGGCTCACGCTTCGACCGACGGGGGCCACGACCTGAACCTGCGCGCTGCCTACGTGCACGTACTGGCCGATGCGCTGACCTCGGTGCTGGCGATCGCCGCGCTGTCGGGCGCCCTGTGGCTGGGCTGGTGGTGGCTGGACCCGCTGGTCGGCGTGCTCGGCGCGGTGGTCATCGGGTTGTGGTCGATCGGGTTGCTGCGCCAGACCGCAGCCGTGCTGCTCGACCGCGAGATGGACCATCCGCTGACCGCGCAGATCCGCGCGGCGATCGAGTCCGATGGTGACGCGCGCGTGGCCGACCTGCATCTCTGGCGCGTCGGCCGCCAGCATTACGCGGCGATCGTCAGCATCGTCGCCGATGCACCGCTGCTGCCGGCCGACTACCGTGCTCGACTGACGGCGTATCCGGCGCTGGCGCACCTGTCGATCGAGGTCAACCGATGCCCGCTCGCAGACGGGTGCGACCCCCGCGACGACGGACCGGACCTGGCGACGCTGCCGCTGGTCAAGCGACCGTGAAATTCGTCATGCAGCGCTTCGCGGCCGTCAGGCTGCAGCGACGTTCAGCGCGGTCAACTGAGCCGGCGTGCCGACGTTTTCCCAGCGACCCGAATACACCTCGGCGGTGACGCGGTGCTCGCGCATCGCGGCGAACAGCAGCGGGCCGAGCGCGTTGCGGGTTCCGGGCGCGACCCCGCGAAACAAGGCTGTGCGGCACAGCGCGATGTTCGCGTAGGTCCAGCGCAGGCCGTCCGGCCCGGAGCCGTCGGCGAGTGCATGGCCGTCGGCGGCCAGGCCGAAATCGCCGTTCGGGTGGTAGTCCGGATTCGGCACCAGCCACAGGTGCGCGTGGTGATCGCTGGCCGCGAAGCGCTGCGCCACCTCGGCGTTGAAATGGAATCCCGGCACATAGATGTCGCCCGACACGACCCAGAAGCAGTCGGCGTCCGACGCGTTCGCCGTGCCGCGCAGCAGCGGCAGTGCGGTGGCGATGCCACCGGCGGTTTCGAGTGCGCCGCCGTGGTCACGGCCTTCACGCGAGTAGTGAATCGCCAGGCCGAAGCGTGATCCGTCGCCGAGCGTCTCGACCAGGCGCTCTTCGAGCCAGGCGGTGTTGATCACCACGTCGCGCACGCCATCGCGTGCCAGCGCTTCGAGGTGCCATTCGATCAGCGGCTTGCCGCAAACGGTCAGCAGCGGCTTCGGCGTGACGTCGGTCAGCGGGCGCATGCGGTCACCCCGGCCGGCGGCGAGCACGATGGCTTTCATGCTGCCGCTCATTCCCCCGAGAGCCGCGGCGGGGTCGCCTTCGACAGCGAACCGCGGCGCAGCGCCTGGCGCTCGATGCAATGCGGAGCAAAGGCGGCGCACATCGCCGTCATCAGCGACTCGGCGCGCGGCGAGTTGTCGGCACCGACGTTGCACACGTAGACGTCGAGCGTCACCGCATCGAGTTCGGGCCAGGTGTGCACCGCCAGATGCGACTCGGCGAGCAGCACGACGCCGGTCACCCCGGCCGGCGCGAGCGGCTCGGTGCTGCGGGCGGCCGGTGCCGCAAACGAATGGAACAGCTCTCCGACGGCCTGCAAGCCGACGCGTTGCACGGCCGTCAGGCACAGCACCCGAAGCGCGTCGGGATCGGTCATCGCGGGCCGCTCGAACCGACACCCGTGAAGGTCGGCGGTGAGGTGCAGGCCCAGCATCCTGCGCATTATCCGGGAGCCTGCCGGCGTATCGGTCGGGCCCGACCGATACGCCGGCAGGCTCTTGCCTAAAATGCGAGGTTGTTCAACACCGTCGCTTCAGGGATCCGCATGGCCGCAACCGCGTCAGATCAAAACACTTCCCTGATGGCCAACGCCATCCGTGCGCTGGCGATGGACGCCGTGCAGCAGGCCAATTCCGGCCATCCCGGTGCGCCGATGGGCATGGCCGACATCGCCGTCGCGCTGTGGAGCCGGCACCTGAAGCACAACCCGGGCAACCCGCACTGGGCCGATCGCGATCGCTTCGTGCTGAGCAACGGCCACGGCTCGATGCTGATCTACGCGCTGCTGCACCTGACCGGCTACGACCTGCCGATGAGCGAGCTGCGCAACTTCCGTCAGCTGCACAGCAAGACGCCGGGCCATCCCGAGGTCGGCGTGACGCCGGGCGTCGAGACCACCACCGGCCCGCTCGGCCAGGGCATCACCAACGCGGTCGGCATGGCGCTCGCCGAGAAGCTGCTGGCGACCGAATTCAACCGCCCCGGCCACACCATCGTCGACCACCACACGTATGCGTTCCTGGGCGACGGCTGCCTGATGGAAGGCATCAGCCACGAAGCCTGCGCGCTGGCCGGCGCGTGGCGCCTGAACAAGCTGATTGCGCTGTACGACGACAACGGCATCAGCATCGACGGCCAGGTCAAGCCCTGGTTCATCGACGACACGCCGAAGCGTTTCGAGGCGTATGGCTGGAACGTCATCGCCGACGTCAACGGGCACGATGTCGATGCGGTCGACGCCGCGATCGCTGCGGCCAAGCGCGCTGACAAGCCGACGCTGATCTGCTGCAAGACCACCATCGGCAAGGGTTCGCCGAACCGCGCCGGCACCGCCAAGGCGCACGGCGAGGCGCTGGGCGCAGACGAAATCAAGCTGACCCGCGAAGCGCTGGGCTGGACCTCCGAACCGTTCGTGATCCCCGAGCCCGTCTACGAGCAATGGGACGCGCGCCACAGCGGTCTGGCCGCCGAGTCGACATGGGTCGATGCGTTCGCGGCCTACGGCAAGGAGCATCCGGAGCTGGCGCTCGAGTACGTGCGCCGCGTCGCGGGCGAGTTGCCCAGGAACTTCGCGCAGGTGGCTGTCGACGCCGCGCTGTCGGCCCACACCCAGGCCGAGACCGTCGCCAGCCGCAAGGCCAGCCAGATCGCGCTCGAAGCCTTCACCAAGGCGATGCCCGAGCTGCTCGGCGGCAGCGCCGACCTGACCGGCTCGGTGTTCACCAACACCAGCAGCACGCCAGCGCTGCGCTTCGGTGATGATGGAACAAGCAATGGCGGTCGCCACATCAACTACGGCGTGCGCGAATTCGGCATGGCGGCGGTGATGAACGGCGTCGCGCTGCACGGCGGCTTCATTCCCTATGGCGGTACCTTCCTGACCTTCAGCGACTACAGCCGCAACGCCATCCGCATGGCCGCGCTGATGAAGCTGCGCGTGGTGCACGTCTTCACGCACGACAGCATCGGCCTCGGCGAAGACGGGCCGACGCACCAGTC
>JARXKP010000078.1 GCA_030271615.1 Pseudomonadota bacterium
GATCGATTCGGGGTAGGTCGATTAGTTCAATGAACTTCTAACTCACGACACTAGCTGCGCGATACGACGCGACGTGCTTCGACGATGCCGCTGCCACCGCCCATGCGGGCGGGTGCGCGCTGTCTCGCCTGCATGCACCCCAGCAGCACGCCGCCCAGCAACAGCAGACCCCACTGCGGCAGCGTCGGGATGTCTGCGCTTGCGGCATCGCCTGGCGCCAGGAAGGCCGTCACCGTGTTGTCGCCGGGCACCGGGTCGGGAACGTCCGACGTCAGGCTGGCGATCAGGCTGGCAGGGGCATCGATGCGCACGGACAGCGCCAGCGACAGCGATGCGCCGCTGGCCACCTCGCCGAGGTTGCACGTGACGGCAGTGGTCTGCGCCGAGCATGACGCCGGCACCGCCAGCACGGCGATCCCGGCGGGGATCGTGACGTTCGCGATCACGCCGGTCGCCGACTGCGGGCCGGCATTGCTCACGGTCAGCGTGTAGATCACGGTGTCGCCGGGCAGCGTGCCCGACGGTCCGCCGAGGGTCACCGACAGATTGGCCTGCGTCAGCGGGTTCAGGCTCCAGGCCAGGCTGACGTCGCCCGCTGCGCCAGTGGCGGTGCCCACTGCCCAGCGGTAGGTGACGCCGGTCTGCGCCTGGAATCGAAGGCTGGAGGCGCTGCTGGCGCCGTCGGTGTTGTCGTTGCCGGCGATCTGCGCCAGGGTGCCGACACTGTTGCCGGTGTAGACGTCGAGCCGGGTGTCGAAGCTGCTGCCCAGCGTGTCCAGGCTCATCTGTCCGGAGGCCGGGGCCGTCCACTGCCACCACACCGTTTGTCCGACGACGCCCACGGGCAGCGGTTCACCGGATTCCAGCGTGGCCAGCCGGTTGCCGCCGAGCGTCGTGCCACTGTGGCCGGTCACCGCGATCGCGGTCGCGAAGTCGTCGTTGGTCGGCCGAGCCGCCGCCGCCAGGTTCAGGCGCGGATGCGTGCGGCCGGTGCGGCTGTCCACCAGCGGCGTGCCGCTCGCGGTCAGTCGGCTTTCGATCGACGAGAGCGACTCGTTGGGGAAGCTCGCGTGCAGCACCGCAACCGCGCCCGCCACGTGAGGCGTGGCCTGCGATGTTCCGCCGAACTTGTAGCCCGCGGCCGTGATCAGCGCGCCTGGTGCCAGCAGGCTGAGGTAGCTGGCGTCCTGCGAGAAGCAGGCGACCTGATTGGCGGCGGTCGATCCATCGATGCAGGCGGTCGAGGTCCGGCCGGACCAGCTCAGACCACCCAGGTTGCTGTCGTACACCGCACCGACGGAGATGGCTCCGGGCGTGCAGGCCGGGCTGCTGATGCCGTTGACGAAGGTGCCGTTGCCGTAGGCGCTGTTCCCCGCTGCAATCTCCACGCTGATGCCGGCGTTGCGCGCATGGGTGACCGCTGACAGGTAGGGGTTTGCGCTGGGTCCGGTCGTGGCGGAGCACGGGGAAGGGGAGTGCGTGCCGTCCCCCAGGCTCATGTTGATGGCCGCGATGTTCAGTGTCGGTGCGTTGTTGATGGCCCAGTTGATGGCCGCAAGGATGTCGCTCGAGTAGGCCCCCGCGCTGCCGAACACATTCAGGCTGGCGATCCGGGCCGCCGGCGCGACGCCAAGAACCACCGCAGCGACGTTGGTGCCGTGGCTGTGGTCGCTGGTCGGGGCCACGGCAATGTCCTGCAGGTACGCGATGCGACAAGTCGCCACCGGCGTGCCGACCGCGGTGCAGCCGCCGAAAGCCGGGTTGCTCAGATCGACCCCGCTGTCGATGACGACCACCGTCGATCCTGCGCCGAGCAAGCCGGCGGCGCCGACCACCGGCTGACCGACCAGCGGCAGGCTCTGCGCAAGCACATGCTGATGGAGCCGATCGACGTGCAGCGCCGCCACGCCCTGAGTCGATGCGAGGGCCCGCAAGCCGGCTTCGGAGCTCACTCGCTTGAACGACAGCGGCAGGTGGCTGTAGTCGCGCACGGCCTGCACGTCGGAACGCTGCAGCGACTGCAGGGCACTGTTCTTCAGCGCTCGATAGCGGCTCGCCAGCTGGGCCAGCGCGGCGGGGTCGTCGACGCGGCGCGGCAGTCGCGCTCGCCGCGTGTCGGCGTCGCGGTCAATGGCGGTGGCGTCGAACTCCACGATCACGCCGACCGATGGACCGCTGCGCACCGCCTGAAGCAATTCGTCCGGAACGGGAGCGCTCCAGGCACCCCCCACCGCCTGCATCAATGCAGCCGCGGCGGCCACCGAACGCAGGCGTCGCCAGATCGCCAGCGTGGCGGACCGAGCGTGCAGCACGGCTGCAGGTGCGGCGTCGAGGTGCATCAGGCAGCGGCCCTGCGTGAGCGGTCGGCGGACTCGGTCGTCGCGACCGAGGCGGCACCGTTGCGGAATGACCGGAACCCGCGAACCCGCTGTGCCAGCGCGATCGCCAGCACGCCGGCGATCAGGCCCAGCGCAAGCCGGCCGCCGCTGTTGAGGAAGATGTTCCAACTCACCAGCAGCGATGTCCGGTCGGGCGCATGGGCACGCAGTTGCACCTCCCACAGCCAGGCGGCCATCGACAGCGGCGTGTCGACCAGCAACACGACCGCGTCGAGCACGGCGGCGACGGCCAGACGCCAGGCCATCTCGATCGGCCCTGCGGGCCAGGCGAGCACCAGAACCAGCGTCACCAGCAGCGGCTGCACCACGGTGCCCACCGTGGTGCCCACCAGCATCGGCGAGACGCCGTCGGGAACGATGGCGCGGCCGTCCAGCACGAGGGTGTGGTCGAGCAGCGCCAGCGCGCCGATCGAGGCGTTGCCGCGGTCGCTGACGAAATCGAAGCGCAGGATCTTGAAGTCGTCGGCCACCGCGCTGAGCGCCGACGACAGCGCCGGCATCAGCAGCGTCACCACGTCGCGCGACCAGAGGTGAGCGGCGGTCAGCGTGGCCACGGTGGCCAGCACCAGGCGCAGACCGACCCGGTTCACGCCAGAGCCCTGTCGTGTTCCGGCGGCTGTGCGTGCCGCAGCCACAGATGAAAGAACAGGCCGGTCGACGCGATCATCACCAGCGGTGCCGCCGTGGTGTGCAGCAGGTCGAACAGGCCGCGGTCGGCGCGAAACGAATAAAACAGTGCGGCGATGCGCACCTGATTCAGCACGAAGACCCAGATCCACCCCGTCAACAGCCCGAGGACCCGCATCCGCACTGGCATCGGGAACACCGCGAAGGCCGCCGCCAGCATGAACACGACGTCGGTTCCTTCGCAGCCGAACAGCACGTTGAGGCCGCCGCCCGGTGCAACGATGCGCGATCCCTGCGGCACCGCGTTGACCTCGGGCGTCAGCAGGTCGATCGCGGCGGCCGCGCTGCGCACCGTCAGCTCATTCACCCACAGCCGCTCGACCCAGCTGCCGCGGGCCGCTTCCCAGCCCGCCTGCAGCGCCATGAACACCAGCACGAAGGCCAGCGCGCGACGCAGCAGGCTGCGCAACGGCCAGGGTTCGTCTGTCTGCGCGGGCAGCGGGAGGGGCGCATCGGCATCGGTGGTCACGACGCCACGCTAGCGACTGAATGTGACGCGACGTGGTGCGCGCTTCAGGCCCGTCCGGACTGATCCGAACGGATCAGTCGAGCGACCTCCGATCCACGAAACCGCGTCACACGTGCCGTGCACGATGAACGTCACTTGGAGGAGGTTCGAAACGTGAAACCGTGTGCAGCGTTCGTCCGTGTCGTGGTGCTGTGTGCCCTGACGGTGCCGATCTGGAGTGCCGCTCACTCCGCTGCGCGAACGGACGGGATCCACGAGTTTCGACAGGCTCGTCTCGACGCGCCGCAGTCGACGGCGCATGCCCCGACGGCGGTCGCGCCCTCATTTGCCGACCGCACGTCGGCCTTTCCTGCGCCGGAATCGTCACGCGAAGCCGGTCCTGCGCCCGAACCGGATGCGTGGACCCTGCTGGCCGGCTCGGTCGGGCTCGTGATTTTCGTGGCGCTGCGGCGTCTGTAGCCAGGACCGGGACCGACCCCAGTCCTCAAGGAAGGGGCCGCCAAGAGGCGGCCCTCGTCACTTCTGGGCGATCAGCAGCCGCGCTTCGTCCAGGTTGGGCAGCGTGACCTTGCTGGCGATCGCCTTCTTCAGGAACTCCTGTGCCCGGGTGACGTCGCCGCTCTTGTGCAGTGCCATGCCGAGGTGCAACTGCAGCAGCGGTGCATTCGGCGAACGTTGCACCGCGCGCTCGAGCACCGGCACGGCCTCGGCGTACTGCCCGAGCTTGTAGTGCGCCCAGCCCAGGCTGTCGAGGTAGCCGGCATTGCTCGACTCCTTGAAGCGGCTGGTCAGCGAGAGCGCGCGTTCGAGATGGGCCTTGTCGCCCTTCGACTCGGTCAGCAGGTAGGCGAGGTTGTTCGCGTACGCGTCTTCGTCGGGCTTGCGCTTGACCAGCGATTCGTACACCGCGATCGCGTCGTCATGGCGTCCTGCGCGGGCCAGCCACTCGGCGCGGGCGGCGGGAAGCGACACGTCGTCGGGAAGCGCTCTTTCGCCTTCCTCGAGCACCGTGATCGCCTCGCCGATGTTGTTTCGCAACGCCTTCACGCGGGCCAGGCTGGTGTACCCGGCGGGGACCGTCGGTGCGAACTCGATCATCTTGCGATACGACTGTTCGGCCAGCGGCAGATCGCCGCGGGCCGTCGCGACTTCACCGCGCAACTGGTATGGCAGCACGTTCTTCGGCTCGCGCTTCATCAGCGCGTCGATGCGGGTGCCGGCCTCGTCGAAGCGGCGCTGTGCCAACAGGATGCCGATCGCGGACAACATCGGGCCCGGTGCGCCGGGCACCAGGCGGCCGGCTTCGTCGTACTCCTTCAGCGCGGCATCGAACTTCTTCTGGTCGGAATACAGCTGACCAAGCTTCAACGACCCGGCCGGATCCTTCGGAAACTGCGTCTTCAGTGCCGCGTAGGTCTTCTCTGCCGAGGCAGTGTCCTTCTGCACCAGCGCCAGCTGGGCCTTCATGTCGTAGGCCCGCAGGTTCAGCGGTGCGGCCTTGATGGCGGCGTCGATCTCGTTGGCCGCCGCCTTGTAGTCCTTCGCGTCGGCCATGTCGGCGGCCAGCAGCAGGCGCAGCTCGGCGTTGTCCGGCTTGAACTTCACCGCGTCGGCGAGCACCTCGCGGGCAAGCTGGGGTTCGTCGGCCTTGCGGTGCGCCTGGGCCAGCAGACCGACCACCTCGGGCGAGCCGGGCTGGTCCTTGGCGGCCGAGCGCAGGTCGATGATGGCGTTGCGCGCGTCGCCGGCGTCCAGCAGCATGCGTCCGCGCATCACCAGCGCAGCGCCGTCGCGCGGGCTGACCGCGAGCACCTCGCCGACCAGCGCGCGCGCCTCGGCCACCTTGCCATTGGCCAGCCGGTCGGCGGCCAGCTGATTGCGGGCCATCAGACCGCTCGGCGCGTCCTTGCCGAGATCGATGATTTCCTGCAGGACCCGTCGGGCATCGGCGGCGCGATCGGAAGCCCGGTACAGGTTGACCAGCCCGAAGCGCAGGGTCGTGTCCTTCGGCTTGCTGGCAATCGCCGCGACGAACTCCTTCTCGGCCACGTCCTTGCCTCGGCGTGCCGACAGGAAATCGAGCAGCGCCAGCGTGCGCGGGCTTTCGTCGGGCTGGGCCTTGATCGAAGCGCGCAGCACCTGTTCGGCCAGGTCGAGCTCGTTGCGTCGGGTGTGGTGGATGGCCCACGCCGTCCAGAGGTCGTTGTTCTTCGGCGCCTGCTCGGTCGCCTGACGGAAGAAGCCGACCGCCTTGGCCTGCAGGGTCGTGTCGGTCGCTGCGCCGGCGATCTGTGCCGCTACCTGCAACAGGCTCAGGTTCTTCGGATCCGCCTTCAACGCGGCCTCGACGACGCCCAGCGCCGCCGTCGCATTGCCCTGACTGGCATACAGGCCGGCCAGCAGCATGCTGGTCTCGACCGGTGGGTTCTTCTGCTCGTTGATCAGCGCCTGGGCCTGGGCGATCGCCTCGGTCACCTTGCCCTGGCGAGACAGCAATGCCGCCTGCATGGTGCGGGCGCCCACGTTCCGGGCGTCGACGGCCAGCACTTCGGTCACCGCCTGGGCGGACTTGTCGACCTCGCCGGCGAACAGGTAGACCCGTGCCAGGCCGACCTTCGCCTCGATGTGATCGGGCTTCAGTTCCAGCGCCTTGGAGTAGCTGCCGAAGGCCCGCTGCAGCTCGCGCTTGCCTTCGGCGACCTGACCGGAGATGAAGTACGCCTCGGCGTTCTTCGGATCGATCTGCAGCACGTTGCGGACTTCGACGTTGGCCTTGTCCCAGTCGGCGAGGCGCACGTAGTCCGCACCTTTGACCAGTCCCGACTGGACGCGCTCGACCTTGCTGCTGCACGCGACCAGGAACGTCGCGGCGACACACAGGGCGATGGTTCGCATGGGGTGATGGAGATTCATGGTGAGGTCTTCAGGGAAGAGGTTCGATGAGCGGTGGCGCCAGGTGAGGCGAATCGCGCGAGGTAGTCGGCGTAGGCCGTGGGAATGCCGACGGCCAGCGGAATCTGCGCTGTCCAGCCGAGCTTTCGCATCGCCGATACATCCAGCAGCTTGCGTGGCGTGCCATCGGGCTTGCTGGTGTCGAAGACGATCCGGCCTGTGTAGCCGACGGCCTGCATCGCGGCCTCGGCCAGCTCGCGAATCGTCAGGTCTTCACCGACGCCGACGTTGATGCACTCGCCGATGTCGCTGGCATCGAGGCGCTGCAGCGCGAACACGCAGGCCGAGGCCAGATCATCGACATGCATCAGCTCGCGGCGCGGCGTGCCGCTGCCCCAGACGACCATCTCGTCGCGGCCTTCGATCCTGGCCTCGTGGGCTCGACGAATCAGCGCTGGCAGCACGTGCGAACCGCGAGGGTCGTAGTTGTCTCCGGGGCCGTAGAGGTTGGTCGGCATCAGGCACAGGAAATTCGTCCCGTGTTGCCGGTTGTAGGCCGCGCAGCTCTTGATGCCGGCGATCTTCGCGATCGCGTAGGCCTCGTTCGTCGGTTCGAGCGGGCCGGTCAGCAGCGCGCTTTCGGGGATGGGTTGAGGGGCGAATTTCGGATAGATGCAGCTCGAGCCGAGGAACACCAGCTTGCGCACCGAATGGCGATGACAGGCGTCGATGACGTTGCTCTGGATGGCGAGGTTGTCGCGGATGAAATCGGCGGGCTGCTCCATGTTGGCCAGGATGCCGCCCACCTTCGCCGCGGCGAGCACGACCCCGCTCGGGCGATGCGATTCGATGAACGCCATCACATCCGCCTGCACCGTCAGATCCAGCGCGCTTCGCGAGGCGGTGACGATGTTGCGGTGACCGATTCGCCGCAGATGCCGGACGATGGCGGAACCCACCATCCCGTCGTGCCCGGCCACGTAGATCGGGCCTTCGAGTTGATTCGTCATGGTCAGTCAGGAATGTATTTGTGCAGCTGGGGCGCGACGGTTCCGAGGAAGTCGGTCAGCCGACGATCGGCCTGGGCGATGTCTTCGTCCGGAGGCACCTGGGTGACCAGGCGCACCAGAGCACCGTCGGAGCGCTTGCGTGTGATCGAGTCGTGCAGGATGTACCACTTGACCGCGATCTCGTTGGTGAGGGTCCGGCCGCGCTGGTTGAACCAGTAATAGACCAGTTGTCGCTGGTCGCCCTTCTGGATGACGGTGCGATTGACCGTCAGCGGGGTGGCGGGTTCGCCTTGGGGCGAGTTCAGGGTCAGCGATGTCTCTTCGATCTGCGTGATCTTCCAGCCGCCGCCCGGGATGCAGGTGCGCGGCGAGTGCGACGACACGCCGCTGCTCTGGCTGTCGTAGTAGGCGCTGTAGAAATTGACCGACGGCTCGCCCTCGCGGGCGTAGTTGGCGATGAGGTAGTCATCGACCTTCAGGGTCGCCAGCACGTCGCTGTCGAGGCGGTCCGGACGACCGATCCAGTCTCCGGGAAGGCGCATCGGAAACTGCGAGAACGGCGTGCGGTCGGGCTTGATCTGTTCGCGTTGCGGGGCCCACAGCGCAGCAGCGCCGACCGCTGCGAGCAGCAGGCCGCCCACCAGCAGTGGCGTCGGAAAGCGGCGGTAGTGGATCGGCGTTCCGCGAGCCACGGGCTCGGGATACTCGAGGCCGAACACCGCGCGCAGCGAAGCCGGCTTGTCGCCGATTCGGGCCAGCAGCGTCATCTCTGCGACCAGCAGCACGATGCACACCATGAACATGAACCAGCCCTCGAAATCGTGGAGCAGTCCCTCGGCCATCTTCGGTCCCCAGTGTTCGACCGTGACGCCGATCAGGCCGATGCGCAGGCTGTTGATGACGATGGTGAGAGGGATCGTCGACAGCACGATCAGGGCGCGCTTCCACCACGATCCCTGGAAGAAATACGCGGCCAGAAAGCCCAGCACCATCAGCGGGAACAGGTAGCGCAACCCGCTGCACGCCTCGACCACCTGCAGCTTGTAGCTGCCGAGGTCGATCACGTTGCCTTCCAGGAAGACGCTGATGCCGAACAGCCGGATCAGCCCGACACCCATCTGCGACGACAGCAGTTGCAGTTGCTGGGACAGCTCGCGCAACAGGAACTGCGGCAGCGGAATCATGAAGAACAGGATCGCCAGCGGCATGGCGATCAGCCGGGTGCCGCGCCAGCCGATGAAGGTCACCGACAAGCCGAACAATGCGACGATGAACCCGTACTGGCCGAACAGGCGGATGGCGCTGAATTCGCCGATCAGACCCAGCATCAGCCCGAGGCCGAGCAGCAGCAGGCCGCTCCACGACGCGCGCATTTCGAGCAGTCGCAACTGATCGCTTCTCTGCCAGATCAGGAACGCGGAGATCAGCGGGATGAAGTAGCCGTAGCTGTACTCCTCGACCTGTTCCCAGTTGGACACCATGAAGCGCAGGCCCGGCAGGAACGCGATGATCAGCGCGATGCCGACCAGGCTGGCGATGACCCACTGCGCTGCCGGCACCTTCCACACGGGCGTGAGGTCCGGGGTATTCAGAGTGGCCGAGACCGAACCTGTAGCCATGTCGGGCGCTTGCTTCGTGTGCACATGGCGGATCGCATGCAGCCTGAGAGGCTAGCGAGGCTTTGTGACATCGGCGTGGCTTGCCCTGCCGAACTGTCGTGTCAATCACCGGACACATTCGTTGCCTAAGCTCCACCATTTGTCGATCGGAGTCGATGTTCCGTCGACCTCCTGTTTCCAACCGTTGCGGATCACCGAAGCGAGCGATGTCTTCCCCGAGCACAGACGCCTCGCAAGGCTCTGCGAAAGACCCGTATCTGGCGGCCAGCCTGCCGTGGACCAACCGTGCCGCGCGTGTCGCCTGGGCGATCGGCTACACGCTGCTGGTGCGCTTCTCTCCGCGGCCGCTGCACGCCTGGCGCGCGGCAGTGCTGCGGGCATTTGGCGCCACGCTGGGTGCGAACTGCCACATCTACCCGGGCGCCCGGATCTGGGCTCCGTGGAATCTGCTGTGTGAAGACGCCGTGGGCATCGCCGACGGTGCAGTCATCTACAACCCGGCACCGATCCGCATCGGCTCGCACGGTGTCGTGTCGCAGGACGCCTACCTGTGCGGTGCCACCCACGACATCGACGACCCGGCGTTTCCGATGATCAGCGCACCGATCACGATCGGCCGCTATGCATGGATCTGCGCGCGTGCGGTCGTGTGCTCCGGTGTCGAGGTGGGTGAGGGCGCCGTGCTGGGGCTGGCGAGCGTCGCCACGCGCAACCTCGAGCCGTGGACGGTTTACGGGGGAGCGCCGGCTCGCGTGATTCGGGCGCGCAGACGTTCACGGCCTTGAGCACGGCTCAAGCGCCGATTCCTGGCAGGGCCTCGATCAGCACCCTGCGCTCGACCGGGGGTTCACCCGGACCGAATGACAGAATCCACGCTGCAGCGATGGCACCGCGTTCCGTGGTGACCGAATTCCTTGTCGCTGATCTGCCATCCAGAGGAGCCATCAAATGGATCAAGTCAACGCAGTGGAGGTTTTCGGTTTTCGTGTCTTCGACCCCCGCGCGCACGAACTGAGGGTGTCGAAGTACAAGGCCTCGCGCCATGTCATCGTGACGCTGTTCGGTGGTGAAGTGCTCGAAGGTACTGCGGAGCATGTCTCGTCAAAAGACCTAGACGAGCATGGCCGATACCGGCGCATCGCGACGGGCTGGGGCGAGTTGCCCTGACTGCCCGATGATGATTTCCCGCGGGCGAACTTCAGCGAGTCCATGCGGGATCGAATGCCTGAACCGGCGGGCCCGGTGATCGGCGTCATTTCAAGACGATCGTGCTGCCGGTCGTGCCGCGTCCGTTCAGTTCGACGATGTCGTCCCAGCCGTCGATGCGCCACCGGTGCACGCCACCGTGCGACGACTCGTCGTTGTGATACAGGTACAGGCGGCTGCCGTCGCGCACCAGCGTCGGGCTGAAGGCATTGCCACTGAGCCCGGCCAGATCCGCAGTCGCAGGGCGGGTGGAGGGTTGCCCGAACTGGCCGATGAACAGGCCGCTCTCGTCGAAATGCATGAACTGGTTCGCCTGCCCGACCCTGCCGTTCTGCAGGTCCTTGTAGAACTCGCCGTGGTAGCCGTAGATGATGTTGCGGCCATGGGCCCAGACCGCATTGCCGCCGTAGTTGATCGAATGGTCCAGCCGCTTGGTCTGGAAGTTCCCCTTGCCATCCAGCGGTCCGGTCGGACTCGACTGCCACAGCCACTCGTTGATCCCTGATTTGGCGGCACCCAGGTGGAAGCCTTCGTTGCCTTCGACCGATTGATCGAAGAAGACGACGTTCCCGGACGCAGTGACCGGGAACCGCGGCGGCATGCCGCTGAACGCTCCGCGGTAGTACGGCGAGCCGGGCATTGTGGGCACGCTGGCCAGCTTGACCGGCTCGACCGACCACATCGGGTCGCCGGACGAGTCGAAGCCCGTCAGCGGCTGCCGCATGGCCGACTGGGTGCTGGAACCGGTGAGCGAGTAGCCCAGGTCGCCGTTTTCATACATGACCTTGGCCGTGGTGTTCGGCATCGGCTGAGCCAGCGTCTTGACGATGCGCAATGGCCCGGACGCCGGGAGCTCCACGATCACCTGGCGCCCCTTCGCCTGCAGCAATCCGTAAGTGCGCCCGTTGGACAGCGTTTCGACCGAGGTGAAACCACCCCACTGGGCGTTGAACGCGTTTTCGTCGAACAGCGAAGCAGGCATGCCGGCCAGCCAGTTGCGAACCAGCTTCCACGACTTTCCGGCTTGCAGCGGCGTGTTCCTGTCGACCTCGAACTCGAGGAAGTTCGCGAACACACGCTGCGGATTTCCATGGTCGACCGTAGCGAGATACGAGGTTGGCAGGAAGGCAACCTGCTGATCGCCGCGGATAGGCTCCGGCGCGTCGGGACGAAACCGCAGCATCCGGTTGTTGCCGTAGTCGACGACCCAGACCAAACCCTCTGCTGTCACACCGATGGCGGTCTGCTCACGGCCCCCGCGGGACGCGAAGAAGAGCTTGTTCGCAACCACCTTTGGATCGGTGGCGTAACCGCCCTTGAGACCGATCACCTTGACAGCTCGGCCGGTGCGATCGAATTTCTTGAGTTGCTGGCTCGGGCCGCCGTCGGCCACCCACACCCCTTCGTCGCCGTCGCTCTCGCTGGTTCCGAGGGCCAGCGGTCGCTCGAGGCTGTCGATCGTGGCTGCGATCTGGGGATCTGTTCTCAGCCCCGAATACCGCAACACCTTCTTTCCGGAAATGACCCACAGGTCGCCGCCCGGTGTCATCGCCAACTGGTTCAATGCGTTTGGAACCAGCGGGACGGCCAATTCGCCGAGTGGTGCTCCTGACACCTTGTCGAACAGGCGAATGACGTTGCGGCCCCCATGCGCCACGGCCAGCACGCTGCCATGGCGCTGCACCGCCAGTCCCGTGGGTCCATCGAGTGGGATGTTTGCGACGTCCAGGACGCTGGGGTAGTTTTGGTCCTCGTAGCACTGTGTGCCGTTGGCCCGGTAGGCTAGGCAAATTGACCGACCGGCAGAAAACGCCGCGGGTTGCATTCGGTCAATGTCGTGCGCGCCCACGAAGCTCGTGCGAGCCATGCCACCGGTGTTCGCCCAATAGAGCCTGGTGGTGTCCGTGGCGATCATCGACAGGCCGGCAAAGGCGTCATGTGACTTCCGCGGCCTTGTATCTCGCCCAGGTTCTGTCAATTGGAAGCCGTGAATACTGGGCTGACCTTCGTTGTAGCCGACAGCGTAGTAGGCCTGACCTGCCGACATGGCCAGGCTCGTCGGGGGTTCAAA
>JARXKP010000079.1 GCA_030271615.1 Pseudomonadota bacterium
CACATCGGCCGTGGACGACACCAGACGTGCGCGGATCTTGCCGTCGAGCGTCGTGGTCATCAACACGTCGCGCCCTTGCGAACGCGAGGCGTAGATGATCAAGCGGCCGTTGGGTGCGAAGCTGGGGCTTTCGTCGTCGGTGGTGTCGCTCACCGCCTGCGGCGTGCCGCCCGAAAGATCCTGCACATACAGCTTGAAGGCGTTGCCCTGGCGCGAGATGTAGGCGAGCGTGCGTCCATCGGGGCTGATCGCCGGGCTGATGTTGTAGCTGCCGGTGAACGTGATGCGCTCGACAGGCGCACCGCTGATCGACGTGCGGTAGATCTGCGGGCCACCGCCCCGGTCGCTGACGAAATAGACGCTGCGCCCGTCAGGCGCATACGTCGGCTCGGTGTCGATGCCGATGCTCTGCGTGAGCCGGCGCACGTTGTCGCCGTTGCGCCCCATCTGGTAGATCTGCGAACCACCATCGCGCGACAGCGTGACCGCCAGCGTCTGACCGTCGGGCGACCAGGCCGGTGCGCTGTTCGAACCGCGGAAATTCGCGACTGCGCGGCGCTTTCCGCTGAACACGTCCTGCACGTAGACCACCGCCTTCTGGCTTTCGAAGGACACGTAGGCCAGTTCGCGCCCGTCGGGCGACCAGGCCGGCGAGATGATCGGCTCGGCGCTGTTCAACGCGACCTGCCCGCCCTCGCCATCCGAATCGGTGATGCGCAGGGTGAAGCGGCTGCCGACCTTGGTGACGTAGGCGATGCGCGTCGAAAAGACGCCCTTCTGCCCGGTCAGCTTCTCGTGCACATAGTCGGCGATGCGGTGCGCCGCGAGCCGCAGGTCGGCCGCGTCGACAACGGTGCTCTGCCCGCCCAGCTCGCTGCCCTTGACGACATCCCACAGCTTGAAACGCACGTCGAAGCGGCCATCGGCCAGGCGCGACACCGAGCCGCCGACCAGCGCATCGGCTGCGCGGGTTCGCCATTCGGCCATCGCCGGCGTGCGCAATTCATCCTGCACACCCGGCGCATCGACCCCCCGGAACAACCCGCTGCGTTCGAGGTCGGCGCGCACGATGGTCGACAGCGCCTGGCTTTGCCGGTCCTCGTCACGGAACCTGGCGATGGCGATCGGCACCTGGGACGCACCGACGCCGGAGATCTCGACCCGGAACTGCGCACGCGCAACCGGAACGACAGCCATCGAAAAAGTCAGGGCGACGAACAGAGCGGCAGAGAAGCGGGCAAGAACGGCGGGGATCGGTCGGAGCATGGGCAATGAGTGGCTTGCTTTCAGTCGAGACGACGGCGGCGAATGCAACGCCAACGCGGATGATAGGGGCGCCGATGGCCCCAGATGGTGAGTCTGCGAGGCCGGTCGAAGTTCCGGCCATGCAACAGGATGTTGCCGCCAGCACCGGATTCACGCCGCTGCGGGGGCGCCCAACAAGCGGTCGTACTCGTTCCTGACCACGGAGTAGCACTCGCAGGCGCGTCGCTCCAGGCCGGGCCGGTCGAGCACCGATATTCGGCCGCGGGCATAGCGGATCAGCCCGGCCGCCTGCAACTTCTGTGCGGTCTCCGTCACGCCCTCACGGCGAACGCCCAGCATGTTGGAAATCGACTCGTGAGTCATCAGGATTTCGTCGCCGCCGAGCCGGTCCAGATGGATCAGCAAGCAGCGGCACAGTTGCTGGTCGATCGTGTGGTGACGGTTGCATACCGCCGTCTGCGCCATCTGGGTCATCAGCGCCTGGGTGTAGCGCAGCAGCAGGTGCATCACGGTGCCGGAGCGCCCGAATTCAGCGCTCAGCAGCCGTGCCTTCATCCGCAGCCCGAAACCCGCGCTCTGAACCACCGCCCGGCTGCTGCTCGATTCGCCGCCCATCACCAGCGCAATGCCCACCAGGCCGTCGTTGCCGACGACGGCCACCTCGGTCGACGCACCGTCCATCATCACGTTGACCAGCGAGACGATCGCCGTCGTCGGAAAGTAGACATGGTCGATCGCGTCGCCCGACTCGTGCAGCACACGACCTTGCGGTAAATCCGTCCACTCGAGTTGCGGCAACAAGCGCTGCCAGTCTTCGTCGGGCAGCACCGCCAGCAGGCGGTTCTTCCGCGCGCCGGGTTCGGTGTCGAGCGCGTGGCTCCACGATGGGGCAGACGGGAGGGAGCGACTTAACGGGCGTTCGCAAATGCACTTCATGGCGTGCATGGGCAATCGGCGTGCCGCCCGGCACCCCGCCACGCAAATAAGTTGGCGACGGCAAAAGTGCGGGAACATCGGAGCTGGCTTCCCGAACGCGCCTCTCCAGGCGGACTGCCTCTGACCATGCCCGCCCCCTCGCGCCTCGCCTTTCTCGATCACGCGGGCGAGTGCGCCCGCCTGCTGCGTGCGATCGACGCGCCCGCCGGCTCGGGCCTCGGGGCGCCTGCCGACTGGCCCGCCGAGTTGCGCCTGTTGACCGGCCTCGTGCTCGGAGCCAACGAAGCGATGTTCATCGCCTGGGGACCGCAGCGGATCTTCATCTACAACGACGCCTACGCGCCGATCCTCGGCGAGCGCCACCCGGCGGCCCTGGGCGCGCCCATGCAGCAGGTGTGGTCCGACATCTGGGCCGACATCGGCCCGCTGGTCGAACGCGTCGAAGCCGGCCACAGCGTGCAGATGGACGACATCTCGTTGCTGCTGGAACGCGACAGTCGCCTCGAAGAATCTCATTTCGCATTTGGATACCACCCGGTGCGCGATGACCGCGCAGAGGTGACGGGTCTGTTCTGCGTGTGCCGCGAAACCACGGTGCTGCACCGTGAACAACGTGCACGCGAAGTTGCGGCAGCCCGGATGGAGCAGGCCGAAGCGGCCCGGCGCCTCAGCGAAGAACGCCTCAAGGCGGCGGTCAGCGCCATCGGACTGATGTGGACGCACAACGCGCAAGGCGTGATGCAGGGCGAACAGCTCGGCTGGGAGCTGCTCAGCGGTCAGACCCGCGAGCAATATCAGGGCGATGGCTGGCTGCAGGCCATCCACCCCGACGACGCGCAGTCCACCTTGATCGCCTGGCGGCAGGCCGTGGCGCAGCGACGCCAGTTCGAATGGGAGCATCGCCTGCGCGACACCCACGGCGAATGGCGGCGTTACGCGGTGCGCGCGGCGCCGGTGTTTGCCGCCGACGGCAGCTTGCACGAATGGGTCGGCGTGCACATCGATGTGACCGATGCGCACCGCTCGGCCCAAGCGCTGCGCGAAGCCGATCGGCGCAAGGACGAGTTCCTCGCGATCCTGGCGCACGAACTGCGCAACCCGCTGGCGCCGATCCGCAGCGCCGCGTCGGTGCTCGCCAACCCGGCGTTGACGCCGGACGAGCTGGCCACCAGCCGCGGCATCATCAACCGCCAGATCCGGCACATGGCCTGGTTGCTCGACGATCTGCTGTACATCTCGCGCATCTCGGCCGGCCGCCTCGAGTTGAAGAAGCGCACCCTGCGATTGCAGGAGGTAATGGCCATCGCCGTCGAGACCGCGCGCCCGCTGCTCGACATGAAACACCACGCGCTGACGATCGACCTGCCCGCAGACGGCTGCAACGTGGAAGTCGACGAACTGCGCATGGCCCAGGTGCTCGGCAACCTGCTGCTGAACGCGGCCAAGTACACCGATGCTGGCGGCCACATCTGCCTCGGCGCTCGCGTCGATGGCGGTCGCTTGCTCATCGAGGTCACCGACGACGGCATCGGCATCACGCCCGAGCAGCTGCCGTATGTGTTCGACATGTTCTCGCCGTTGCGCAGCGCCAACGACCGCTCGCAAGGGGGCCTGGGCATCGGGCTGGCGCTGTCGCGCGGGCTGGTCGAACTGCACGGTGGACAGCTCGAAGCCAGCAGCGCCGGGCTCGGTCGGGGTGCGACGTTCCGGGTCTGCCTGCCGATGCCGCAACTCGACACCCCACCGTCAGCCCTCGACCCCGCGCCCTCCCCCACGGCCGAAGCCGAGACCGGGCGCGCACCGCTGCGCATCCTGATCGCGGACGACAACATCGACGCGGCCGAGAGTCTGGCCTTGCTGCTGGCCCTCGAAAAACACGACGTTCATGTGGCAGCCACCGGTGCCGGCGCGCTCGTGCTGGCGGCACAGATTCACCCCCAGGTGGCGGTGCTGGACATCGGCATGCCCGACCTCGACGGTCACGAGGTCGCTCGCCGTCTGCGCCTCGAACCGGGGGGTGCGCAGATGCTGATCCTCGCGCTCACCGGCTGGGGGCAGCCGGACGACCAGCGCAAGGCGCTGGCCGCCGGGTTCGATCACCACTACACGAAGCCGATGGACCCCAGCATCCTGATCGCCCGCATCAACGCATGGAGTCAGGCTCGCTCGGAACCGCGCTGATGTCGGACGGCCAACCCGACAGCGCCATCGCGGAGGCAACCCGGTCCACGCCCTCGGACTCCAGCTCGGACGGGTCGGGTGCCTGAGCCCGCAGGCAGGCCCGCAAACGCCCCATCACCGGCCGGTCTCTGATCGACTCCGGCAGGTCCGAATCTGTGTCTGGGCTCATGGCAGTGAGAAGTGCTGGTGGGGGTGGTGGTGGGCGAGTCGGACGGCCGAGGCATCGAGAATGAATGTTCATGGCGCCTTCCTTGCCTGTCAGGCCGGGAGCCGTGCCTGCAAACGCTGTGCGGATTCGCGCATGGCACTGTCGGCGCGGGCGTACCTCGGGACAGGCGACTCGGCCTGACGCCGGCCGGCGACGGGCTTCACGCGGCTGGCCCCGACACGCAGCAAGGCGCGCAGCGGATCGGCGTCCAGCACATCGAGCGGCACGGTGCGGCTGGTGAGTGGATCGTTGCGCTGGAACTGGTAACGCAGCATCGCAGCGCCGTCGCTGATGACCTGCAAATCGAACTTCAGGCTGTGCAGAAGCATCGCCGACGGCATCGTCATCTCGACACTCAGGCTGCGCCACAACGGCGCCCCGCGCACCCGCGGCACCATTTCGACAGAGCCGAACCAGTGCAGCGCCAGCACGCCCAGGCAACGCCGAAACAGCGATTGCCCAGACAAGTCGCTCCACCCGGCGCGCTGCAGGTCCGACGGTTCGAGGCGGGCCGGGGTCAGCAGGGCGAGAAGGGATCGGTCCGGCGCGCAGGGCGAGACCGCCATCACCTGGCAGTCGGGCGCCCCGCTGGCGTAATGGACCCGGATGTCCACGTTCACCGTTTCCGGCCAGTGTTCGTTGTGTTGCATATCGATGTTCATGGGGCCACGCTCCTCAGGAAATTGGCGGTCGACCCTCGTTGCGGCACCGCGGCGACGATCGGTTACCCCGCCTGATGTCGATGTGGCAAACGGCGTGCCCGCGTTCGAGTTCATGCATGACGTCGACGCCTGTCGACCGCATCGATGTGCAGCAACTGCCGGTACTTGGTGACGGTGCGACGCGCCACCACCAGTCCCTGCTGGGCCAGCTGCCGCGTGATCTCCGCATCGGACAGGGGCGCGGCGTGCGCCTCGGCATCGATCATGTCCTTGACCAGCCCGCGTATCGCGGTGCCCGAACACGCGCTGCCGTTGGCCGTGACCATGGCGCGCGAAAAGAAGTGCTTCAGCTCGAACACGCCGCATGGCGTCGACATGTACTTGTTGTTCGTGACGCGCGACACCGTCGATTCGTGCACTCCCACCTCCTCGGCGATCTCGCGCAGGCCCAGCGGCTTCATCGCCATCGACCCGAAATCGAGGAAATGCTGCTGGCGTTTCACGATCGCTTCGGCCACGTCGAGGATGGTCGAGAAGCGCTGCTCGACGTTGCGCACGGTCCAGCGCGCTTCCTGAAGGTGACCCGCCAGTTCGCCGTCGTCCGCCGTGCGGTGGCGCTTGAACAGCTCGGCATACACCTGGTTCAAGCGCACCCGGGGAATGGTCGCGGGGTTGAGCTGCACGCTCCACACCCCGCGAACCTTCCTGACCAGCACGTCGGGCACCACGTAGGCCACGCGCGCCGTGCCGAAACGCCAGCCGGGTCGCGGATCGAGCCGCCGGATGCGGTCGCAGACCGCCTGCACCCGCACCGGCGACTCGCCCAGCGAGCGGGCGAGGCCGTGGATGTCACGCGCGGCCAGCGCGGCCAGATGCTGGCCGACGATGCGCTCGGCCAGCCCGCGCGTCTGCGGGCATTCGATGGTCGGCAACTGCAGCAACAGGCACTCCGAGACGCTGCACGCCGCCACACCGCAGGGGTCGAGCGACTGCACGCGTTGCAAGGCCCTCTGCATGTCGGACAGCGTGACGGGCGGGCTCAGCGATTCCAGCTCGGTCAGTTCCGCCAGCGGCGTGCGCAGGTAGCCGTCGTCGTCGAGCGATTCGACGATGGCGCGTGCCAGCAGCAGCTCGCGTGGCGTCAGCGGCAGCAGGTCGAGCTGGCCGTGCAGATGGGTGTTGAGCGACGTCTCGACGGCCATGAGGTTCATCGCCGACCCGTCGCTGTCGTCGGCGTGCTGCGACGACGACACGCCGTCGGCCCGCCACAGATCGCGGTCGTTGTCGTTGTCGCCGTCGAAGCCTTCGGCGGGCGTCGAGGCGTCCGACGACCGCTCGTCGCCGTCGCTCGGTGCGGTCGAGGCGCCGGTCGCCGGTTCGGCGGCGGTCCCGAGGTCGCCATCGTCCGTTTCGCCATCACCTTCCTCGACTTCGAGGAACGGGTTCTTTCCCAGCACGTCGCGCACGCTGGCCGCAAAATCCATCGACGACATCTGGAGCAGGCGCACGGCTTGCTGAAAGCGTGGCGACAGCGCCTGCTTCTGCTGGTGGTCGGCCCGAAAATTCAACGATATCATTCAACCCGTCCCTCGTGGTGCTCGCTGCTGGCGGCCCCAACGGCCCGGCGATGAACGCTTGATCGCAACCCCCGTGCCGCGCCGCAGGATTCGTCGCGCACGGACACTCCTTGACGAGGCGGGACCCCGGTGAAAACAGGACATCAGCGAGACACCCGACCGGATCGGCTTCGATCGAGGTCGCGCATCGACAAGCCGCCGCGGGTGCGCGGTGTTGCCGATGCGGAAAAAGTTGCGGCAGATCGTGCCGAATACACGAATTTCGGGCCGCACGAGCCTGAGCCGACTACCATCCCTTCAACCGTCTAACTGATCTCCAACTCATGTCCCTGGACCCCTCGGCGAGGCCCCTCATCAGCGCACCGCTGACGCACAGAGTGCGGGCAGACGCGCCCGTACCGGACATCGCCGAAGCCGTCGCGGCGACCTGGCTCGAAATCGACGCGGTGCTGTCGCCCATCATTGGTCACGTGGGCTTGGCCGCCCTCTACAAGCGCAGCCTGCATCTCACGGCCCGTGCGCATCCGTGGCTGGAGGCCGTCCACAAAGGCCTGCCGCCGACGATGGACCTCCCCCGACTGCAATCTGTTTTCGCGGTGCAAGACGGCATCTCGGCTGCGGCCGGCGGCAGCGACCTGTTCAGCTCCTTCTACGACCTGCTGGCCGGCATGGTCGGACCGTCGCTCACCGAGCGATTGCTGCGCCCGGTCTGGGCGCCCGCTTCACACTCACACGGCTCAACCTCACCGAACTCGACCCCATGACCACCAAAGTCACCATCAACCGCCTGGCCACGGGCGTCCCCGGCCTTGACGAGGTGCTGGGCGGCGGGTTGCCCGAGCTGTCGTTCAACCTCATCGCAGGGACCCCGGGCTGCGGCAAGACGACGCTGGCGCACCAGATGATGTTCGCCATGGCGACACCCGAACGCCCGGCGATCTACTTCACCGTGCTGGGCGAACCGCCGCTGAAGATGCTGCGCTACCAGCAGCAGTTCGATTTTTTCGACAGCGAGGCAGTCAACCGATCGATCCGCTTCATCAACCTGTCGGACGACACCCTGACCGGCAACCTCGACCGGGTGCTCGAACGCATCGTCGCCGAGGTCGAGGCCTACGGCCCCTCGCTGGTGTTCGTCGACTCGTTCCGTTCGGTGGTGCAGGTGAGCGAAACACCGGCCAGCCCGCACAAGGATCTGCAGCGATTCGTGCAGCAACTCGGCATGCTGATGACGAGCTGGCAAGCGACCACCTTCCTGATCGGCGAATACTTCGTCGAAACCGACGCCAACCCGGTGTTCACCGTGGCCGACGGCCTGATCTGGTTGCGGCAGAGCGTGCAGCGCAACTCGATGGTCCGCAAGATGGAGGTCATGAAGATGCGCGGCCAGCCAACGCTGCCGGGCTTGCACACCTTTCGCATCAGCAACAGCGGAATCGAAGTGTTCCCGCCCGCCCGCGCGGCGCGACAGCCACAGCACGACGCTTCGACGGCTTCGACAGTGTCGGCAGCGCGTGTGCTGACCGGCGTGCCCGGCCTCGACGACATGCTGGGCGGCGGGTTGCCGCGCGGCTACTCGGTGCTGGTGGCCGGGCCCTCGGGCTCGGGCAAGAGCATCCTGGCGGCGTCGTTCCTGGCCGAGGGCGCACGCCTCGGTGAAACCGGCGTGATCGCGGCTTTCGAGCAGCATCCCCTTCGATCGCGCAGCCCGGTGGTCGCCCAGTTGATCGCCAGCGGCCGGGTGGGCGTGGTGGACAGCCAGGCGCTCGATCTGTCGATCGATGAAATCGTGCAACTCCTGCTGCACGAAATCCGCCGGATCGGTGCGAGCCGTGTGGTCATCGATTCGCTGTCGGGCTTCGAGCTCGCGGTGGCACCGACCTTTCGCGAAGACTTCCGTGAATCCGTGTCCCGCCTGACCAACGCGCTGGCCAGCGTCGGCGTCACCGTGCTGATGACCTCCGAGCTGGAAGACCGCTACACCGATCTGCGCTTCAGCCCTTACGGCACCGCCTTCCTGACCGACGCGATCATCGTGCAGCGCTACATCGAGGTCGACAGCCGGCTGCGGCGCGTGATGGCGGTGGTCAAGGTGCGGTCCAGCGCCCATTCGGACGAACTGCGCGAGTTCATCATCGACGGTGACGGCATCCACGTCGGCAAGATGCTGCCCGACCAGGAAGGGCTGCTCGGCGGCCGGCCGACGCGCAGCGACATCATCGAGCTTCGACCTGCCAGGCCCGATTGACGTGATGGCCTGAATCGCCCGCCCTCGCGCTGTCACGATGACCAAAACTCCTCGCAGCAACGACGCCGCGGCTCAGGCAGCTCGAGAACTCGCCGAGTTGCGCTCGCACATCGACGAAGCGCGGGCGGTTCTGGCCGGATTGCAGCGCTGTGTCGAAGAGGCGCTGAATCGACCCGGCGACGCCGACGCCGATCGGCTGCGCGAAGCGAACGAACACCTCGTCATCAGCGCCTTGCAGGCTCGCGTCGAAGCCGATACGGCAACCGACGCGCTGCTGAGGGCCGCCCGATCGGCCGAGCTCGACCCGTTGACGCAGCTGCCCAATCGCGTGCTGCTGCTCGACCGGCTCGATCAGGCCATCGCCAACGCGCGGCGCAGCAAGAAGCAGATCGCGCTGCTGTTCATCGACCTGAACAACTTCAAGCAGATCAACGACACGCTGGGGCATGCGGTCGGCGACGATGTGCTGCAACAGGCGGCACGTTGCCTGGTCAGTTCGGTGCGGGCGTCGGACACCGTCAGCCGCTACGGCGGCGATGAGTTCCTGATCCTGCTCGACGACGTGTCACAGGCTGCGGACGCCGCCGCGGTGGCCGACAAGGTGATCGCCGCCCTCGGCATGCCGGCGCTGATCTGCGAGCACGTGATGCGCCTGACGGCCAGCATCGGCATCAGCCTGTACCCCGCCGACGGCGAGAACGCCGCCACGCTGATCGCGCGTGCCGACGGGGCCATGTACCGCGCCAAGCGGCAGGGCTTCGGCAGCTTCGTCTTCCACGACGCGCAGGCCCTGGACGGGTCGCTGCTGCAGACACCGGTGCTCGAATCGCTGCAAACGCCGGTGTCTCATTACGAGCGGGCCCGCAAGGAATTCGAGCATCGGCAAGAGCAACTGCAAGAAACCAACGAACAGTTGCTGCTGAGCGCACTCGACGCGCAGGATCTGCAGGCGGCCGCCGAGCAGGCGCTGCAGCGTCAAACCCACTTCATGGCGCAGGCGGTGCACGAACTGCGCAACCCGCTGATGTCCCTCCGCACTGCGTCGGCCGTGCTGGGCCGCACCGGCAGCGAAGAGCCGCTGCTGCCGAAGATGAGCGCCGTCATCGAGCGGCAGGTGGCGCAGATGTCTCGGCTGGTCAGCGACCTGATGGATGTGTCGCGCGTCGAGACCGGCAAGCTGCGGCTGGAGCGCAGCGTGGTCGAGATGACGAGGTTGATCGACGAGGTGGTCGGGGCTTGTCGGCCGGCGATCGACACGAGACTGCAGCACTTCAGGGTCCAGGCGCACCTCGGCGCGCTGCCGGTGTACGGCGACCCCTTGCGCCTGTCGCAGGTGCTGCGCAACCTGCTCGACAACGCATCGAAGTACACGCCGCAGGGCGGCGACATCCGGTTGTCGGCGGAACGCCAGAGCGACACGGTGGTGATCACCGTGTCCGACAACGGCATCGGCATCAGCCCGGAAGCTCTGGAGCACATCTTCGAGCCCTTCGTTCAGGACATCGAAGCCACCGCTTTCGACGGCAGCGGCCTGGGCCTCGGGCTCACCGTGGTGCGCGAACTCGTCAACGCCCACGGCGGCCGGATCGAGGCACACAGCGCCGGACCGGGACTCGGAAGCGAGTTCAAGGTCACCTTGCCCTGGGTGGAAACGAAGGCGCCGACCGACGTCCCGTGAGGTGCGCCAGCGGTCTCGGTGTCAGCGTCGGGCGCAGCGGCCGACGTCAGTCGGCGCCCTGCTCGCCCAGCAACTCGCCGCGTCGCATCGCGAGGCGGATGCCCAGCGCCTCGAGATCGAGTGACGCCGCCTGCGGGAACAGTTGCTCTTCCTCGAAACCGACGTGGCTGCGGAACAACTGGGCCAGCGCGATCAACCGGCGCTCGTAGTCCTCACCCGGCATCACCGGCACCAGCAAGCCATTCAACTGGCGCACGATCTCGGCGTGGTCGAGTTGCGCGGTGGCGCGGGTCAGCGCACTGACGGGAATCGCGGGATAGAACAGGTTCACCTCGATATCGGCGTGGACCCGCAGCCGGGCGGCCAGCCGCTCCAGCAAGGCGTTGCGGTCGGCTGACGGCGCTTGCGCGTGCTCGTCTGCGGCAACCCGCAAGCAGTCGTTCAACAGCGCGTCGATGCACCGGTGATCGCGGCGCAGCACCTCCACGGCGCTTGGCGCCACGGGGGTCTCGCGAGGTGTCGCAGCCGTCTGATTCGGAATGGGTTTGTCGTGGGGTCCTCGGCGCAGGGGCATGACCGCCTGCGGCAAACGCCGTTCCCGGCAGCGTGGCGAGCGGGTTTCTCGCGAAGACCCGCGGCGCAGGCGAGCCGCTTGCCCCGGGATCGGCATGCACCCTCGAACCCCCTCAGGAGACCCTGTATGAAAACGCTGATCCTCTCTACGCTGCTGGCCTCCAGTGCCCTCGCAGTGACGGGCTGTGCCAACACGCACTCCCCGTCGCCGTCGATCGCCGCCGGCGCGGCCTCCGTCGAAGCCGCTCGTTCGGCAGGCGCCCCCGAACTCGCTGCGGTGGAAATCAACGAAGCCCGCATCAAGCTGGACCGCGCACGCGCCCTGGCCGCCGCCGGCGACGAGCGCGGGGCGATCCGCGTCGCGGAAGAAGCCGATGTCGATGCGCAGCTGGCGCGCGCCAAAGCCGGCTCCGAACGCTCGCGGCGCGCCGTGACCGAGCTCGAGGCCGGCCTGCAGACGCTGCGCGACGAGCTCAATCGCGCGGCGGTGAAGCAGGCCCAGCAGCCCGTGCGCGCCCCCCAGTGACCCCCACCGAACACTCAGGAAACCCCATGAAAACCACCCTCACGCTGCTGACGGCATCGATCGTGCTGGCGCTCTCCGCCTGCCAGACCACGCCACCCCAGAACCCCGACCTGGTCGCCGCGCGCAGCACGCTGGCGCAGGCGCGCAGCAACCCGGATGTCGCGCGCAGCGGCGCCGTCGAACTGGAACGGGCCCTGCAGGCCATGAGCCTGGCCGAAACATCGTGGGCCACCGACCGCAATGTCGACGAGACGCGCCATCTCGCGTATCTGGCCCGCCAGCGCGCCGAGATCGCCATCGCGGTGGGCACGCAGGCGAATTCCGAAAAGCGGGTGCAGCAGGCCGGCACCGAACGCGAGCGGGTGCGACTGGACGCCCGATCGCGCGAGGCCGACGTGGCGACCGCGAACGCGCAGTCCGCCGAGGCGAGTGCGCGCACTGCGCAGGCCGAGCGGCAGAAGGCGCAGACCGTATTAGCTTACAT
>JARXKP010000080.1 GCA_030271615.1 Pseudomonadota bacterium
GGCGCTGGTGCTGCAGCCGCCGCTCGACCAGCCAGCGCTCCGGGTCGAACGGCGGCTGCGCCAGCAGGACACGCTGCAAACCCTCACGCGGCTGAACACCGAGCAAGCCACGGTCGATCAAGCGATGGTCGCGTTGCGCAGTCTGGTGCAGCGCGCCCGCGCGTCGCCGCAAGACGAGTACCGCGCGTACCAGCAGCGCCTGATCCAGTTCAACTGCGGCTTCGCGGCGAAGGTGCACAACCTCACGACTGCCGAACAGCGCGCCGAGGCAGCGCACCGTTTCAAGGACTGGGAAGACGACGCGCGGGCGCTGGCCGCGAAGGCGACACCCTGATCCGACTCAGGGTTCCAGCGGCGTCGTGACGCTGCGCGGTTTCGCGTCACCGTTGGGAAAAGGGGTCAACGCGGCCTGGAACATCGCGCTCAGCAGCGCCGGCGACAAGGGCAGCATGCCGCCACTGCTGGCCCGCGCTTCGTACAGTGCGGTCCCGGATTGGCGATCACGGATCAGTACCGCCACCTCACGCGCGTAGTGACGCAAGCCGTCGTCCAGGCCGAGTCCGAAGCCGCGACCGAATGCGAGGCCGCCGCCGAAGCCCCCGTATCCGGCGTAGCCGAACCGCGGGTGGTACAGCCCACCGTTCCACCACAGCGGGTCGTCGAGCGCCGACCGGTACACCGCATCGGCGCGCGCCGCGAGTTGCACCGTGACATCGGCCGTGTTCGGATCGTCAGCCGGCTTGAATCCCGCGTTTTCGATGGCAACGCGCGCGGCGTCTTCAAGGCGCTGCTGTTTCTCGGGCTCGGCCTGCTGGGACGGCAACCGCTCGAACGCGTAGGTGTCGGGTCGGCGGTCGGCGGGCCAGGCGCCAAAGGTGGATACCTCGCTGCTCAGCGAGGAGCTGGCACAGCCACCGAGGGCTGAAACGACGAGGAAGGTGATCGCGAGCAGGCAGGCACGGCGCATGACAGGTCTCCCTTCAGAGTTCGGCGCGCCTTTGCAGGCTGACGACCGCGTCGCCGCCGGAGTTCGGCAGCGGGCCGCAGTCCTCGTCGTCATCGAACGCGCGGTCGCCGTTCGCATCGGCGATCCCATGGGCTTGGAGCGTGGCGAACGGAAACAGGTTCCGGTCCGCCATGTGCGACGGCACGATGTGGCCCATGGCGCTGAACACGTTTTCCACCCGCCCCGGAAAGCGCCGGTCCCAGTCGCGCAGCATCTGCTTGATCTGCACCCGTTGCAGGTTGTCCTGGCTGCCGCACAGCGAGCACGGAATGATCGGGAACTGGCGGTGCTCGGCCCAGCGTTCGAGGTCGGTCTCGGCCACGTAGGCGAGCGGGCGGATCACCACGTTCTTTCCGTCGTCGCTGACCAGCTTGGGCGGCATGCCCTTCATCTTGCTGCCGAAGAACATGTTCATGAACAGCGTCTGCACGATGTCGTCGCGGTGGTGGCCGAGCGCGATCTTGGTCGCGCCCAGTTCGCCGGCCACCCGGTACAGGATGCCGCGTCGCAGCCGCGAGCACAGCCCGCAGGTTGTCTTGCCTTCGGGAATCACGCGCTTGACGATCGAGTAGGTGTCCTGGTTCTCGATGTGGAAGGGCACGCCGACCTTCGTCAGGTAGTCGGGCAGCACGTGCTCGGGAAAGCCGGGCTGCTTCTGGTCGAGGTTGACGGCGATGAGATCGAAGCGGATCGGCGCGCGCTTCTGCAGGTTCAGCAGGATGTCGAGCAGCGCGTAGCTGTCCTTGCCACCCGACACGCAGACCATCACGCGGTCGCCTTCTTCGATCATGTTGAAGTCGATGATGGCCTGGCCGGTCAGCCGATGCAGCCGCTTGCTGAGCTTGTTGATCTCGTTCGCGGCCTTCGCATCGGCAGGCGTTTCGATCTTGGCTTCGATGTCGTTGAGAACGGCACTCATGGGGCTTCCTTTTGGCAATCAGCGGCGGTCAGGCCAGGTCCGCTCGCAGACCGAAAACTTGGCAGCCGACCGACTCGCAGTCGGGATACACATCGGGCTTCTCGGTCGACACCAGCGCGGCCTTCACACGGGGGTGCGCCAGCATCGCTGCCAGCAGGTCGTCGCACAAGGTCTCCTGCAACTCGATGTGGCCGCGCGCCACGCGCTCGGCGATGACACGGCGGATGAAATCGTAGTCGACCACCTCGTCCAGCGCATCGACCGTTGGCGTCGACAGCGCCAGCGGCACGTAAAGATCGACGTTGAACAGCACCCGCTGCGGCGCCTGCTTCTCGAAATCGTGCGCGCCAATGTCGACGGCCACGCTGTGGTTGCGCAGGAACAGCCGGCGGCAGTCGGCGAGGCTGGGGTGGAAGAGGAGGCTGGTCATGTCGGTTCAACGGGGAGGGTCTGCTGTGCAAGAAACATCACGTCGCGTGGCTGGCCTTGCAGATGCTGCCCGCCGTCGACCAGCAGCGTCGTGCCGGTGATCGCCGGGCTCTCGATCAGGAAGCGCACCGTGCGTGCGATGTCGTTCGGCGTCGAAGAGCGTCGCAACGGCGTCAGCGTGTGCGCCTTCTCGAATTCGTCGGCGGTCATCGGTCCCGACAGCAACGTCACGCCAGGCGCGACGCCACACACGCGCACTCGCGGCGCCAATGCCTGCGCCAGCATCACCGTGGCGGCTTCGAGTGCGGCCTTGGACAAGGTGTACGAAAAGTAGTCCGGGTTCGGGTTCCAGAGTTTCTGGTCGATCAGGTTGACCACGCAGGCGGTCGGGTCGTGTGCCGCGCGGTGTTCGGCATGGTGATCATGCAGCGCCTGCGCCAGCAGGATCGCCGGCGCGGTGTTGGCTTTCCAGTGCAGGTCCATCGCCGCGTGGCTGAAGCTGGCCGGCGCGTCGTACTCGAACATCGCCGCGTTGTTGACCACCGCGTCGACCCGTCCGAAGTGCGCCACCACCTGCGGCAGCAACGCGCGGCAGGCGGCTTCGTCCGACAGGTCGGCATGAAAGGCGTGCGCCGCGCCACCCAGCGCCTGCAGTTCGGCCACGGTGTCGTGCGCCTCTTCGGGCTCGCCGCGGTAGTGCACTGCGATGTCGAAACCGTGTCTTGCCAGATCGAGCGCGATCTCGCGGCCCAGGCGCCGGGCCGATCCGGTGACCAGTGCGACTCGGCGCGCCGCAGCGTGCGATTCGCGAGAGGCAGTTGGCGTCAGATCGGACATGGTTTCTACAATCCGGGCGATGCCCAACGAACAGCCGGCGAGTGTATCGGCGCCCTCCCATTCGCCGATCACCGCGCTGATACGCGGGGCCATCGCGCGCCAAGGCGGCTGGCTGCCTTTCGACCGCTTCATGGCGCTGGCGCTGTACGCGCCCGGCCTCGGCTACTACGCGCGTGGCGACCGCCAGTTCGGCATGTTGCCGTCGTCGGGCAGCGATTTCGTCACCGCGCCCGAGCTGTCGCCGCTGTTCGGCCAGGCGCTGGCCCGCCAGGTTGCGCAGGCGCTCGACGGCAGCGGCACCGACGAGGTCTGGGAGTTCGGTGCCGGATCGGGCGTGCTGGCGCGCGAGCTGCTCGACACGCTGGGCGCACGCGTGAAGCGGTACACCATCGTCGACGTGTCGGGCTCTCTGCGCGACAAGCAGCGCGAGGTGCTGCGCCTGCACCTCGACCGCGTCCGCTGGGTCGACGAGCTGCCCGACGTGATGCAGGGCGTGGTCGTCGGCAACGAGGTGCTGGACGCGATGCCGGTGCAGCTGCTGCACTTCGACGGGCAGCGCTGGCGCGAGCGTGGGGTGGCATTGCACGAGGCGGACGACTCGACCGCAGACGCATCCGCGACGGCATCGCCGTGGAGCTGGGCCGACCGCGACACCGAGCTGCGGCCGCCGGTCGACGACCTTGAGGCGGCCTTCGCGCCCGGTGCGGTCACCGAGATCCACCCGCAGGCCGAAGCCTTTGTCGCGACGCTGGCCGACCGCCTGCAGCGCGGCGCCGCTTTCTTCATCGACTACGGCTTCCCCGCCGCCGAGTATTACCACCCGCAGCGCAGCGGCGGTACGTTGATGTGCCACCGCGCCCATGTGGCCGACACGGACCCGCTGGCCGACGTGGGCACCAAGGACATCACCGCGCACGTCAACTTCACCGGTATCGCCGTCGCGGCGCAGGCGAATGGATTTGACGTGCTCGGCTACACCAGCCAGGCTCGCTTCCTGATGAACTGCGGTCTGCTCGACCTGCTGCAAGGCGCCGACATCCGCACCCTCGCGAACGCGCAGAAGCTGCTGACCGAGCACGAAATGGGCGAGCTGTTCAAGGTCATCGGCTTCGCCAGGGGCTGTGATCCTGCCTTCACCACCTCACCGATCGGGTTTGCCCATGGCGATCGCACGCACACGCTGTGACAGTTCGGGCCGCGGGGGCTGCTGTCGCAGTCGCACGCGCAACCCTCGCCACGCTGAACACGACAACGGAGTACCGATGTGATTCGATGGCTGATCGCGATCTTCCTCGTCCTGCTGATCTTCGGCGGACTGCACCGCTGGCTGGAAAGGATCGGGCTGGGCCGACTTCCCGGTGACTTCAGATTCCGACTCTTCGGCCGCGAATTCTTCTTGCCGATCGGGAGCAGCGTGCTGTTGAGCGTGATCGCACTGGCTTTGGGGAAGATTTTCTGAGGAATTCTTGACCCGCAAGCAGACTGATGCTTTCTGCGCGTCTAGATAAGTTCATGGCTTGGACGGGCAGGCTGCGCCGCAGCCTTGCTCCGCAAAATGGCGGTGAAGAGTTGACCTCTCCCACGCCATTCGAACTCAGCCGCGACGGCGGGCAACAAGCGGACCCGTAATGTCGTGCTGGCCTCGCTCGGGGAGCGAGGCCTCGACATCACGCGTTGCCCGGGAGACCGGCAACTGCCTCATCCCACCAGAACTTCGCTGATCTCGATGATCGGGCTCTGATCGGTGTAGTTCGGGATATCGCCGAGGATCTCGGTTGCGTGGGGGCCGAATCCTGCTTGAAAGGCCTCGACGGACTCGCAGAGCAGGTGACCGGCACCGATGTAGAGAGCCGGGCTGTCTGGCGTCCCGCCAGCCAAGCCTTTGTCCACGGTGTAGGACTTGAGGTGGTCGCCCATCCGCTTTTTCACCAGCGGCATGTGGGTGTTGCAGTAGTAAGCGTGGTCGAACCGGGATCCGGGGGTGTTTGCGTAAAACACGCTGACTTTGATCATGAGGTTTCCTTTGTTGATTGAGGCGAATGCTGTTGCGGCCGATTGCAACAACGTGGATCGTGCATGACAAGCCCCCGGAAGGGCAATCGGGCCTTGCGACAAGCGCTTTCCCTTGGCAACGGCAGACGAATAACCGGGAGTGTTACCCCCTATTTCCGTCGTTGCCTGTTACCAATGCTTGCATGGATCCCCGCCGTGCGTGGGAAAATTCCGCTTAGACGGTTTATTTTTCAAACGGTTCACCTCGTCGGTTTCGTTAATCGACCGATCGCCCACCTCACACTTTTTGAGGGTTCTATGGTGCTCAGCAATACGATGACCGCTGTGCCCTTTGAGGCACACCACAGCTTGCGTTCGATGCTTCAGGCTGCGCCGGAGCCGGACGAAGTGCACCGGTGTGAAATCAGCCAGCGCCTGTACAACATGCGCAGTGCTGATTCTTTCGGCCAGCGCAGCTCGGCCAGTATCCTGATCAAGCGGATGTACGCCACGCGTGGCTACCCCAGCATGCCGTTGCCGGAAGAGCCTCCGCCGACCCGAATCACGCTGGTAGCCAGCGAAGAAGAGGCGACGGTCGCCACGATCACCATCGGGTTCGATTCGCCCGAGGGCCTGCACGTCGATGCCCTGTTTGCCGAACAGGCGAATGCCTTGCGTGACGCTGGCCAAGCGATCTGCGAGTTCACCACGCTGGCGATGGACAACGTGGTGAGTTCGCGCCGTGTGTTGGCGTCCCTGTTTCATCTGGCCTACATCTACGCCCACCGCGTGATGGGTTTCGACAGTTTGCTGATTGAAGTCAATCCTCGCCACGTGACCTACTACCGGCGGATGCTGGGCTTTCAGGTGATCGGGCCGCAGCGCTTCAACCTGCGTGTCAACGCACCGGCCGTGCTGCTGTGCCTGGACTTTGCTCATGCACGAGAACAGATTGCCCGGTTCGGTGGAAGGCCGGAGTGCGCACGCACAGAGCGGTCGCTGTACCCGGACTCGTTTTCCGCGTCGGAAGAGGCAGGAATCGTCGGGCGGCTGAAGCCCATCGACCCCGAGCTGGCCATTGCCGCCCGTCGGTATCGCCCGCCCTGCTTGTTGCAGGCCTGACGCTCGACCGCTCCGACCCCGTCAGTCGTTCGGCTCGTCGTCCAGGTTGTCCGCCACCGCATGCACGCGCGCCGCGTGCACGGCAGCACCTATGTCAGGACCGCGCAGGCCGAGCATGGCAGCTTGCTGCGCCGCATCCCCAACATCGACCGCTGCAGCCTGCGCCCATGCTTCGCGCAGGCGAGTCGGCACACGATCGCGCCCTCGTGTTTCGCTGAATCGGTCGGTGCTCTCGATGCAGTCGCACGCCATCAACAGGTGTTCGAAGCGCTCGGGTCGGCGCCAGGCGTCGCAGCGGTCGAGCAGGCACACCAGCTCTGCGGCGTTCATCGTTGCGCTGCGTTGAATCGCAGTGCGCTCGCGCGCGACGCCTTCGGCCACTTCGCGGCAGTCGGACGGAATGCGCCAACGTTCGCACAGCGATCGCAACGGCGATGAGGCTGCGTCCGTCCGCTGCGACTGATCGTGTTTGCCGAGGCCGATCTCACCCAGTCGATGCGTCAGCACCGCAAAGCGCACCGCGAGCGGGGCGCCGCGTCGCGCGGCGGTATCTACTGCGTGTCCCAATGCCATCCGGTCTGGTCCACCGGGTCGCCAGTCCGCACCGATCTCCGGCAGCAGGCGCGTCAGCGCGCCACAGTCGTGCAGAACGTCGAACATCCGCGATGGTTGCACCTCCATCAGTCCACGCGACAGCTCCTGCCACACGCGCTCGGCGACCAATGCGTCGACCTCTCCGGCTCGCACCATCTCACGCATCAGCGCTTGCGTTTCCGGGGCCACCTCGAAGTCGCTGAACCGCGCCGCGAAGCGTGCCACACGGAGGATGCGCACCGGGTCTTCGGCGAAGGCCGGCGATACATGGCGCAGCAGCTTCGCGTCGAGATCGCGCTGCCCGCCGCAGGGATCGGTGATCCTGCCGACCTCGTCCTGCGCCATCGCGTTGATGGTCAGGTCGCGGCGCAGCAGGTCTTCTTCGAGCGTCACGCCCGGGTCGGTGTGAAACACGAAGCCGTGGTATCCCGGCGCGGTCTTGCGCTCGGTGCGGGCGAGGGCGTACTCCTGCTTCGTGATTGGGTGCAGAAACACGGGAAAATCGCGGCCGACCGGCGTGTAGCTGGCAGCCAGCATGTCGTCGGGCGTGGCGCCGGTGACAACCCAGTCGGTGTCGCTGACGGGGCGGCCCAGCAACGCATCCCGCACCGCGCCGCCGACCTTCCAGACCTTCATGCGTGCAGGGCGGGTGGCGCGGTCGATCAGCCGGGATGCGCACTCGCGCGCAGTGGGTCGAGGCGTGCGATCCCTGATCGACCTTGCAACAGGGGCGTCATCACGCTTTCAACCGACGCAGGCTGGATGCCCAGTGCTTCGAGGCCCGGGAAGTCGCCTGTCAACACGTTCGGCACGCGCATCGAATCGATGTTGTCGCGTGACATCAGCGGTTCGCCGGGCAGCCACTCCATCACCATGGCTTGCAGGCGGCCGAGGGTTTCCGGCAGCGGGATCACGGGGCGCTCGTGGCCCGCGCAGCGACCTGCAAAGCGCACCAGTGCTTCCAAGGTGTAGACAGCGGGTCCGCCGCAGTCGACTGTCTGTCCGATGGACGAGCGGTCGTCCATCGCGGCACCGATGGCTGCGGCAACGTCTTCGACCCACACCGGCTGAAAGCGCGCCGACGCACCGGCCAGCGGCATCACCGGAACCACCGCCTGCAGCGAGGCAAACAGGTTCAGGAACCTGTCGTGCTCACCGAAGATGACCGACGGTCGCAGCACCGTCAGGTCGAGACCGGCCGCACGCAGCACCGCCTCGCCGGCGGCCTTCGAGCGCAGGTATTTCGACGGCGCATCGGGCGCCGCGCCGAGCGCGCTGACATGCACGACACGCTTCACACCGCTCGCCTGGCAGGCCGCGACCAGCTTGCGTGGCAGATCGACGTGGACCCGCTGAAAGTCGGCCTCGCTGCCTTGCAGGATGGCAATCAGGCTGATGACCACGTCGCAGCCGACGAGCAGGCGCATCAACTCCACATCGTCGTGAACGTCAGACTGCACCAGCTCGATGGTCGGCAGTGTGCGGATGTGCTGCGCCCGCTGCGGGCGTCGGCTCGGCACGATGAGGCGGTCGCCCGCGCCGCCGGAGCGTTCGACCAGTTTTTCGCAGACGCTGCGCCCGACGAAGCCGCTACCACCAAGAATTAGGATGTTCGACACGGGCGCGAGCCTCCTCTGTTGCCAAGAATCGCTTGATTCTGAGCGGTCAGGGCAGATCCTTGTCGGCGCCCGGGTTGCCGGGCTCGCGCGGACCGATGGCCTTGCCGAGGCGGGTCGACAAGGACCCCGCATCGCCGCTCAGCAAGGCGGCGTAGTAGGAGGCGTTCGACAGCACCTTCTTGACGTAGTCGCGGGTCTCGGTGAACGGGATGTTTTCGGCCCACACGGCGGGATCCAGCAGCGGGCCTTCGCGCCAGCGGCGCGACCGGCTGGGGCCGGCGTTGTAAGCCGCTGCGGCCAGCGGCTGCGAGCCAGCGAAGTCGTCGAGCACCAGCTTCAGGTAGCCGGTGCCGATCTTCAGGTTGACGTCGCGGTCGGCAATCAGTTCGTGACGGTAGTCGAGCCCGATCTTCCGGGCGGTCCAGCGTGCGGTGGCCGGCATGATCTGCATCAGGCCCGAAGCGCCAACGGACGACTGCGCGTCCATGACGAACCTCGACTCCTGGCGGATCAGCCCGTACACGTAGGCGGGATCGATCCCGATCTCCTTCGTGCGCGCCAGCACCTGCTGCCGGAACGGCGTCGGGAAGCGCTGCTGCATGTCGATCTCGGTGCGGGTGCGCTCGCTGGTGTTGATGCAGCGGTCCCACACCTCGCGGTCGCAGGCCAGTTGTGCGGCGGCGAGCAACTCGCGGTCGCCCATGCCGCGCAGGCTGTAGTTCCATTCGCGCACGCCTTCACTGCGCAGCCCGATCGAGATCAGCTGCAACGACCGGATCAGCCCGGCGTGACTGCTGGCGGCTTCTCGCTCGGCCGCCGACAGTGGCGCAGGACGTGCCGGCAGGGACGCGGCCTGCCCCAGCTGCTCGCTCGCCAGCTTGCCGTAGAAGTGCAGCTGACCTGAGATGCTGACCAGCATCTCGCGCGCCTGGCTGCGCAGGCCGGCGCTGTCTTGAGAGTCGGCCGCCAATGCCTGCAACCCGCGCGCTTTCCAGTAGACCCAGGTCGGTTCGAGCTGCTCGGGAGCACTCATCGCGTTGATGCCCTGGATCACCTGTTGCCAACGGCCGGTGCCCTGGTTCGCACGCAGCGCACCGCGCACCTTCCAGGCCAGCGTGTCGTCCGGCCATTCGTTTTCCGCCGGTTCGGCGCCCGCCTGCGCCACGCTGGTCTTCACAGCACCGCCGGCCACGCGCTCGGCGCGCTGGAACTGTTCAGGGGCGTCGTTCGAAAGCCGCATCGCCGACTGTTTGGCGGTGGCAGCCCAGGCCCATGCGGCGAGGTCGTCGGGCAGCGCACGTTCCCACCGGTCGCGCAAGGCGGTGGCCGCCGCATCAGGATCGGTCGAAGCCAGCTTGATCAAGGCCAGGGTCGCCAGCTCGGCGTTGTCGCGTCCGGCTGCTGAAGCCTTGCTCGCCAGAAAGCGAGCCGGCCCGTCGTTGAGCGACTGCACCGTGCTTTCGTTTTGTGATTGCGCCTTCGAGTTGGTCGGGGGTTTCGTCAACAGAACCGCCTGCGCGACAGCACGCGGTCGGTTGAGGTCCATCGAGAGGCGTGCCCTGCGCCAGGCGTCGGCTGGCTTGAATATCCTGGCGGTCATCAGCGTCGTGGCGAGCAGGTTGCAGCCGTCGTCGGCGTCGCGCTGTGCGAACCAGGCGCTTCGGGCCGCGTCGCGAACCTCCTTGCCGGCGAAGTGTTCGGTCAGCAGGGCGTAGCAACTGACCTCGCGGTCATCGTTCATCCGGAAGCGCGGGAACTCGGCGGTGAAATGCTCCCAGTCGCGGCGACGACCCAGTTCAAGCAGCCAGTCGTTGCGCAGCCGGTCTTCGACGTAGGTGCCACCCCAGCGGCTGTAGAAAACGTCGAGATCGGCCTGCTGCAGCTCGCTCAGGCGCAGATTGGCATCCCAGTAGGCGACCCACGCCGCCAGTGGATGCTGAGTCGAGGTGGTCGCGTCGCGCAGCGCAGCCAGCCGAGCGCGGTCGCGCTTGCGATAGGCCTCGCGGGCCTCGACGACGGGTTCGGGCGCCCACCGTGCTGCCGACGGCGACAGGGTCTGCGCATGGGCCGCGGGTGCCATCGTCAGGGTTCCGGCGATGCCGCCGAGGGCCAGCAACAAGGCGCACAGGCGCGCACCGGTGCGCGATCCATGTGCGCTGCGTTCCGCGGAGCCCGACTCATATACTGGTTTTGCTGATGCCTTCGGCCTGCAGATCACCGTCCGGCCTGCCCGATCGCTCACGATTGCATCCCTCCACATCCCGCCGATCCATTCATGTCCGAACCCTCTGTCGATACGCTGACTGCGGCCCGCCAGGCCTTGCGTGCGCGCAGGCTGGCAGTGCGATCTGCGTTTACCGCCGAAGCGGCATTGCCAGTGATGCAGGCCGACCTTTCAAGGCATCTTATGTCGGTGCTGCAGCAACTCATGCCTGAAAGACTCGGCATTTACAGCTCAGTTCGATCTGAATTCGATGTGGCTGCGGTTTGCCTGTCCGATCCGGTGCTTTCCGAGATGCCGCTCGCGCTGCCTTTTTCGTTTCGCAACCCGAATCGCATGGACTACCGCCATTGGGACCGCCAGCCGCTGACTTTGCGCGACGAGTGCCGAATCCTGGCGTCCGACGGCCCCGTGGTCGTGCCCGACGTGGTGCTGGCACCCTGCGTCGGATACACCGCATCGGGCTGGCGGCTCGGTTATGGCGGCGGGTATTTCGACCGCTGGATGGCGGCGCATCCGCACGCCACCGTCATCGGCGTGGCGTGGTCGGTCAGTGAGGTCGACGAGGCCGAGTGGGTGCCGCAGGCCCATGACCGGGTGCTCGCCTGCGTGGTGACCGAACGCGGCGTTGTTTGAACGCGTGCTGAGCCCTCAAGGCACCCCGGCGCAGAACCGCGCTACTTCGATGCGCGCTTGGCTGCCCGGCGAGCCTCGATGGCGGGTGCGCCGATTGCCTTGACTTGTCCGGCAAGAGGTTTCGCCGCTGGCTTGCGGCGGGCTGAAGGTGCTTTCGCGGCCCTGGCTCGCAACGCGGCCTCCAGTGCGAGGCGGGCCCAGGGCTGCATCTGAGTGGCAGACTCCATCGCCTCGGCCGGTACCGACCAGTAGTTCATCTGCATCGTCTTGCCGCATGCCAGGTAGGTGAACGGCTGGCAGCCGCACGCCTCGAACGCATCACGCGTGTCGGCGTCGGCCTTCAGGAATAGCTGATCATCGCTGGCGATCGCGACGAACAAGCCGTCGAGGTAGAACCCGAACCCGCCGAACATGCGCTTGGCCTGCGGCCGTCCGAGCGCTTGGAGCAACTCGAGGCAGTGGTCGATGAAATCGTTGGGTTGCATGGCGAAGTCCCTATTCCACGGATCAGTCTTGCACAATCCGGCCATGAGCCAACCTGCCAATGCCGAAGTGCCCGACGAACGTGCTGCCCTGCGCGTCAAGCTGATCGCCGCCCGACTAGCGTTGCCCGACCGCCTCGAGCGCGCGGTGCAATTGCAAGCCGTGCTGCGGGTCTGGCTGGTCCGGCGCACGGAAACCGCCATCGGCGGCTACTGGCCAATCAAGGGCGAGTTCGACCCGCTGCCCGCGCTGTACCGCTGGACCGAAGGCGCCGACGAGCGGCGCATCGGCCTGCCGGTGGTCGACCGCGTGGCCGGCGCACTCAATTTCCACGTCTGGTTCCCGGGCTGTCCGATGGAACCCGACGCGTATGACATCCCGAAGCCCAAAGGCACCGAGACCTTCAATCCGGACCTGGTGCTGCTGCCCTGTGTCGGCTACGGCCCTGAGGGTGTGC
>JARXKP010000081.1 GCA_030271615.1 Pseudomonadota bacterium
CCGGCCCGACCGGCTCGGGCAAATCGACCACGCTGGCGGCGATGGTCAACCACCTGAACGAAAACGAATACGGCCACGTGCTGACCGTCGAAGATCCGATCGAGTTCGTGCACGAATCGAAGAAGTGCCTGATCAACCAGCGCGAGGTCGGCCCGCACACGCTGAGCTTCAACAACGCGCTGCGATCGGCCCTGCGTGAAGACCCGGACGCGATCCTGGTCGGCGAAATGCGCGACCTGGAAACCATCCGCCTCGCACTCACCGCCGCTGAAACCGGCCACCTGGTGTTCGGCACGCTGCACACGTCCAGCGCGGCGAAAACCGTCGACCGCATCGTCGACGTGTTTCCGGCGGCCGAGAAGGAAATGGTCCGGGCGATGTTGTCCGAGTCGCTGATCGGCGTGATCTCGCAGACGCTGTGCAAGACGAAGGACGGCAGCGGTCGCGTCGCTGCGCACGAGATCATGCTGGGCACCGCCGCCATCCGCAACCTGATCCGTGAAAGCAAGATCGCGCAGATGTATTCCGCGATCCAGACCGGAAACAGCGTGGGCATGCAGACGCTCGATCAGAACCTCGCCGATCTGGTTCGCCGCAACGTGGTCGCACCCAGCGAAGCGCGCGCCAAGGCGAAATTTCCCGAGAATTTCCCGGGGTGATGGACAGCCCCCCAGTCGCTGCGCTCCTGCCTTGCAGGCCGCGCCGGGCCAGCGGCCCAGCTCCTCGCCAGGCACAAACAGTCCACCGGACTGTCTGTGTCCGGGCTCGGCCCCCAGGGGGCGCCACCCATCGGCCCGGGGAACCCGTGCCCTGGGCTTTGCTTGATGGGGAGCACGTCGCTGCGCTTGTGCTCTTCTATGGACTCTAAGGAAATCTCATGGAACGCGACCAGGCCTCGAAATTCGTCAACGATCTGCTGAGACTGATGGTGTCGCGCAGCGGCTCCGACCTCTTCCTGACCTCCGATTTCCCGCCGGCCATCAAGGTCGACGGCAAGGTCACCAAGGTGTCCCCGCAGCCGCTGACCGGACAGCACACGCTGGCGCTCGCGCGTGCGGTGATGAACGACAAGCAGGCCGGGGAGTTCGAGCGGACCAAGGAGTGCAACTTCGCGATCTCGCCGCAGGGCATCGGGCGGTTCCGCGTCAATGCCTTCGTGCAGCAGGGCCATGTCGGGATGGTGATGCGGACCATTCCGCAAACGTTGCCGACCATCGACGCACTGAATCTGCCCAAGGTGCTGAAAGACGTCGCGATGACCAAGCGCGGCCTGGTGATCTTCGTGGGCGCCACCGGCTCGGGCAAGAGCACGTCGCTGGCCGCGATGGTGGACTTCCGCAACGAGAACTCGTTCGGCCACATCATCACCATCGAAGACCCGGTCGAATTCGTGCACCCGCACAAGAACTGCATCGTCACGCAGCGTGAGGTCGGCATCGACACGGACGGCTGGGAAGCCGCGCTGAAGAACACGCTGCGTCAGGCGCCGGACGTCATCCTGATGGGCGAGATCCGGGACCGCGAGACGATGGAGCATGCAGTCGCCTTCGCCGAGACGGGCCACCTTTGCATGGCCACCCTGCACGCCAACAGCGCGAACCAGGCGCTGGATCGGATCATCAATTTCTTCCCCGAAGAACGTCGTGCGCAGTTGCTGATGGATCTGTCCCTGAACCTCAAGGGACTGGTTTCGCAGCGGCTGCTGCCCTGCCAGGAGGGCAAGGGCCGGATCGCGGCGGTGGAGGTCATGCTGAACTCGCCGCTGATCGCCGACCTGATCTTCAAGGGCGAGGTGGCGGAGATCAAGGAGATCATGAAGCGCTCGCGCGAGATGGGCATGCAGACCTTCGACCAGAGCCTGTTCGACCTGTATGAAGCCCGCTCGGTGACCTACGAAGACGCGATCCGCAACGCCGATTCGGTCAACGACCTGCGGCTGCAGATCAAGCTGAACAGCCAGCGCGCACGCAACACCGATCTGGCGGCTGGCACTGAACACATGAGCATCGTGTGAGCTGCCGACCATGAACGCCCGAACTTACGAAGCCATCGAACCTCAGCGAGTCGCCTTTCTGGGTCTGGGCGTCATGGGGTACCCGATGGCCGGCCACCTGGCGCGTGCCGGGCACCACGTGACCGTCTACAACCGCACGAAGGCCAAGGCCGATGCCTGGGCCGGCGAATACGGTGGTGCTGTCGCGTCGACCCCGCGCGAGGCAGCGCAGGGTGCGAGCCTGGTCTTCGCCTGCGTCGGTAACGATGACGATCTGAGGTCGGTGGTGCTCGGGAATCCCGCCCCGGCGCACCACCAGACAGACGGCGCCTTCGCAGGCATGAAGCCTGGCGCGGTGTTCATTGATCACACGACGGCATCGGCTGCAGTGGCGCGGGAATTGAGTGCTGCGGCGCTGCCGCTCGGACTTCGGTTCATCGATGCGCCGGTCTCCGGTGGCAACCTGGGTGCGATCCAGGGCGCGCTGACGGTGATGTGCGGCGGTGACGCGGCGGCGTTTTCCCGCGCGCGGCCGGTGGCGCTGGCCTACTCGAAGGCGATGACCTTGCTGGGTGACAGCGGCGCTGGCCAACTGGCGAAGATGGTCAACCAGATTGCGATCGCCGGGCTGGTGCAGGGCCTGTCAGAAGCGATCGCCTTTGGCGAGAAGGCCGGACTCGACATGAAGGCGGTGCTGGACGTCATCGGAAAAGGGGCCGCGCAGAGCTGGCAGATGGACAACCGCGGAACGACGATGGTCGACGGAAAATTCGATTTCGGTTTCGCGGTCGACTGGATGCGCAAGGACCTCGGTCTGGTGCTTCAGGAAGCGCAGCACAACGGCGCCCGCTTGCCGGTCACGGCGCTCGTCGACCAGTTCTACGGCGATGTCCAGGCCGCCGGCGGGCGACGCTGGGACACCTCCAGCCTGATCACTCGCTTGCGCTGATGGCCTGCCGGTGCGTACGCACCGTCACTTAGAGGCGGGCGCAGCGTTCAGGTTGGCCAGCTCGGTCTCGCTGATGACCTCGAATACGCGCACGACTTTCTGCACGCCGCTGACCCCGCGCGTGATCTCGGCGGCGCGCGTTGCCTCGCGCTCTGTGACCCGGCCCATCAGGTAAACCGTACCGCGCTCGGTGACGACCTTCACGGCCTGGGCGAACACATCCTTCGAGTCGACCAGCGACGCCTTGACCTTGCCCGTCACGATGGCGTCGGTACCGGCGCTCGACGAAGGCAGCTCCTTCACGACGGCCAGTTCATTGACGATCGAACGCACGTTCTCGACGCGCGATACCGTCTTTTCGATCAGCGCCCGGTCGGCATCGCTGGTCACCTCGCCGGTGATCAGCACCAGCCGGTTGTAGCTGGTCACGCTGACTCGGCCGCGCGAGCCGATCGCTTCCGAGTTGCGACTGAGGGCCTTGAGCTCGATGGCCTCGTCCTCGAGCTGGGTGCCGGAGGTACGCCGGTCGGTGTAGACCGCCGTGCCGCCGACCACCGCGCCGCCGAGCACCAGTGGAAAGCAGCCGGTCAGGGGGGTCGACACGGTAACTGCCGCCATCAGCGAGAGGGCGAGTTTGGACATTCGATTCATTCTTGTTCTCCGAGTAGCTGAAGGTCCACCGCATCGCACAGGCAATGCAGGGCGAGGCCGTGGACTTCCTGGATGCGGGCGGTTCGATCGTGGGGCACACAGATGTGCACGTCGGTGTCTGTCAGCAGCGCACCGAGTTTTCCGCCGGACCGGCCGGTGAGGGCCACGACCGTCATGTCCTTGATGTGAGCCGCATTTGCTGCGGCCAGAACGTTGCCTGAATTACCGCTGGTGCTGATGGCGATGAGCACGTCGCCGGGGTTGCCCAGGGCCTGAACTTGTTTCGAGAAGATTGCATTGAAGTCGTAGTCGTTCCCGATGGCGGTGATGATGGAGGTGTCTGTTGTCAGCGCCAGTGCGGCCAGACCGGGACGTTCCCGCTCGAACCTGCCCACGAATTCGGCTGCGAAATGCTGAGCATCGCTGGCCGAACCACCGTTGCCGCAGACCAGCACCTTGCCGCCTGCGGTGATGCAACCGATGACGGCTTCGACCGCGTCTGCAATCGGCTTGCTGAGTAGTTCAGCCGCCGCGTACTTGAGGTCGGCGCTGTCGAAAAACTGCTGCTGGATGCGTTGTTCAATCATGGGTGATCGATGATATGACGCCAATGTGGCGCAGTGGTTCCGTGCGATTTGTGGGCGAGAGGCCCTCAGCTTGCATCGAATGCGGCACGCAGCCAGTCGATGCGATCACCTTCGATCGCGACGACGTCGAATCGGCAGGCTGGCGGGGAAGCAAAGGACCGCAGGAAGCAACTCGCCGCGAAAAGCAGGCTGCGCTGCTTGGCTGCGCCCACGCTGGCGGCCGCCCCACCGTGGCCCACGGTCTTTCGGGCTTTGACCTCGACGAACACCAGCGTGCCGTCACGGTCGCGCATGATCAGATCGATTTCGCCGCCACGGGCGCGAGGACCGCCAGCGACCCGATAATTGCGCTGCACGAGCGTGAGCCCCTGGGCAAGCAGATGCGCCAATGCGCGGGCTTCGCCTTCATCTCCCACCGTCTTCGTCGTGACCACACCCACCGCCTCTTTGTTGCTCCAGGCCGCAGCCGCAGCCGCTGGGAGCCAGCAGTATCCCGCGGGCGCGCTTTACGTGGTCGCGACACCGATCGGCAACCTGGCCGACCTGACCCTGCGTGCCATTCATGTGTTGTCGCTGGTCGACGCCGTCGCCTGTGAAGACACGCGGCACACGTCGCCGCTGATGCGCCACCTGGGCCTCGACAAACCCCTTTTCGCGGTGCACCAGCACAACGAACAGGCCTCGTCCGGCGACGTCATCGCGCGGCTCGCGCGTGGCGAGCGAGTGGCTTACGTCAGCGATGCGGGCACTCCGGCCATCAGCGATCCCGGGGCTGCTTTGGTCGCTTCGGTGGTCGCCTCTGGACGCCTTGTCGTGGCCGTGCCGGGAGCCAGCAGCGCGGTCACCGCGGTCAGCGTGGCGGGCGACACGGTGGGCGCCGGGTTCCGCTTCATTGGTTTCCTGCCCGCCAAAGGGAACGAACGCGCGCTCGCCCTGAAAGCACTGGCGGCAGCCAATGACACTCAGGTGCTGTTCGAAGCGCCGCATCGCATCGAGTCGCTGGCGCAGGGACTGGCGGACACCTGCGGCCTGCGCATCGTGACGGTGTGTCGCGAATTGACCAAGCAGTTCGAGACCGTGGTGACGCAGCCGGCATCGATGCTGCCCGGCTGGCTGGCCGGTGACCCGAATCGCCTGCGCGGCGAATTCGTGCTGGTCGTGCACGCGGCGGCGCCGACCGAATCGACCGACGAAGCGGCACGTCACGATGTCGTGTTGCTCACCTTGCTGGCCGAACTGCCGCTGAAGCAGGCGGTGTCGCTGGCTGCGGCGCTGACCGATGCGCCGCGCAATGCGCTGTATGCGCGGGCCCTGACGCTGAAGAACGAGTCAACGGATTGATGCCTGGGAGGCGGCCCGCTCGGCAGTGGCGCACCCGCTTGTTCGCAGTCGGCCTTTGGATGCGCCCGCGTGGCCCCACTTCTACAATCGATCTCGAGCTCTGAAAGATCTTCCATGATTTCGCGCGAACCCACCATCGAACGTCTGGCTGTGGCCCAGCAACTGTTGATCGAACCGTTCGGGTTGTCCGAGGCCACGCTTTCGAGGGCCTTGCAGGCGATCGCCACGCATCGAATCGACGACGCCGACCTGTACTTCCAGTGCACCCGCAGCGAAGGCTGGAGCCTGGAGGAGGGCATCGTCAAGAGTGGCAGCTTCGGCATCGATCAGGGCGTGGGCGTGCGCGCTGTGGCGGGCGAGAAAACGGCGTTCGCCTACTCCGATGACATTTCCGAGGCTGCGCTGATGGATGCCGCGCACACCGTGCGCACCATCGCCGCAGCAGGCCAAAGCCGCCGTGTGAAGGTCAACACGACTCACAAGATGGCACGCAGCCGCGTCCTGTATGCCCCCATGGACCCGATCGCCTCGCTCGACAGCACTCAAAAGGTGGCGTTGCTCGAGCGCATGGAGCGCATGGCCCGCGCGAAGGACCCGCGCATCAAGCAGGTGATGGCCAGTCTGGCCGGCGAATACGACGTGGTGCTGGTGGCACGCGCCGACGGCATGCGGGCGGCCGATGTGCGGCCGCTGGTGCGCCTCAGCGTGACGGTCATCGCCGAACAGACCGTCAATGGCAAGGTGCGTCGTGAATCCGGCAGCGGTGGTGGTGGCGGCCGTTTCGGCTACGGCTATTTCCAGGACAGCGTGATCGAGAGCTATGTGAATGATGCCGTGAATGCCGCGCTCACCAACCTCGCATCCCGACCGGCGAAAGCGGGCGAAATGAGCGTGGTGCTGGGCGCCGGCTGGCCAGGCATCCTGCTGCACGAAGCCATCGGCCACGGTCTGGAAGGCGACTTCAACCGCAAGGGATCGAGTGCGTTCAGCGGGCTCGTCGGCCAGCGCGTCGCCGCCAAGGGCGTGACGGTGCTCGACGACGGCACGTTGCCCGACCGGCGCGGCTCACTGAACGTCGACGACGAGGGCAATGCCAGTCAGCGCAACGTGCTGATCGAAGACGGCATCCTGAAGGGCTACCTGCAGGACTCGATGAACGCGCGCTTGATGGGCGTCAAACCCACCGGCAATGGCCGCCGCGAAAGCTACGCGGCGGTGCCGATGCCGCGCATGACCAACACCTACATGCTGGGCGGCGACAAGACGAAAGAAGAAATCATCGCCGGGCTCAAGCGCGGTCTGTACGCGTCCAATTTCGGCGGCGGGCAGGTCGACATCACCAGCGGCAAGTTCGTGTTCTCGGCGAGCGAGGCCTTCTGGGTCGAGAACGGCAAGATCCAGTATCCGGTGAAGGGCGCCACCATCATCGGCAACGGCCCCGACGCGCTGACCCGCGTCAGCATGATCGGCAACGACATGAAGCTCGACCCCGGTGTGGGCACGTGCGGCAAGGAGGGCCAGAGTGTCCCGGTCGGTGTGGGCCAGCCGACGCTGCGCCTCGACGGCCTGACCGTTGGTGGTACGGCCTGATTCGTGCGGCCACGCCCGCGTGTTACATTGATTGGGCAATGAAGCACTTCTTCGGTTTCTTCTACTTCTGGTTCTCAAACCGCACCGGCGGACGAGAGGCAAGCGCGTAGACAGACCGAAGCGCATACCGAATCTCAAAACCGCCGGGCAACCCCCGGCGGTTTTTTTTCGGCGACGCAGGCTTTTCCCCCTCTTCATCAGATGACATCCACCCGAACCCTGGAGCCCGACATGCCTGACCAGACCACCGCCACCGACGGTCGTTTCGCACTCAGCGAGAAGACCAGCCAGACCGACGACGAACGAATTCGTGACGTCACGCCGCTGCCGCCTCCCGAGCACCTGATCCGCTTTTTTCCGATTCGCGGTACGCCGGTCGAAACCCTGGTCGGCGAGACCCGCAAGCGCATCCGCCGCATCATGTCCGGCCAGGACGATCGCCTGCTGGTCGTCGTCGGACCGTGCTCGATCCATGACCCGGCGGCGGCGATCGACTACGCGCGCAAGCTGAAAGAACAGCGGGATCGTCACGCCGACACGCTCGAAATCGTGATGCGCGTCTATTTCGAGAAGCCGCGCACCACGGTCGGCTGGAAGGGCCTGATCAACGACCCCTACCTCGACGAGAGCTACCGCATCGATGAAGGCCTGCGCATGGGGCGACAGTTGCTGCTGGAGATCAACCGCTTGGGCGTGCCGGCGGGCAGCGAGTTTCTCGACGTGATCTCGCCGCAGTACCTGGGCGACTTGATCGCCTGGGGTGCGATCGGCGCGCGCACCACCGAGAGCCAGGTGCACCGCGAGCTGTCATCGGGCCTGTCGGCGCCGATCGGTTTCAAGAACGGCACTGACGGCAACATCCGCATCGCCACCGACGCGATCCAGGCGGCGGCCCGCCCGCACCACTTCCTGAGCGTGCACAAGAACGGTCAGGTCGCCATCGTCGAGACCACGGGCAACCCCGATTGCCACCTGATCCTGCGCGGCGGCAAGGCGCCCAACTACGACGCTGCGCATGTGGAGGCCGCCTGCAAGGATCTCGAAGCGGCCAAACTGCCACCGACGCTGATGGTCGATTGCTCGCATGCCAACAGCAGCAAGCAGCACGAGAAGCAGATCGATGTGGCTCGTGACATTGCAGCGCAACTCGCCAACGGCGGGCGCCGGATCTTTGGTGTGATGGTCGAAAGCCACCTGAATCCCGGCGCACAGAAGTTCAGCCCGGGCAAGGACGATCCGACGAAACTGGCCTACGGTCAGAGCATCACGGACGCCTGCATCGGCTGGGGCGACACCTTGACGGTGCTCGACATATTGAGCGACGCCATCAAGGCGCGTCGCCGCTGAGTTACTTCACGCGGAAGGCGCCGGCCTATTCGGCAGTGTCTTGCCGCTGCAGGCGCTCGCTCTTCCAGTAGACGTCGTCGCCACCCAGGCCGTCGAGGTTGGCCCGGTTCAGCACCCGGGCCAGCACGAACAGCAGGTCGCTCAAGCGGTTCAGGTAATGCCGGGGCTCGTCGCGAACCGCCTCACCGGCCGCCAGCGCCACCACCGCGCGCTCGGCACGGCGTGCAACCGTGCGCGCCACGTGGGCCAGCGCGGCGCTGCGGGTGCCGGCCGGCAGGATGAATTCCTTCAGCCGTGGCAGCTGCTCGTTGTAGTGAGCGAGCGCCTCGTCGAGTCGGATCACCGCGGCGGTCTTCAGCAGCTCGTAGCCCGGAATGGACAGTTCGCCGCCGAGGTTGAACAGCTCGTGCTGGATCACCCCCAGCAACTCGCGCACGTCATCGGGCAACGGCTCGGCGAGCAGCACGCCGAGTTGCGAGTTCAACTCGTCCACGTCACCCATCGCATGCACCCGCTGGCTGTCCTTCGACACGCGGTTGCCGTCGCCCAGGCCGGTGGTGCCGTCGTCGCCGGTGCGGGTGGCGATCTGTGTGAGTCGGTTGGACATCAGAGGTCTGCTTGTCTGCTGCGGGGTGCGACGCGCAAGGAACGCGCGCCCACAGATGATGCCAGAACCTCGCGTGGCTCCGTCGAGCTTCAGTCGCCGGGTGCGCTGACCGACCAGCGCTTGCTGATCTCACCCGAGCCGCTGACGCTTTCAAGGTGCACGCCGAAGCCCCAGAGCCGGGCCACGTGCTTCAGCACCTCCTGTGCGCCGTCGTTCAGCGGGCGGTCGTTGTGCTGCGTGTGGCGCAGGGTCAGCGAACGGTCGCCACGCAGGTTGACGCTCCAGACCTGGATGTTGGGCTCGCGGTGTCCCAGGTCGTACTGGCGCGACAGGGCCTCGCGCACGTTGCGGTAGCCGGCATCGTCGTGGATGGCAGACACCTCCAGCTCCTTGTCCTTCTCGTCGTCGACGATCGAGAACAGGCGGAATTCGCGCATCAGGTTCGGCGACAGGTACTGGCCGATGAAGCTCTCGTCCTTGAAGTTGCGCATCGCGTGGTCGAGCGTTTCCAGCCAGTCGGCGCCCGCGATGTTCGGAAACCAGCGGTGATCTTCTTCAGTCGGCTTTTCACAGATCCGCTTGATGTCGGTGTACATCGCGAAGCCCAGCGCATACGGGTTGATGCCGCTGTAGGCCTTGTGCCCGACCGGTGGCTGGTAGACGACGTTGGTGTGCGACTTCAACCATTCGATCATCACGCCATCGGTCAGGTGGCCGTCGTCGTACATCGTGTTGAGCAGGTGGTGGTGCCAGAAGGTTGCCCAGCCTTCGTTCATGACCTGCGTCTGGCGCTGCGGGTAGAAATATTGCGCGACCTTGCGGACGATGCGCACGATCTCGCGTTGCCAGGGTTCGAGCAGCGGGGCGTTCTTCTCGATGAAGTAGAGCAGGTTCTCCTGCGGCTCATCGGGGAAACGGCGGGCCTGCGCCTCTTCGGCGGCCTTCTCGGCCTTGCGTGGCAGGGTGCGCCACATGTCGTTGACCTGCTGCTGCGCGTAGGCCTCGCGATCGGCGCGGCGCGCCTGCTCCTGGGCGAGGCTCAGCTTGCTGGGCCGGCGGTAGCGATCGACGCCGTGATTCATCAGCGAGTGGCAGCTGTCGAGCATCTCCTCGACGGCATCGAGCCCGTGTCGCTGCTCGCATTCGGCGACGTAGTTCTTGGCATAGACGAGGTAGTCGATGATGGACGACGCATCGGTCCACATGCGGAACAGGTAGTTGCCCTTGAAGAAGCTGTTGTGGCCGTAGGCCGCGTGCGCGATCACGAGGGCCTGCATGGCCATCGTGTTCTCCTCCATCAGGTAGCTGATGCAGGGGTTGGAGTTGATGACGATCTCGTAGGCCAGACCCATGTGGCCGCGGCGGTAGTTCTTCTCGGTCGAGATGAACTCCTTGCCGTAGCTCCAGTGGCGGTAATTCACCGGCATGCCGACCGATGCGTAGGCGTCCATCATCTGCTCGGCGGTGATGATCTCGAGCTGGTTCGGGTAGGTGTCGAGGCCGAAGCGCTCGGCGGTGTCGCGGATCACCGTGTGGTACTGGTCGATCGATTCGAACGACCAGTCGTTCGACGCGGGCAGCGGCTGCGCCGCGCGCGGCGGCGTCACCACGTCGGCCGCTCGCTTGACGCGGCCGGGACGGTCCTTGATGACCCCGTCAAAGACGTCGGGTGTCGGATCCTGGGCAGTGACGGCTGCATTCATGCGGGGGTGCCCTCTTTCTTGAACAGGTCGCGGAACACCGGGTAGATCTGGGCGGCATCGGTGGCCTTGCGCACCGCGAACGCCTTGCTCTCGGCCGACAGCGCGGCGTACTCGTCCCACAGGTTCTGCTCTTCCTCGGCGACCTGCACGTAGGCGAAGTAGCGGCACAGCGGCAGGATCTTGTGTGCGAGGATGTCGCGGCAGCGGCCGCTGTCGTGGTGCCAGTTGTCGCCGTCGCTGGCCTGCGCGCCGTAGATGTTCCATTCGGCGGTCGGGTAGCGTGCCCGCGCGACTTCCTCCATCAGCACCAGCGCGCTCGACACCACCGTGCCGCCGGTTTCGGTGGAATGAAAGAAATTCTGTTCGTCGACCTCCTGAGCCTGCGTGTGGTGGCGGATGAAGACGAGGTCGATCTTCTCGTAGTGGCGCGTCAGGAACAGGTACAGCAGGATGAAGAAGCGCTTGGCCAGGTCCTTGCGCGCTTCGTCCATCGATCCCGACACGTCCATCAGGCAGAACATCACCGCCTTCGAGGTCGGCATCGGCACGCGCACGCGGCTGCGGTAGCGCAGGTCGATCGGGTCGAGGTACGGGATGCGCCCGAGTCGTGCGCGCAACGCCTCGATCTCGATGCGCAACGGCGGGATGTCGTGCGCGTGCGGGTTCGGCTCCGGGTGGCGCAGCAGGTGGTCGAGATGGTCTTCGAGTCGACGCAACTCCCGGCGTGATTCGCTGCCGATCGCGATGCGACGGCCGATCGCACCGCGCATCGAACGCACTACATGCAGATTGCTCGGGTTGCCGTCGCTGCTGTAGCCGGCCCGGTGCGTCTTGAACTCGGGCGTCTCGGCGAGCGTGGTGCGGGCGAGGTTGGGCAAGGCCAGGTCGTCGAAGAAGACCTGCATGAATTCTTCCTTGCTCAGGTGGAAGACGAAGTCGTCCTCGCCTTCGCCGGAATCGCTGGCCTGACCACCGCCGCTCCCGCTGCCACCACCGCCCTTGGGCCGTTCGATGCGGTCGCCACGCACGTAGTCCTGGTTGCCGGGGTGCACCATCTCGCGTTTGCCACCCTGGCCGTGACCGAACACCGGTTCGGAGATGTCGCGCTTCGGGATGTGGATGTCCTCGCCCTGCGCCAGGTCCCGGATGCTGCGGCCATCGACCGCGCGCTTGACGGCCTCGCGGATCTGCTCCTTGTGGCGCCGCAGGAACCGTTCGCGGTTGCCGATCGACTTGTTCTTGCCCGCCAGTCGCCGGTCGATGATCTGCTGGAACATGAATTCCTTCCGGAGCTTCGACAGGTCTTAGCTGGATTTCCTGACGCGCAGATACCACTCGCACAGCAGGCGCACCTGCTTCGGCGTGTAGCCCTTGGCGACCATGCGGGTGACGAAGTCCTCGTGTTTCTTGGCCTCGTCGGCACTGGCCTTGGCGTTGAAGCTGATCACCGGCAGCAGCTCCTCGGTGTTCGAGAACATCTTCTTCTCGATCACCGTGCGCAGCTTCTCGTAGCT
>JARXKP010000082.1 GCA_030271615.1 Pseudomonadota bacterium
TGGCAGGTGTGTACTGGATCAGCTCCATCAACCGGTTGCGCACCACGACGTGGCCGGGCGTTGCCGCCACGTCGACGCCCAGCTTGAACCGTTCGGCGCCCGCCGGAGGCAGGTTGTTCGCTTCACGCCAGGCGTCGCCCATCGCGTGCAGCGCACCACGCGCCAGATTGGCGCCACCTTCTTCCAGCGTGCGCCGCAGCACCACCGGGTTGGCGATCACCGAGTTCGAGGGCGACACCATGTCGAGCCACTGGCGCGCGGCGAACTTGACCATCTGCTCGTGGTGACGCGACACGCCGGGCACGCCGGAGGTCGCATCCTTCCACCACGCCTGCTGCAGCAGCAGCGCCTGCGCGAACCAGACGAAGGGACGCTCGCGCCAGGCGGGGTCGTCGAAGCGCTTGTCCTGCGGCAGCGGCTCGATGCACCAGCAGTCGTCGGCCGGTCCGGCGCTGGCCGCCCGAGCCCAGCGCATCGTGTTCTGCAGGCCCGCCTCCCACAGCTCCCATTGCTTGGCGGGTGACGCGGCCAGGTGCAGGGCCCAGTCGCCGAAGGCCCCCAGCGCGGTCGCCGGAGCCACGGCCAGGGTCGATTGCAAAGGCCACAGCGCCTGCACCGCACGCTCGATCTCCTGGTATCGAACAAAGGCTTCGGACGGTGGGCTGCGCAGTCCGAGCCAGGGGCTGCTGGCCCGCTCACGTGCGCCGGCAGGGCTGGGCGCAGCCGGCATCAGTTCATGGGGTTTTGCGGCCTTCATGCGTCAGACCCCGAGCGCGCTCGGGGCGCCTGTGCATCGCCAGAAAGCCGAACCGAGATCGGTTTCATGTCGGTGTTCTCCACGGAATTGTTCATCCTCAATGCGCGCCGGGGTCATCTGCCTAGAGTGGACGGAACCCTCGATTTCCAGTGCGGCATCCCGCCGCTTGAAAGGACTGTCATGAAGAACTGGCTGGTGGTGGCAAATGCGTCCCGCGCCCGCGTGCTGGAGGAATCCGGTGCGCCCGGCACGTTCGTCCATGTGGCCGATCTGCTTCATCCCGAGAGTCGGCAGAAGGGCACCGAACTCGGGGGCGACCGGCCCGGTCATGTCGACCGCATCGGTCACGGCCTGAGCAGCGGCGCATACGCTCCGCACACCGACCCGCGCGAGCGCGAGCACGACCACTTTGCCCGCGAAGTCGCGACCCTTCTCGACGCTGGAATCGCCAGCGGACGCTGCGCCGGCCTGCTGCTGGTGGCTTCGAACCCGTTCCTGGGGCATCTGAAGGCTCATCTGGGCGAGCAGGCCCGCAAGGCCATCGTCCGCACGGTGTCGAAGGACTACACCACCTTGCGCGACGATGAACTCGCCGAGCGTCTTCACGACCGCCCGGCGCATTGAGCGGTTCAGGCCTCGACTCGCAGTTCGTTGACCACCTGGGTGATTCCGGGTGCCGACCAGGTGGCGCCCTGCGCCGCCATCCGCTCGGGCCATGAATCGACCTTGCCGCGCAATGTGACGATCGATCCGTTGACCGATACCTCGACGTTCCTCGCCTCGCGTTCGGCATGGCGCTTCAGCGCTTCCTGGATACGGTGAGTGATGTCGCTCGGCGGGATCTGCGCCTTCAGCGTGATCTGGTTGGTCACGCCGACCACGCCCATCACAGGACGCACGTTCTTTTCGGTGGCGGCGCGCTGGTATTCCCAATCGACTTCGCCGTTCAGCGTGACCCAGCCGCGTTCGACCTTCACGCGAATGCGGTCCCCGGGAATGAAGACGTGCCACTTGAAGGCCGTCTCGATCGCCTGCGCGATCTCGGAGTCGCTGCGCTTGTGGTCGGGTGCCAGCTTGACGTCGAGTTCGATGGCCACGGCCTTCACCCCTTCGACACGCTGCACCGCGCGTTCGATGGCGTATTTCTCGGCGTAGGTGTCGAGGTGACCGGACAGGGTCACGATGCCATGGTTGACGGCGATCCCCACATTCGACGAATTGATCGACGTGTCCCATTCGAGTTCACGGGTGACATCTGCCTTGATTTGAGCATCGGTTTTCATGCGTTTCCTTTCGGTGTGGAATGAATCGATCGGCAGTGGCGGGTGATTCGCATCCGGCATCGCCAACGGTCGATCAGTGTCGGGCGGGACGGCCGGCGCTTGATTGAGCCTGCGTAACTGCTCGCCGCCGATGCGGCCCGGCCGGCCCGCCGCGAAAGCTCCGATTTGCAGGCTCGGTGATCGCAGTCAATTCGGCCCGGTCGCCGGCACCTAGAGTCGATGCGACGGAGCCTGAAGCGGCCGGTGCGGAGCCACCGCTTCAACGCGAATTTCCATCGACCCGTGGACCAGGATGACCGAGATGAACCACCCGATGCGCAGCCTCATGCTTCTGGCCCTGGTGTTCGGCGGCAGTGCACATGCGCTCCAGCAGGGCACCACCGCCGACGGCCGCAGCTATGCCTCCGGCGGCGTGTCCGTGGAAGAACGAGAGACCCTGCAGGCGCAGCGCGAGCGCTTCAACCTGTGGGTCATCACGGCGGTGCGCAAGACCGGCGCGTTTCTGTCCGATGTGCGCCTCACCATCCACGACGCACAGCAAAAAATCGTCTTCGACGCGCCGCTCGACGGTCCGTGGTTGTTCGTCGATCTGCCGCCCGGCCGCTACACGCTGGAAGCGCAGTTCGGTGGTCAGACACAGCAGCGGGCCACGACCCTCCACGCCGGTGACCACCACGAGGCCCTCTTCTATTTCGACGCCGAGGCCGAGAGCAGTGTCGAAAGCGCCCCGTCGGCGCCTTCTGCGTACCTGGGGTGGCGTCTGTATCGGGCGCATTGCTCGCGCTGCCACGGGCCCGACGGTGAAGGCACCGACAGCGCCCCGGACTTGCTGGCGCGCGTGCGCGGGATGAGCGAAGGCCGTTTCGTCGCGACGGTGCTCCAGCGCTATCAGTGGGTCGTTCCGCAAGCTGAGGCGGCCGGAGAAGGCGCCGGGCGCGACGCGCTGGTGCAGGATGTTCTGCGCCGCCGGGAAGGCCCGACCGAGATGCCCGCCTGGAAAGGCGAGCCCTCGGTGCGCGCGCACGTCGACGACCTGTACCGCTACCTCGATGCGCGCGCCCACGGCGAAGTCGGGTTGGAGCGGCCTTCGCGCCGCTGAATCACCCGGTGCGCTGCAGATCGGCGCTCAGCTCGCGGATGTCGGATTCGTCCAGGGACTCCTTCTCGATCAGGGCCTGCACGCAGCGATCCAGCGTGGCGCGGTTGTTGTGCAGCAGGGACGTCGCGTTCTCGAACGCGGCCTGGACGATCCCGCGCACGGCCGCATCGATGCGCTGTGCCGTCTCGGGGCTGGGCTCGTTGCCACGCTGCGGCGCCGTTCCGGCCAGATCGAGAAAACGCGCCGGATTCTCGGCATAGGCGACGCATCCCAGGTCTTCGTCCATGCCGTACCGCATGACCATGCTGCGGGCGATGTCGGTGGCCTTGGCAATGTCGTCCGCCGCGCCGGTGGACAGCTGATCGAACACCAGCTTCTCGGCCGCCCGGCCACCGAGCAGGACGGCGATGCGGTTCATCAGCTCGGTGTAGCTCAGCAGCAGCCGATCCTCGCTGGGCCGTTGCAGCGTGTAGCCCAGCGCGCCGATGCCGCGCGGGATGATCGACACCTTGTGCACCTCGTCGGTTCCGGGCAGGGCGAGGGCGGTCAGTGCGTGCCCCATCTCGTGATACGCGACGACCTGGCGTTCCTTTGGCGACATCACGCGGTTCTTCTTCTCGATGCCGGCGACGATGCGCTCGATCGCCAGCGTGAAGTCGTCGAGCCGCACCGATTCGCCGTTGCGTCGCGTGGCGCACAGCGCTGCCTCGTTGACGATGTTGGCGAGATCGGCGCCGGCGAGGCCGACGGTGATGGCCGCCACCTGCTCCAGATCGAGGTCGGGTGCGGCCTTGATCTTCTTGATGTGCACCTTCAGGATCTCCAGCCTGCCGCGGCGGTCTGGGCGGTCGACCAGCACCTGGCGGTCGAAGCGACCGGCGCGCAACAGCGCGGGGTCGAGGATTTCAGGTCGGTTGGTCGCCGCCAGCAGCACCACGCCCACGCTCGGGTCGAAGCCGTCGAGCTCGACCAGCAACTGGTTCAGCGTCTGCTCGCGCTCGCTGTCTGCGCCCATCACCGAGAACGCGCCGCGCGCCTTGCCCAGTGCGTCGAGCTCGTCGATGAAGATGATCGCCGGTGCATTCGCCCGAGCCTGCTCGAAGAGGTCGCGCACGCGCGCCGCGCCGACGCCGACGAACATCTCGATGAACTCCGAGCCGCTGATCGAGAAGAACGCCACGCCGGCCTCGCCAGCGACGGCTCGCGCGAGCAGGGTCTTGCCGGTGCCGGTGGGGCCCATCAGCAGCACCCCTTTCGGCACGCGGGCCCCGAGCCGCCCGTGCTCCTTCGGGTTCTTCAGGAATTCGACGATCTCCTGCAGCTCGGCCTTGGCCTCGTCGACGCCGGCCACGTCGTCGAAGGTGACGCCGGTGCTCTTCTCGACGTAGACCTTGACCTTGCTCTGGCCGATCCCGATCAATCCGCCGACATCGGAGCGACCGGCCATCCGTCGCACGACGAAGTACCACAGCGCCCCGAACACCAGCATCGGGGCGATCCACGACAGGAAGTCGCGCAGCAAGTTGGATTCGATGCCGCGCGTGTAGCTCACGCCGAAGCGCGACAGCCGCTCGGCCGTCGCCGGGTCGACCCGCGGGGCCACCACGTGGGTCCGGCCTTCCTTGTCGGGTGACTTGTAGCGGCCGGTCATCAACGTCTCGGTGACCGTGACCTCGTCGATGCGGCCCTCGGTCAGGTAGCGCTCGAATGTGCTGTACGGAACGCTCTCGATCGCATGGGCCTGCAACCACCAGTCGCGCAGCAGCACGATCGCCAGCAGCGCGACGATCAGGTACGCCACATTGAACTTGATCTTGTTCTTCATCGGTGCGGGCTCCGCCTGGCTGATCCGGCGAACCACCGGCCACCTCGATTGGGCGCCCGGCATCGGGCACGCCGACTGACCAGCCTCAAGTCGCGCAACCGACGCACCGTTGAGGGTGATCAACGATGGCCCGCCGACTCGGCGCGCTAATGACGCCACCGCGTCCGGGTTTCATCTTCATTCGTCGCTCCAGGAGACAGGCATGAACATCGGTTCCCTTTGCAGTCGACGCATCGTCACCGTCGACAGCGCGTGCAACCTGACGCAGGCTGCCGGCTTGATGCGCGAACACCATGTCGGTGCGCTGGTCGTCACGACCGAATCCGCCGACGGCACACGAGTGACGGGTGTCGTCACCGACCGCGATCTGGTGATCCACGTGCTGGCGCAGGGGCTTGATGGCGACAACGTCGACATCGGCGACCTCGCGAACCGGCAGGTGGCCAGCGTGTCCGAGCGCGACGACCTCAGTCACGCCTTGGTGGTCATGCAGGAGCACGCCGTGCGCCGTCTGCTCGTCACCAACGACGCGCAGCAGCTGATCGGGATCGTTTCGCTTGATGACCTGGCCGCGGCCTGCGCGAGCGACACGGGTCGGCTGGCCGAGGTGATCCGGCGCGGCATCGATCGTGAAACGGTCGAGACCACGCCGGTCGTTCCCCCGTTGCCTCCGTTGCGCATTCCAGCCATGGACACGGCGGGCTGGGGTAATGTGAGGGTCTGAAGCGCTGCTGGAGTACCGCCACGGTCCGCAAAACCACACAGACCTCGACGCCGGATTCCCCGGTTGAGCCGATTGAAGATGTTGCCATCGCAGCGTCGGGCCGGGTCGTCGATCGACCGGACGGGTACCACGGGCTGTCCTTCGACGGTCGGCAGGAGTTCGGGCCCTTCGACACCTTCGAAGAGGCGCGGGCTTCGATCGATGCGGCCTTCGACGGCACCGATGGCCAGACGCCGGTGGAGGGCGAGTCCTTGCCTGAAGCGCAAGCCGAGATCGGCATGGCCGACTGGCTCGACCCCGAGTCCGGCGAGCCCGCCGAAGGTGGCTGCCCACCGCACCTGGAACCCGAATGACCGCCCCGGCGAACATCGCCGGGGGTCGCCAGTTCGATGTCTGCAACGGCGATGCCGATGGCTTGTGCGCTGTCGTGCAGTGGCGGCTGCATGCGCCTGCGCCGGCCCGGCTGATCACCGGAGTCAAGCGCGATATCGGATTGCTCGAACGCGTCGACGCGGGCGCCGGCGACGAGGTGCTGGTGTGCGACATCTCAATGGATCGCAACCGGTCCGCCCTGCAGCGACTGCTGGAGAGCGGCGCCACGGTGCGCTACTTCGACCACCATACGGCGGCCGACGTCCCGGTGCATCCCCGACTGGAATCGCATCTGAGGTTCGATCACCGCTGGTGCACCAGCCTGCTGATGGATGCCCATCTGAAGGGCGCCTATCGACGCTGGGCGCTGGTCGGCGCCTACGGCGACAACCTGGCCGAAGTGGCCGACGCGCTGCCCTGCGACATCGGCAACCGTGAGCGTGGCCTGCTGCGTCAGCTCGGCGAGGCGATCAACTACAACGCCTACGGCGACGACGAGAACGATGTATGGGTCAAACCGGCGCAGCTGTACGAGACGCTGATCCGCTATCGCGATCCTCTCGACCTGCTGGTGCGCGAGGCCATTGGGGGCGACCTGATCGACGCGCGTCGAGCCGACCTGAAGGAAGCGGCCGGTCATCAGCCGTGCTGGAAGAACGAGCACGCCAGCGTGACGCTGCTGCCCGACGCACCGTGGAGTCGGCGGGTGATCGGCTGTCTGGCCAACCAGCTGGCGCGGGCCCAGCCGACGATGGCGCATGCCGTGCTGAAGCAGCGTCGCGACGGTGCCTACGTCGTCAGCGTACGTGCTCCGCTTGCCAGCCCCTCGGGGGCGCATGCGCTGTGCAGCCGCTTCGGCGGTGCCGGGCGTGCCGGTGCTGCGGGCATCGACCGACTGCCGGCGCAGGAGTTGCCCCGCTTCGTCGGCCTGTTCTCGGTGGCCCGCTGGGGCGCCGTGACACCGCCCGGCTGACGGCGGCTCGGGCGGGTGCAGCCTCGCAGCCGGTTGCGCACGGACGGAAGGACCCTTGCGCAGGCTCAACCGGCCGACGCCCGCCTGCGTCGATGCTGCGGTTTTGCGGTTCACGGAGACCTGTCCATGCTGCTGTTCTCGCTCGATCCCGACTGCCCGTTCGCGCGCGCGCTTTCCGCCGAACTGGATGAGCCCCTCGCCCCGCTCGAAGACCGCGGCTTCGAGGACGGCGAACACAAGATTCGGCCCCTGGTCGATCCGCGTGGTCATGATGTCTACGTGATCGCGAGCCTGCACGGCGGGCCGCAGCAAAGCCCACACGACAAGCTGTTCCAGTTGCTGATCTTCACGGCCACGCTGCGCGAGCATGGCGCCGGCCGGGTGACCGCGGTGGTGCCTTACCTGGCCTACGCCCGCAAGGACCGGCAGACGAAACCCCACGATCCGGTGACCTTGCGTTACATCGCACAGCTTTTCGAGGCGGTCGGTGTGGGGCAGGTGATCGTGCTCGAGGCGCACAACCTGTCGGCCTTCCAGAACGCGTTTCGCTGCCTGACGATGCACTTGCAGGCGCACGAGGCGTTCGATGCCGTCGTGCAGGAGCTGGTGGGCAACGGGCCGCTGGCCGTCGCCTCGCCCGACCCCGGCGGTGTCAAGCGCGCGCAGCTCTGGCGCGAATCGCTCGAGCATCGGCTGCTGCGGCCGGTCGGCTTCGCCATGGTCGACAAGCGCCGCAGCGCCGGGCTCGTCAGCAGTTCTCACCTGGTCGCCGGCGATGTCGACGGCATGACGGTGCTGCTGCTCGACGACCTGATCGCCAGCGGCGAGACGATGAAGCACGCCGCCGATGCGCTGCGCCATCAGGGCGCACAGCGCGTCATTGCGTGTGCCGCTCACGGGCTGTTCACCGGATCGGCACCCGAGATGCTGGCTGCGGCGTCGGTGGATCAGCTGCTGGTGACCGACAGCGTGCCGCCGTTCCGCCTCTCCCCCGACGGGCCGGTGCGCCGCAAACTGCGCATCGTGTCCGCCGTGCCGCTGTTCGCCCGGGCCATCAGGGACTGCCGGGTCGACCTTCCGGGCTGAGCGCCGCGGAGACGGCGAGGGTGTCCAGCGCATCGAGCGCGCGCCCGAGGTAGCGCCCGGCCTGCAGCGGCCACCGCTCAGGTGTGCGTGGTTGCGGGTCGAGCAGGTGGGCCATCGCCAGCCGGGCTCGCAGCAACGCGCGTTGGGCGGTGTAGATCGCCATCAGCGCCGGTGACGGTGCGTCGCCCAGCGCAGCAGCGCAACCCGTTACGAGACGCTCGCCGATCCAGTCCGCGCCGGCCAGTCCGCACTCCAGCGCGAGAAAGGCCAGTTCGTCGAACGGGTCGACCTGTCGGAGCGACGCGCTGAACTCGAGACAGTCGATCACGACCGGTGGCCGCATCAGCCAGACATGCTCCGGGCGCAGGTCGCCGTGCCCTTCGACGATCCGTCCTTGCCTGGCACGCTCTTGCAGCGTGGGTGCCCAGCGCGTCAGCGCAGCGTCGAAAGCATCGAGTGCCCGCGCCGCATCCGGCAGCCGCCACCGCGGGTTCATCAGCAGTTCGCGGTCGGCGATGTGCTGGCTGCGAAAGCGGTCCAGGTAGCCATCCGGCGTGATGTCGATCCTCGGCGCCAGGCGATAGAAGGCGACCAGGCGTTCGATCAGCGCATCGATGTCGCGCGGCTCGACCGATCGTTTTCCGATCAGGTGCAGCAGCGTGCGTTCGGGCGGCAGTCGACGCATCGACACCAGCCAGTCGACCGTTCGACCGCGGGCCGGCAGATGATCGTCGGGCACCAGGGACCAGGCATCGCCATCGGCCTGCAGCGCGAGCACCCCGAGGTAGACGCCGGGCGCCAGCCGCGAGTTGAGGCGAACCTCTTCCCGGCAGAAGAACTCGCGAGCCGACAGCGTCGTGAAGTCGAGAAACGAAAAGCGCACCGGCTTCTTCAGCTTGAGAACACGGTCACCCGCGAAGAACACCCACGACATGTGGGTCTCCTGCTCGTGCACCGGATCGGCCGGTCCGGCCTCCGCCGCCGTCGCGCGAAGAAAGCGCAGCTTCTCATCGAGGCTCGGTGCGTCCACCTTCCGTGACGGTTCCGGTTCGGCGGACATGCGGACTTCGCAGCGTGTGTCGGGCCGCGACACGGCCCCGGCCGTCAGATCACGATCAGACGCGCCAGGGTGTCATCCCGCGTGAAGGACCCTCCGGATCCCACGAGGATTTCCTCCACCGTGCCGCTGTGCGGCGCCGGCAGGTCGACCGTGTCCAGACCGATGTGGATCGAGGCCAGCGCCTGTCCGCTGTGCACTCGGTCGCCTTCGGCCACCAGCCAACACTGCACGAAGGCCGGCGCACCGGACTCCATCAGCTCCCAGAACACCGGGTCGAGCACCACGTCGGTCATGCCGCACCCGCCCGTCCGACGCTTTGCGCGAGCGCCACGCGCTCGGTCGGCGACAACCCGAGCGCGGACGCCAGCCGCCGTCTGTCGATCAGGCCCCGAACCACCGTGGCCAGACCGACGCAGGCGCAGAACAGATAGACGTTCTGCGCAATGCAGCCCGCATCGGCGCCCGCCAGGAACTCGCGTTCCTCGGGCCGGGCGCCGTGCATGCGGGCAAAGTCGGCGACATAGACCAGGTTGAGCGGCGCGGTGGCAACGAAGTCCTGCAGGCCGGTGTCCTTGCGCAGATCCTCGGCCTTGACGAGCAACAGCCGGTGGTTCGTGGCGTCGTAGCGGAACGCGCCTTCCGGAAGCACCGCGAAAACCTCGATTTCCTGCCAGTCGTGTGCCGACGGCGCGGTGCGTCCGCCTCGCTCGGCGCGATTGACCCCGAAGCCCGCCCACAGCAGCGCAGACAGCATTTCCAGCGACAAGGCGTCGGGCAGGAAGGCACGCCAGCTGCGGCGGTTTTTCAACGCATGTTCCAGCGTGAGCGACGGAAACAGCGATGGCGGCGGCAACACGACGATGTCGGTTTCCAGATTGAGCGCGATCGTGGACATGATCTCCTCCTGCGTGTTGCGAATCTCGTGCGCTGCGATGTGCAGCGCCAGACCCTTGTGCAACCTTGACCGATCTCGTCGCATGACGCGTTGAGGTCGATCAACGCGGCTGAGATGGCTCTTTCAGCCTCAGGCGCCGCGCTCGGGCTGCAGCAGTGGTTCGTCACCGCCCGGCGCTTCCTCGGGCTCGAGGAAACCGGCGATGCCCTCGGCCGGATCGGTTCGCGGGGCCGCGCTCTCGATCGGTCCGACCCGGTGCTCGCTCGGGTGCTCGATGTCGGCCGGCGGCGGCTCGATCGCGTCGAGGCCGGCCTCGGGCGTCAGGGCATCGGACTCAACGATCGAGCCCTGAGGCCGAGGGATGCGCGTGCGCGATATCGACCGACGCTTCATCAGACACAGAAGTCGGGCGCCATCTCGGCGATGTCGGAAAGACACAAGTCCGAAGCCCGCAGCACGACCGGCTGGCGGCAACCGCCATTGATCCTGCGGGCCACGGCCTGATCAAGCTCCCGGCGGTGCTCGGCCACCATTTCCCGCAGGTCGTGAATGCCCTCGAAGCTGCCGTATCGAGCGCTCAAGGCCGAGTGCGAGATGAAGGCCGTGACATCGTCGTCGAAACCGATGTCGGCCTGGAACCGCAGCACTTCCTGTCGCGCCGATGGGTGGGGATTTGCGGTCATGTCGGCAACCCTCCGTCGTATCAATGAGCGAGCGTCGTGCCAGACCCGGCTGGTCGAATTGAGTGTGCTCAATGACACCTGTAGGAAAACCGGAGAGCCGTCCGCGGTGGGCCTCACAGGGGCACGGACCACGCTCGCAGCGGCGAATGCGGATTCGTGTCGGTGGGCTCGCGTTGACCCCGCTCAACCGGGCCATCAATCGTCCGCGTGAACATAAACCATGAACAGATCCTCGGGCATGACCAACAGTCTGGCTGACATGCCGGTGCGCGTCGGCACGCCGGGGCTGCCCGGCGAGCTGGTCGTGCCACTCGATGCGCAGGCGCTGGTGCTGTTCGTCCACGGCAGCGGGAGCAGCCGACTGAGCCCGCGCAATCAATGGGTCGCCGGCATCCTTCATCGGTACAGGATGGCGACGCTGCTGTTCGATCTGCTGACCGAATCCGAAGGCTCCGACCGCCGCAAGGTGTTCGACATCGACCTGCTCGGCCAGCGTGTCAAGCAGGCGCTCGACTGGGTCGGGGGCTGCAAGGAGCTGACCGGTCTGCGCATCGGTTTGTTCGGGGCCAGCACCGGTGCGGCGGCCGCTCTGGTGACTGCGGCCGAGCGACCGGGCGAGGTGGCTGCGGTGGTGTCTCGCGGCGGGCGGCCGGATCTGGCGCTGGATGGCCTGCCGCAGGTTCAGGCGCCGACGCTGCTGATCGTCGGTTCCGAGGACTGCGAGGTGCTCGAACTGAATCGCGCGGCAATGCGTGCGCTTCGTTGCTGCAAGCGCCTCGAAGTGGTGCCCGGTGCGACCCACCTTTTCGAGGAATCCGGCGCGCTCGAATGCGTCGCCGAACTCGGTGCAGCGTGGTTCGACACCCACCTGACCCAGGGCTGGAAGGGGAGACCACAGCATGACCAACCTATCTGGTGATCGCAGCCACCCGCGCCTGCCGTTTGCGAGCCGTGCCGAAGCGGGACGACTGCTGGCCGAACGTCTGCTGCAGCTCCATCTGCCGCAGCCGATCACCGTGATCGCCCTTCCGCGCGGCGGCGTGCCTGTCGCGGCCGTGGTTGCACGGGCGCTGCACGCGCCGCTCGACCTGATGCTGGTGCGCAAGATCGGCGCGCCGGGACAGCCGGAACTTGCGATGGCGGCGGTTGCCGAGGGAACGCCTCCGCAATTCGTCATCGAGGAGGGCGTGTGGGAAGCCTTCCGCGACCAGGTCGACGACATCGATTCGCGAACCCTGGACGCGCTGCGGGAGATCGCGCGCCGGCGTCAGGCCTATCTGCACGGCCGTGCTCCGCTCGATCTGGCGGGGCACACGGTGATCGTGGTCGACGATGGCATTGCGACCGGCACCACCATGCGCGCCGCGCTGAAGGCGCTGCGCCAGCGCAACCCGGTCCAGCTCGTTCTGGCGGTGCCTGTCGCCGCAAGGGATTCGATGGCCATGTTGCGCCCGGAGGTGGATCA
>JARXKP010000083.1 GCA_030271615.1 Pseudomonadota bacterium
AGGCCTTCGACATTGAAGCCGCGCACCGCCAGCGGATTGCCGTCGACCATCATGAAGGGCGGCACGTCCTGCGAAACGGCGCTCGCGAAGCCGATCATCGCGTGCGGCCCGACCTTCACGAACTGATGCACGCCAGTCAACCCACCGACGATGACCCAATCACCGAGATGAACATGCCCGGCCAGAGTCGCGTTGTTGGCCAGGATCGTCTGGTTGCCGACCTGGCAGTCGTGCGCGATGTGCACATAGGCCATCACCCAGTTGTCGTCACCGACACGCGTCACACCGCTGTCTTGGGCGGTGCCGATGTTGAAGGTACAGAACTCGCGAATGGTGTTGCGATCCCCGATGTGGAGTTCGGTCGGTTCGTCGCGGTATTTCTTGTCCTGCGGCACCGCACCTAGCGAGCAGAACTGAAAAATGTGGTTGTCGCGGCCAATCGTCGTGCGACCTTCAATCACGCAGTGCGCGCCAATGGTCGTACCGGCGGCAATGTGCACGTTCGAGCGCACGATGCTGTACGCATCGACGCTGACCGAACTGTCGAGCTCGGCACCCGGTTCGATGATCGCAGTAGGGTGGATCAGCGCCATGTCGCAGAGACATTTGACGCGCAAGACAACAGCGACATCGTGCTCAGGCGATCGTTCGCACCGTGCAAATCAGGTCGGCCTCGACGGCCAGTTCGCCATCAACCGTGGCGCGCGCCTTGAATTTGAAGATACCGGACTTCATGCGATCGAGCGTGACCTCTAGAACCAACTGATCGCCGGGTTCGACCGGCCGCTTGAAGCGCGCCCCATCGATACCCGCAAAGTAGAACAACGAGTTGTCGTCCGGTGAAATGTCCAGCGTCTCGAATCCCAGGATTGCCGCCGCCTGCGCCAGGGCTTCGATCATCAGGACGCCCGGCATCACCGGTCGCTGCGGAAAATGGCCGCTGAAATACGGTTCGTTGATGCTGACATTTTTCAGCGCTTTGATGCTCACGCCCTTCTTGATTTCGAGAACGCGATCGACAAGCAGGATCGGATAACGATGCGGAATCTTCTTCAGGATCTCGTGGATGTCCATCGTCATGACGGTTTGGTCTCTTTGTTTTTTTCCAGTGCCCGAATGCGATCGCGCAACCGGTGCAATTGACGCAGCGTGGCCGCGTTCTTTTCCCACGAGGCATTGTCATCGATGGGAAACAGGCCGGTGTACAGGCCCGGCTTGCTGATCGAATGGGTGGCTACCGAGCGCGCGCCGAGATGAACGTGGTCGGCCAGCGTGACGTGACCCACCACGCCCGCACCGCCGGCCAGCGTGCAGTGCGCGCCGATATGCGTGCTTCCCGACACCGCCGCAGTGCCGGCCATCGCCGTGTGGGCGCCGATGTGGACGTTGTGGGCGATCTGCACAAGGTTGTCGAGCTTGACACCGTCTTCGATCACGGTGTCTCCCAAGGCACCCCTGTCGATACAGGTGTTCGCACCGATCTCGACGTCGTCACCGATACGAACGCCGCCGAGCTGCTCGATCTTTTCCCATCGCCCTTCGTTCGGAGCGAAGCCAAAGCCGTCTGCTCCGATCACCGCACCGCTGTGAATGAGGCCCCTCGCGCCGATGTGACAACGCGCACCGAGCACAACCTGCGGGGACAGGCGCGTCTTCGCACCAACGGACGCACCGGCACCCACAAAGCACTGCGCGCCGATCACAGCCCCGTCACCGATCACCGCAGCCTGTTCAATGACGGCCAACGGACCAATCGACACATCACGACCGATTTCGGCCTCAGCGTGCACCACCGCGCTGGGGTGCACGAAGGCGTTCGGCACACCACGAGCGCGTGCCACCCAAAGCTGGGTGAGCTTGGCGAAGCAGAGGTAGGGGTCAGCCGCGATCAACGCAGCGCCGCGCTGTTCGGCGATTTCACGATGCGCCGCCGACACGATCACGCAGCCGGCTTTCGACTCGGAGAGCTGAGGCAGATAACGCGCATTGGACACGAAACAAATCGTGTCAGGCATCGCATTGTCGAGCGGGCCGATGCGGGTGACGACCTGCATCGGGTCGCCGATCAATTCGGCGCCCAGCTGCGCCGCCAGTTCGCCTAGCGCAAACCGCGGAACCGACTCACTTGCCACCCTGTGCATTCAGCGCCTTGACCACCTTGTCGGTGATGTCGATTTTCGGGCCAGCGAAAACGGCCTCTTGCAGAATCAAGTCGTACTTTTCAGCCTCGAAGATCTGCTTGATCACCTTGTTCGCTCGCTCGACGACTGCGGACAGTTCTTCGTTCTTGCGCTGAGTCAGATCCTCTTGGAACTCGCGGCGCTTGCGCTGGAATTCACGATCCTGCTCGACCAGGTCTCGCTGACGCCGACTCCGCTCGGACTCGGCCAAGGTCGGCGCCTCTTTCTCCAGTTTTTCACTGGTCGACTTCAGCTTGCTGGCGAGTTCGGCCATGTCCTTGTCGCGCTTGGCAAACTCCGCCTCGAGCTTGGCCTGGGCCGTCTTCGCCGGAATGGCTTCCCGAAGAACCCGATCGCTGTTGACATAGCCGATCTTGAGTTCTTCAGCCTGAACATTCCAGGTGGCGGCGACCAGCACCGACGCGGCTAACGCGTTCGTAAGTAACCTGTTCATCAAAACGCGGTCCCGATCTGAAATTGAAGACGCTGAATTCTATCTGTAGGCTGCTTCTTGAAAGGCGCGCCATAGCTGATCTTGAGTGGGCCGACCGGAGAAATCCAGCTGAAACCTAGTCCCACCGATGCCCGCAGGCTGTCGAACGTCAAGTCGTCGCCAACCGCCCAGACGTTGCCAACGTCGACATAGGTGAACCAGCGCAGCGTGCGATCGTTGCCGGTGCCTGGCAGCGGCAGATACAGCTCGGTGTTGATGTTGAGGCGGCGATTGCCACCGATGTATGCGCCGAGGTTGTCGACCTGCCCCAGCGACCCCTGATCGAAGCCACGCACGGTTCCCAGACCACCACCGAAGAAGTTCTTGAAAATCGGATAGGGGCGACCGCCAAGGCCTTTTCCGTAGCCGAGTTCGGCATTGACGCCGAGCGTCAGGCGTCTGAACGGCGTGAAGTACTCCTGGAATTGCAGATTGGTGCGGATGTAGCGCTGATCACCGGCGATGCCGATGTCCACATTCACCCGCTGGTAGCGCCCCTGAGTCGGCACCAAGGCACTGTCTCGCTGGTCTCGGGTCCAGCCGATCGTCAGCGGGACCGCCGTGCTGGTTGGACCGAACTGCTCGCGGTAGCGGAAGTAGCTGTCGGGCAGGTTGTCACGGCCTTGAATTTCGGTGCGCTCGAAACCAATACCGAAGAACACGGTGTCGAACTCGCTGAAGGGCACACCGAAACGCACTGAAGCGCCCGGCGTGACCAGCTTGTAATCTTCACCTTGGCTGTTCAGCGGTGTCGATGTTCTGTAATAGAAGTCGAAGGCCCGCGAGATGCCATCGATCGTGTAATACGGATCGATAGTGCTCAACACAATCGTGCGCGATGACTTGCTGGTGTTGAATTCAAGTCCTAGGTAATTCCCGGTGCCGAACACGTTTTCCTGCTTGATCGATGCCGTGAGCGATACCTTGTCGGCACTCGAAAAGCCGGCGCCCAGCAACAAGTTGCCGGTCGGCTTCTCCTTGATCGTGATGACGAGATCGACCTGATCCGCAGTGCCTGGCACCTCGTTGGTGTCGATGTTGACGTCACTGAAATAACCCAGGCGGTCGACCCGATCACGCGACAGCTTGATCTTGCGGCCGTCGTACCACGACGACTCGAATTGCCGGAACTCGCGGCGCACCACTTCGTCACGGGTACGTGCATTGCCAGCGACACTGATGCGACGCACGTACACGCGCCTCTGAGGCTCCGCGAACATCGTTAGCTCGACGCGTCCGTTGACACGGTCGATGTCGGGGCGTGCATCGACCCGGGCGAATGCGTAGCCGAATGTCCCGAATTTCTCGACGAAAGCCTTGGTGGTCTCGGCCACTGATTCAGCGCGATACGGTTCACCGGGCTTGATGGTGACGAGTGACTTGAACTCGTCTTCCTTCGCGAGATATTGACCATCGAGCTTGACGGCAGTAACGGTGTAGAGCTGACCTTCCTTCACGTTGACCGTGATCGTGATGTCCTGCTTGTCTGGTGAAATGGCGACCTGGGTCGACTCGACATTGAACTCGAGGTAGCCACGATTCAGGTAGTAGGCGCGCAGCGTTTCGAGGTCGGCATTCAACTTCGCGCGCGAGTAGCGGTCGGCCTTGGTATAGAACGAGAGCCAACCGCCTTCGTCCAGATCGAACAGACCCTTCAAGGTACTTTCGCTGAAGGCGCTGTTGCCGACAACACGAATCTCCTTGATCTTCGCCACCGAACCCTCGGTGACGTTGAACGTCACGTTGACGCGGTTGCGTTCTTGCGGCGTCACCGTGGACACGACCTCGACACCGTAGAGGCTGCGGCTGAGGTATTGACGCTTGAGTTCCTGCTCCGCCCGGTCGGCCAGAGCCTTGTCGAACGGCTGCCCTTCACTGACGCCGAAATCCTTCAGCGCCTTGATCAGCGCATCCTTTTCGAATTCCTTCAGGCCAACGAAATCAATGCTGCCGATGACCGACCGCTCGTCCACCACCACCACCACCACCGATCCATCGATCTGGAGGCGAACGTCCTTGAACAGGCCGGTAGCGAACAAGGCGCGAAGCGCGGCCACCCCTTTCTCGTCGGTGTAGGTGTCGCCAATGCGAAACGGCAACGACGCGAAGACGGTGCCAGCGTCGCTGCGCTGCAAGCCTTCGACGCGAATGTCGACCAGTTTGAAAGGCTCGACCGCCCAGGCCGACCCGGTGTGCAATGCAGCCGTGATAACGATGGAGGCGAGCGCGGGACGAGACAGGATAGAACGGCAAGATATACGCAAGGTGGGTCGCATAGGAGAGATCAGTGCAGGCCCATCAGGCGGGCCACGTCGTTGAAGAGAGCGATGGACATGAGCATCAGCATGACGGCCACCCCCCCGCGCTGCAGGCGTTCTAGCCACAAGTCCGGAACGGGTCGCCCCGTCATCGCTTCGAAAAGATGGTACATGAGGTGTCCGCCGTCGAGCATCGGCAGCGGCAACAGGTTGAGCACACCGAGGCTGATGCTCACGACCGCGAGGAATCCAAGGTAATAGGCGAAGCCGACACGCACCGACTGGCCTGCGTAATCGGCGATCGTCAGCGGACCGGTGAGGTTTTTCAGCGAGGCTTCGCCGATCAACATCCGACCGAACATCTTGAGCGTGAGCGCCGATGTGTCCCAGGTGCGCGTCACCGCCCGCCAGGCTCCGTCGATCAAGCCATAGCGCACATGGACCATTTCCGGAGGTCCGCCGATGTAAGCGTCGATGCGGCCGATCCGACGGTCGCCGTCGGTGACCACCACCGGTTCGACGACAAGATCGATCGCCTGCCCTGCGCGCTCGACACGCCATTGCTGCGGATGCACTGTGGAGGCGGCAGCACTGGCGCGGATGGCTTCGCGCAGGGTCGCGGCATCGGCAATGGCAACTCCATCGACCGACAGCACTCGATCCCCGGCGCGAACACCCGCGGTCGAAGCCGCACCGCCCGGTTTGATCTCACCCATCACCGGTTCGGTGTACAGGCCCCCGAAACCAACGCGACGCATCAACTGCGAGTCGACCTCGCGCCCCTCGACACGATCGAGCGGAAGCACCACGCTGCGCTCATGCTGCCCTCTCGCGTCGCTGACGCGCAGATTCAAGGGCTCACTGCGCAGCACCGCCTGCGTGACGTGCCAGACCAACTCGGTCATCGACCGCACCTCGGTCCACTCTTCGCCATCGGTCGACGTGGCCTGGACCCAGTCTCCGGCCCGCAAGCCGGCGCGCTCTGCAACGCTGGCGGCGATCGGTGAACCGAGCAAGGCCTTCGGTTCGTCCATCCCGATCCAGTGCGCGCTGGCATAAAGCACCACAGCGAGGAGCAGATTGGCAATGGGCCCGGCAGCGACGATGGCCGACCGCTTCCACAAGGACTGGCTGTTGAAGGCCCGGCTGCGTTCTGACGGGGCCACCGGAGCCTCGCGCTCGTCGAGCATGCGCACGTAACCGCCGAGCGGTAGCAGGGACACCACGAACTCGGTGCCATCAGGTGTTGTCTGCCGCCGCCACAGCACGCGGCCGAAGCCGATCGAAAAGCGCAGCACCTTGACGCCGCACGCCACCGCAACGCGGTAGTGGCCGTACTCGTGGACGACGATCAAGACGCCCAGGGTCAGTAAGAAGGCCAGCACGGTGGTGATCATCGCGAAAGATGCTCCATCTGCTGCGAAGCGGCGCGACGCGCCCGTACGTCGAGTTCGATCAGGCCTTCGACCGAACTGCTGTCGTCGGCCTGGGGCACCACGACCTCCAGAGTGCGCGTGTTGACCCGGTGGATGTCATCGAAGCGAATGGCACCGGCGAGGAATGCAGCCACGGCCACTTCATTCGCGGCGTTCAACACGGCGGTGCTGCCTTCCGGTCCGCGCAGTGTTTCCCAGGCCAGCGGCAATCCGGGATAACGCTGAATGTCCGCGGGCTCGAAAGTAAGTGCAGAAAGCGAAGGGAAATCGAGCAGCCCCGCACCCGACGCCATGCGCTCGGGAAACGACAGGCCGTAGGCGATGGGCACACGCATGTCAGGTGTGCCCATCTGCGCCAGCACCGAATGATCGCGACACACCACCATCGAGTGCACGATGCTCTGCGGGTGAATGACCACCTGGATCTGCTCAGGCGCCAGGTCGAACAGCCAGCGGGCCTCGATGACCTCGAGCGCTTTGTTCATCATCGTGGCGGAGTCGACCGATATCTTGCGTCCCATCACCCAGTTCGGGTGCGCACAGGCCTGATCCGGCGTGACACTGGCCAGTGTGGTCACGTCATGCGTGCGAAACGGACCCCCGGAGGCCGTGAGAACGATGTGGTCGATGCGAGCGCCCCAGCGGCTGCGGTCTTCGGGCAGGCATTGAAAAATCGCCGAATGCTCACTGTCGATCGGCAGCAACTGGGCGCCGCCGTCGCGCACGGCCGACATGAACAACGCGCCGCCGACCACCAGCGCTTCCTTGTTGGCGAGCAGCAAGCGCTTGCCCGCGCGCGCAGCAGCCAGACACGGCGACAAACCGGCGGCACCGACGATGGCGGCCATCACCGCATCGACATCCGGGTGCGACGCCATTTCGCACAAGGCGTGCGGACCGGCCAGCACCGCGGTGTCGCAGCCGGCGGACCGCAATTGCGTCTGAAGCATCTGTGCCGGATGCAGCTCTGAAAGAACCGCGAATTTCGGGCGCCACGTCAAACACTGTGCCAGCAACTCGTCGACGCGATTCTGGGCAGAAAGCGCAAACACCTCGAACCGATCGGGGTGACGCGACAGCACGTCCAGAGTGCTGGTGCCGATCGAACCCGTCGATCCGAGGATGCAGACACGCATTCGCTTGCCGGCGTTTTTCATGTCACAACGAACTCAAGGCCAAGGCCAAGGGAAATACCGGCAGCAAGGCGTCGACCCGATCGAGTACGCCACCGTGACCCGGCAGCAAACCGCTGCTGTCCTTGGCTCCGGCGTTGCGCTTGACGAGCGATTCCACGAGATCACCGACGACGCCCATCGTCACCAGGAAAACACACACCAGTGCCAAGCCGACCATGCCGTGTCGGCTGTAGAGATGCGTGAAAAGACTGGGCGAATCCAGTCGCCACATGCGATCCGCCAGCATCCACATCACGGCCAGCCCCAGAACCCCGAACATGCCGCTCCAGACCCCTTCCCAGCTCTTTCCGGGGCTGATGGCAACGGCCAGTTTGCGTTTGCCGAATGCACGGCCTCCGAAGTAGGCGGCGATGTCCGACACCCACACCAGGCTGAAGATGGACAGGATGAAATTGACGCCGAGGGTGCGTGCGCTGGCCAGCGCCAGCCACGCCAACCACAAGCCAACCAGGCCCAGCACCCAGCGCAAGCCCTGCGGCAGCTGACCCCAGCCCGTTGGGCCGACCTTCAGGGCCCATGAGCCGCCAAGCACCCACACTCCCATCGCGGCCCACCAGAGCAGATGCGGCGCGCTGCGCTCCCAACCGACGCGAAGCGCAACCGCGCATGCCGCACCCAGCAACACTCCGCAAAAGATCGAGGGCAACCGCGTGCCTCCGTTGAGTCGCACCCATTCCCAACCTGCCGCCGCGATAAATATCAGGGTCAGCACGGCGAAAGGCAGGGACACCGGCGAGAACAAAGCGGGTAGAACAAGGCTCAGCAGAACCAGTGCCGTGATGACCCGTTGCTTGAGCATCGTCAGCGCACCCGCGGAGGTTCGACCGCCGTCGCTTCCTCGATGGCTCCGAATCGACGGTCGCGGCGAGCGTAATCGGCCAGCGCGGCGTCGAGTTCGACCTCACCGAATTCGGGCCACAGACAATCGGAAAAACACAGCTCCGAGTACGCGGCCTGCCACAACAGGAAATTGCTGATGCGGACCTCGCCGCCGGTGCGGATGAACAAGTCCGGGTCAGGCGCATGACTGAGCGCCAGGTAGCTGCTGAGCGTCGCTTCGTCGAGGTCGTCGGCGTTCACACCTTCGCGAATGGCACGCTGGCAAGCCTGAAGCACATCCCAGCGGCCGCCGTAGTTGAAGGCCACCGACAAAGTGATGCGCCTGTTGTCTTTCGTGCTGCTCTCGGCGTGATCCCAGGCCTCGCGGACGTGCTGGGCAATGTCGGTGCGATCACCGACGATGCGCACACGCACGCCATGTTTGTGCATGACGCCCAGGTACTTGGAGACCGCCAGCAACACCAGCGACATCAGGCCTGACACTTCGTCATTCGGCCGTTTCCAGTTCTCTGATGAAAAGGCGAAAACGGTCAGGTACTCGACCCCCCGATCCGCGCAGGCCAGCACCGTGTTGACAAGCGTGTCGACGCCCTGCTTGTGCCCGAGGAAGCGGGGTTTGAATCGACTCTTCGCCCAGCGGCCATTGCCGTCCATCACGATGGCAATGTGGCGTGGAACCTTAGAAGCGTTCGGCAAGGCGCTCACTGGATCTGACACCTCAGCATCGGGCGACCGTCTCAACGACAGTCAGCGTCATACCGCCATCACTTCGGCTTCTTTCGCCGCGACCAGTCGGTCGATTTCGGCAATCGTGCGGTCGGTGAACTTTTGCACCTCGTCGAGCGAACGACGCTCGTCGTCCTCGGAAATTTCCTTGTCCTTGAGCAAACGTTTCGCGTGATCGTTGGCGTCACGGCGGAGATTTCTCACGGCGATCCGGGCGTCTTCTCCCGCGTTGCGCACTAGCTTGGTCATTTCTTTGCGGCGCTCCTCGGTCAGCGCCGGCATCGGTACGCGCAAAAGGTCACCTTGAGACGACGGATTGAGCCCCAGATCGCTTTCGCGAATGGCCTTTTCGATCTTCGGACCCATGTTCTTTTCCCAGGGCTGGACGCTGATCGTGCGGGCGTCGAGCAGGGTCACGGCAGCGACCTGACTGATCGGCACCAGAGAGCCGTAATAGTCGACCTGCACCTGATCAAGGATGCCGGGGTGCGCACGACCGGTGCGGATCTTCTGCAACTCGGTCTTGAACGCCTCGACCGATCGGCCCATCTTGGTCTCGGCGTTTTTCTTGATCTCGGCAATGCTCATCGCCTGTTCCTGCTGACAAAGGTTTCACACATGGACGAGCGTGCCCTCGTCTTCACCCTGAACCACACGCTTCAAAGCGCCCGCCTTGAAGATGCTGAACACCTTGATCGGCAGTTTCTGGTCGCGACAGAGTGCAAACGCCGTGGCGTCCAGTACCTGCAAATTGCGCGTGATTGCCTCATCGAAGCTGATCTGGGAATAGCGGGTGGCGGTTGGGTCCTTTTTAGGGTCGGCGCTGTAGACGCCGTCGACCTTGGTTGCCTTCAACACGATCTGCGCGCCGATTTCGGCCCCCCGCAATGCCGCCGCGGTATCGGTGGTGAAGAACGGGTTGCCCGTACCGCCGGCGAACACCACGACCTTGCCTTCTTCAAGATATTGCAACGCTTTCGGCCGCACATAGGGCTCGACGACCTGATCGATGGCGATGGCCGACATCACGCGTGCGGTCATGCCCTCTTGCCGCATCGTGTCAGCGAGCGCCAGCGCATTCATCACGGTGGCGAGCATCCCCATGTAGTCGGCGGTGGCCCGGTCCATGCCGACCGAACCTCCCGCCACACCGCGAAAGATGTTGCCCCCACCGATCACCACGGCCACCTCGCAACCCATCAAGGTCACTTCCTGGATCTCGCGCACCATCCTGACGATGGTGGCCCGGTTGATGCCGTAGGCATCGTCGCCCATCAGGGCTTCGCCGGACAGCTTGAGCAGGATGCGCTTGTAAGCTGGCATGAAGTGGATTTCCTGTGCTTGAAGTTGCGTGGAGTCTAAACCGGGCCCACCCGCCGCCTCTCGCGATCCGGTGGGCCGAAAGGGCTTCAGGGCCCCTTCGCTGCAGCCACTTGCGCGGCCACTTCGGCAGCGAAGTCGTCGACCTTCTTCTCGATGCCTTCGCCCACGATGTACAAGGTGAAGCCCTTCACGACCGTGGCTTTCTCCTTGAGCATCTGCTCGACGGTCTGCTTGTCGTTCTTCACGAAGGCCTGGTTGAACAGGCTGACTTCCTTCAGGAACTTGGCGACCGAGCCGTCGATGCGTTTCGCGACAATCTCAGTCGATTGCGGCGTCTTGCCTTCGGCCTTGGCCTTTTCAGCATCTTCCGCGGCTTTCTGCGTCGCCACCGAACGCTCGGTCTCGATCAGCTTGGCGGGAACGTCGCTAGCCTGCAGCGCGACCGGCTTCATCGCCGCCACGTGCATCGCCACGTCCTTCGCAGCGACGTCGTCGCCCTCGAACTCGACCATCACGCCGATACGCGTGCCGTGCAGGTAGCTCGCGAGCTTGGCGCCTTCGTAGCGCTTGAAGCGGCGGATCGACATGTTCTCGCCGATCGTGCCGATCAAGCCCTTGCGCACGTCTTCGAGCGTCGGTCCGTAGCCGTCCTGCGAGTACGGCAGCGCCGAAAGCGCCGCCACATCGACCGGGTTCTTCTCGACGACCAGCTTCGCGCAGGCATTCGCCATCGCGAGGAACATGTCGTTCTTCGAGGTGAAGTCGGTTTCGCAGTTGACTTCGACCAGCGCACCTGCATGGCCGACCACGGCCGAGACGATCACGCCTTCGGCGGTGATGCGCGACGCGGCCTTGCCGGCCTTGCTGCCCAGCTTGACGCGCAGCAGTTCCTCGGCGCGCTCCATGTCGCCGCCGGCCTCGGTCAGCGCCTTCTTGCATTCCATCATCGGCGCGTCGGTCTTGGCGCGCAGCTCGCCCACCATGCTTGCTGTGATTGCAGTCATTTCCTGTTCTCCATAGGGTCTGCGGTCTGCGCACGGCGCGGGACCGCATGAGGCTCAAACATTAAAAAAAGGGGCTGAAGCAGCCCCTTTCGATCTCACGTCCGTGAGGCGACCTGCGAGATCAGCGGGCTTCGCTGACTTCCACGAACTCGTCACCTTCGGCAGCCACGGCTTGGACAACTTCATTGCTGGAATTGGCCTTGCCTTCGAGCACGGCGTCCGCGACGGCCTTGGCATACAGCGCAACCGCCTTGGCCGAGTCATCGTTGCCGGGAATCACGTAGTCGATGCCGATCGGCGAATGGTTCGAATCGACCACGCCAACCACCGGAATACCGAGCTTGTTGGCTTCGGCGATGGCGATCTTGTGGTAGCCGACATCGATTACGAACAAAGCATCAGGCAAGGCGCTCATGTCCTGAATACCACCGATGTCTTTTTCGAGCTTAACCAGTTCGCGCTGAAACATCAGCGCTTCTTTCTTGATGCGGATTTCCGTGCCGGACTCGATCTGCGCTTGCATGTCCTTCAGACGCTTCAACGAACCTTTGACCGTCTTGAAGTTGGTCAGCATACCGCCGAGCCAACGCTGATCGACATAGGGCATGCCGGCACGGTGAGCTTCGAGTGCCACGACCTCGCGGGCCTGACGTTTGGTACCCACCATCAGGATGGTGCCGCGCTTGGAAGCGAGTTGCCGGATGAACTTCATCGCATCGTTGAAAAGAGGCT
>JARXKP010000084.1 GCA_030271615.1 Pseudomonadota bacterium
CCGCCTTTCGTCGGCTCGTCTACAAGACACAGGTCTTCTTGAACCACGAAGGCGACCTGTTTCGAACGCGAATGACCCACTCGCTCGAAGTTGCGCAGATCGCCCGGTCGATCGCCCGGCCGCTCGGGCTGCACGAAGATCTGGTCGAAGCCATCGCACTGGCCCACGATGTCGGGCACACACCGTTCGGACACGCGGGACAGGATGCGTTGAACGAATGCCTGCACAGGATTCAACCGGACCGCGAAGGCTTCGAACACAACTTCCAGAGCTTGCGGGTGGTCGACCTGCTGGAGGCGCGCTACCCGCAGTTCGAAGGCCTCAACCTGACTTTCGAAACGCGCGAGGGTGTCCTCAAGCACTGCTCATTGGCCAATGCGCGGCGGATCGAATCGGTGGAGCCGACGGGTGTCGGGTATCGGTTCCTGGCGCGCACTCAACCCGGTCTCGAAGCGCAGTTGTGCAACCTGGCCGACGAGATCGCCTACAACGCCCATGACATCGACGACGGAGTTCGCTCGGGCCTGCTCTCGATCGAGCAACTGGAAGCCGCGCGCGTCTTTGACAGGTACCGCGTCGAGTGCTTGCAAGATCATCCGACCTTGTCTGGCCGGCGGCTGCTGTTCGAGTCCATCCGGCGCATGCTGTCGGCTCAGATCCACGATGTGATCGACAGCACCCGGGCCCTGTTGACGCATCACGACCCGTCGTCGGCCGACCAGGTGCGAGGCTTGCCGCCGCTGGTTTGCTTCAGCCCGGCGATGGCTGCCGACAGCGCCCAGCTCAAGCATTTCCTGAGTCGCCACCTTTACCGTCACCCGCAGGTTTTGCACACCACCGACCGCGCCCGCGATGTGGTACGGGGACTCTTCGAGCGCTATCTCGAGGAGCCGGAAAATCGGCCCGAATCGGCATTCACGCGATCTGCAGATCCCGGTTCGGAGGGACGGGGGCAGGCCCGCGAGGTGGCCGACTACATCGCCGGCATGACGGATCGGTTCGCTTTGCGGGAACACGAGCGACTGACCGGGGAACGCCTCTTCGACTGAACCCCGGTGATCGCCGTTCGGGCGATCAGGGCAGCGCCAGAACCAACTCGATGTGGCGCACGCTGGGCACGGCGATACCGCGGCGCATTGCAGGGCTCAGCGCGGTTTCGCACAGTTGGGCTGCCACGGCATTGCGCACGGTCGCTGGTTGTTCGGGCTCGATGCGTGTGAGGGTGCAATGTTCGGCGATGCCGGTTTCACCGATCAATACGTCGACGCTGAAGCTGTGCACGCCCAGGCCCATGAGCAAGGGCACATCGACCTGCCATTCGGGGCGCGGCACGGCAGGGACGTCGACCTCATTGACACCGAAGTAGCGGCGACCATCGGGCGTTGCGGTGTCGATTTCGAGCTCGGCGATCGAGGTCGGCAACCCCGATCGCCTGTCGGCCGCAGGTGACTGCACCTGCATGTCCGCGTCGGTCGATCGGTCCGTCGGTGCCGCGAGCAGCGGCGGCGTCAACAAGACGGGGCGAATCTCGATCCTCATCGCCGGATCGTTGTCGGGGGTCGGATGAGAACTCACGTCCGACAGCGCCACTGCCATCGCCAGATGCAGCGACGAAGCGCCCACCAGCGCCGCACCGAGTCCGCCCCACGGCCAACGGGTGTTCATGGGCGCTTCGACAGCCGATCTGCTTGGGTGAACACTGAACGGCGGATTGTTATCTCCAGCAACGCTGCATCGCCGCAGCCTGATTGCCGAGTGAGACGTTGAAATTGTCCAGCCGCCGTATGCCGGTGCTGGTGATCTCGAAGTTCCCGCACTTGTCCCCGGCCATGGCGCCGGTGCGGGTGGCTCGGACGACAAATGCTGTCTGGGTGGCGCTTTGAACCCCGATCGTGTAGCTCGCGGAGCCGGTCCTCGGTGACTGCGTGAACCGCCCCGCGAACAAGGTCGCGACCGCGACCGGTGCCGCTGCGGTGTTCTGGTCGTAGCGGTAGTTCTCGGCGTAGAAACGCTCCATCCACTGCGCCGCTTCCATCAGGACCCCTTGTGCTTCGGAGCGTCGACTGCGGTCTATGTAGTCGCGATAAGACGGATAAGCGATGGCAGCGAGCACGCCAACGATGGCCACTGTGATCATCAACTCGATCAGCGTGAAGCCACGGCTCACTCCGGGCCGCCGGTGGGTGCGCGCATCTCGTCCGGGAAGCAATGAAAGTATGGGGATGCACATGGTCAGTTCGTCTTGAAGCCCGGGATCTCGCGCCAGAAGATGCGCCCGAAACCGGCGTTGGAAGCCAGCCGCTTGCCGCCACCCGAGGTGGCGCCTTCGACAGCCGTGCAATTCAATGAGCCGTTCGCACAGCCGAGCTGAGCGGACCCCTCGCCAACCAGGTCCTTGACGATATGCACCTTTTGATCGACCACTCTCACGCTGGCCAGCATGTAGGTCGTGGTCGTGTCGCCGACGGTGATGGATTCCGAGCCGAGCAGCCCGTCGGGCAGGCCGGTGATGGGATCGACCGCCAACAGCCGGGCCACCGGCGTGTCGGAACACGGATCGGTCGCCAAACCGGTTTTTGCCGGGGCTGGAGACACGGTCACGGTCAACAACTGGTTGTTGGCAATGGTGAGGTTGTTCAACCCCATTTCCGACGGCACATTCATGAACAGGTACCAGCCCTTCTTCGCTGACCAGTCGATGGCGTCGCCCGTCACATAACGTTTCGTGTCGTCTGTTCCCACGTTGTGCAGGACCCGCTCCTGCAGTCCGGACAGTTCGCGGGGCAGTGCGGCCGTCAGGGCCGTCACCGTATCGGCCGTCACAAACGCCGGGTTGTCCCACAGGCCGAACATCCCGTTGGTTCGCGCTGTGTATGGGAAATCCCCGGTCCTCAACGACAGGCCGGTGACGATGTTCACCACGACGCCACCCAGCGGATGGAAGCGCGTCTCTGGCGCACCCGTGATCGGCAAGGCGTTGCCACTGCTGTCCTTGGCCTTGAAAAGAGGCTGACCCAGGTTGGCCGAACCATCATTGATGTAGGACACCTTCCAGTTGCTCGGGTTTGAACTGCTGACATCGAAGCGCCAGAGGTTGCCTTGCTGGTCGCCCGCGTAGATGAAGTCGGCGATGCGGTCGTTGTTGACGTCGATCCAGGTCGGTTGCGACAGCCCGTTCGAACCGGTCGTCGGCACGACCAGCTTGATGTACTTGCCGCCGGAGCCCGACGCATCTCCATCGGCAAACATGATGAACAGCGCGGCCTTGCCACTCGTGCTGTCCGCGCCGTTACCAAACAGGGCCGCAAAGCGACCGTTGTTCATGCGTGCGATCTGACCCGGTTGGTTCGTGATGTGGCTGGTGGTGGGTTCCGAGACGATGAAACCCAGGTCCTCGTCGTCGGCACTCGAGAACTGCCACTTGAAGATCGAAGTGGCATGCGCCTCGTCGAGCTGAGAGCCGCTGACGGTGGTGGTGTCGTCGTCCTTGGAAGTCGTGCCTTTGGTGTCCGTGGTGGCGATGCCAGCCTGCGTCACGTCGAGTGCAAAGATCGCTTTGCCGCCGCGTCCCAGCGGAGAAAACAGGTAAGTGCGCCAGGCATCTGCAATCTTCACATCACCCACGAAAGGCGAGCCGTCCACGAAGGACTGCACCTTGGCCCCGTTGGCGGACACATAGTCCGGAAGACGTGAAAACACAGTCTCCGGGACGTAGGACATGATGGGTTGTCCTCCGAGGTTCGTGTTGCTGCCATCGAAAGCGTGGAGCATGCCGTCGCCCGCGCCGACCCACAACACCAGCCGGCGGTTTTTCCAGGTCGCCACGAAGTCGGCGTAGCCGGTGAAGGCGTCACCGAAATAGCGTCCATCGGGACGTGTCTGAACCACCGGATTCGAGTTGACGATCGGTCCCATGATCGACACCGCAGGACGAGGTCTGAATTCATCGGCGTAGGTCTTGTCACCGCGCAGCCAATTCAGCACTTTCTGTCCGTAAGCGGTGGTTCCAGCGCCCTTCAGGATGTTCTGTTTGGCAGATTCCAGGCTGGACCAGTTGAACGGCACGCCCACTTCAGCTCCGTTGTGGGGCTGGTTGGTGATGATTTGCCGGTTTTCTGGCAGCGTGTTCGTCAGCAGGGTGTGAGCGCTCCAGCTTTCCTCGCCAACGTCTGCAAATTTGCCGGTGGCCTTCAATGCGTAGGCGCGCAGCGCGCCGCTGCCGTCCCCCGAGTCGAAGGTGGCGACCACCTTCAAGTCACCCGACTGCAATTGACTCGAGGCAATGGCCGGTGCGGTGTTCGAAGAATTGACGATGTCTTCGAGAATTTCGCGAAGCGATTTCTCCAGCAAATCGGGGCGGCGCGCGTAGAAATAGTTGTCCGGATTGCCGTCGCAGGGGTCGGCGAGCGTACCGGAGCAAGGCGTTCCATCGGCTTTGCGTCTGTCCCACTGGTTGGTGCGGGTCGGGTAGATGTCGGCGGCGGCCAGCTTGTCGTCCTTGGTGTACTTGAAACCGCCGTACTTGGCGATGTACCAAAGAGGTTCCTTCAAGCTTGCATTCGCCGTGCCGGTCATGTTGAACGTCTTGTACGTTTCGCCGCGGATGTAGTTGCCGGTGGCCGTCAACCGTGAGCACAGTTTCGAGCACGATCCGTTACCGGCAGAGGACGTCGCGCCGGTCGCCGTCGAGATGCTCACGCCGGTGGTGTTCGACACGTAGTCGTTGATGCCGCTGTGCATGTGCAGGCCATCGCTGTTGGTGCCCACCACCGTATAGCCGAAGCCGAACGGCGCGGTGGATCCGGTGTCTGCTTCGATGGCCTGGGTGTAGATCGAAATCGTGGGCGGGGTGGTGGTGGTGTTCACCGACCAGCGGATCGAATCCAGCTGGTCCTGGTCCTGGTCTTCGCCCAGCATGCTGTGCTGCCACAGGACCAGCGCCGCGCCCGAGGTGCCGTCGTCGCTGCGACTCAGCACCTTGAAGTCGACCATGTTGGCCGGCAGTGGCGGCGTACCGCGCTGGGAGTCCAGGCTGGCCGGCGTGATGTAGACCCGCTTGCAAGCCGGATTCGCCAAGCCACCGTTGGCGGTCGAACATTCGGCCTGACCCGGCAGCGGCACTTCGATCGTGGCCGTTCCTCCCGACATCGTGACACCGTAGTTGCGAACGGTCAGCGCGTTGTAGGGCAGGTCCGGAACGAGACCCGCTGCGGTGTCCAGGTCACTTCGAATGCGGTGCGTATTCGTGTACCCGGCAACCCCGGCACCAAGATAGGTGCCACGGAAATTGGGGCCGTCGGGACACGCACCCTGCACCAGACCCAGGTCGGTGATCGTCTTGCCGGTGCACATCAGGTCGGGCGATGCGGCTCCGCTGTTGCCGACCATGCGCGTCGTGCCGGTGATGCTTTCCTTGTCGCCGATGATCTTGGTCAGTGCCGCCGCAGAAGCGCTGCCCGTGATATCGGAGAAAGCGGCCATGCCGGTCACGTCGTCATAGCTGTTCACGCCGCCCGACATCGTCAGCATGTTCAGTGGCCGGCAGATGCCTCGGCCGTACAACTCCGAGCGCTTCTTCAGTGCATTGATCTTGGTGTTGTCCGACGCTGTGCTCAGCGGATCGATCCAGGTGGTGGTGGGCAGACCGACGGCCGTGTCCAGGGTGCCGAGCGTGGGCCACTTGGCCGCCTTGCCTGCGAAGTAGCGGTTCGATTCGAGCAGCAACTCGCCGACCGGATTGCCCCAGGAGGGGCAGTGTCCGTCGGTCAGCGTGTCCGACTGACAGGTTTCGGAATAGTAGCCGGAGCTTTCGTTGTAGCCATACAAGGTGACTTCGTTGAGGGACTGGATGATTCCGCCCTTGCCGGTGCCTGCGCTCCTGAACTGCCCGGTGGTCGGGGTGATCTCGTCGTTGATTTCACCCATGTTCTTGCGCAGCAAACCCGCCTCGAGGTTGTGGTCGAACGACCCCATCATCAACGCGAACTCGGCCCGTGCGGCCTTGTTGCCGCTGTCGGTGCTTTCTCCAAATTCGTGCAGCAGACCCGTCGGCTTGTAGACGGTGCCGTACTGCTTGCAGCCGGGTTCGAGCTTGCCGGTCACGCACACCTGAACCCGAGCGGTGAAGGTCGGCCCGAAGGTTCCGCTGCTGGTGTAGGTGGCGCCGTCTGTTGCCAAAACCGGAACGCTGGGTTTGTGTACGTAATTTGTGTTCGCGGCGCCCGTCGATCCATTCGGTGTTACGTAGTTGCTGGTGAGAAATGTGATCGTTGGCGGCTTCCATTTGTAATTCGGGTAGGCAGCAGTAACTGTGCCCACCTCGTCGGACCAATTGCAGGTCTGGACTTCCGTCATGTTCCACAAGATGAAGTTGCCGATCACCACGCGAATCTGCGGCGTGAACAGACCGGTGTGCGAGACCCCCGTGTCTTCTGCAGGCCTGCGGCACAGGGTGATCCCCTTGTTCAGGGCGTTCGCACTGTTGAACGGCGTCAGTCGATCAAGGTCGCTTCCGTTGTAGTACTTGACGAACGCCTGGCTGTTGCGAGGCACAAAAGACAGTTCGAGCGTCGTTTCCGTCGCGGTGTCGCCACTGGTGTAACGAGCCGCCTGGTTGGCGCCGTCACCCGATCGCAGGCCGCCGTAAAGCACCTTGCGCAACACATCGATGCGCGACATCGTCGCCCAGTTCAGGAAGTTGCCGCTCCAGTAGCCGCTGCCGGCAGCGCAGTAGTACTTGCCGCTCTCGACGGTCGCATCGACCGCAGGCAGGTATCGCCCGCCAGCGGCTGCGCTGTAGGTGTAGCACTTCGCCGGGTCGAAGTAGCCGTAATAGCTGAAGGCGGGCTTGAAGGTGTAGTCGACTTTGCCGTCGAAATCGATGTCCTCGAAGTCGGTGTACGCCTTCCAGAACATCGTCACGTCCTTCGACGCCGTCAGCATCACCATCGGCTTGTTCTGCGTGGTCGCGATGATGTTGGGCGGGATCGTGCTGAGCTGCGCCGTGGCGGAGCCCAGCACGGCGCTGAGCGCGAGAGCGAAGAAACAGTGCAGTTTTTTCATGGTGGTACTCGACTCAGCTGTCTGGGGGGCGCACATAGATCTGCAAGACCACTTCGGTGTTGATGTCGGCGCCGAAGCCACGGGCGGTGATGCGCATGACCGGATCGGCCGCGCGATCGATCCATTCGATCAGGTACTCGGGCTGGCGCGCGACGCCCACCACGTCGGGCGTGCTGGTGAAGGTTCCCAGCGGGACGCCGCCGGTGAATATGCAGTTGTTGGGAACCACCTGGTTGTTGCCCCAGAGCCCGCTGTGGGCGGTGGGCCACCATGGCTGGGGATTCGCGCTGGTCGCGTAGACACTGGTGGCGAGGTACTCGGGCGTGACCCGGCATTGCCCTTTCGGGCAGGTCGCTTCCCAGAGGCCGGGAACCAGCTTGTCCTTCAGCGGCCGATCCGGGCTGCGGTCGCATTTGGCGCCCGCGGGCAGACCGGCGGTGAGCGTGAACAAGTCCCGCTCGGCATCGCGCAAAGCCGCTTCGGCGGCCTGACGCGCGATTTCGTAGTCGAGCTGGTTGCGCGTGATGCCTTCGCCCAGCGTCGCGCGTCGCACGCCGTAAGCCGCCGCGATGGTGATCACCAGCAGGAACATCAGCACGATGGGCAACGCAATGCCGCGCGGCCGAGCCGGCGCTGCGCAGGCGAATGTGGCGGCGACCGTACGCCGAACGACAGCGCCGCTCACAGGATGCCGCTCAGGTTGTTTCTCACGGCGTACACCCGCTCGAAGCTCTTGTAGATGTAGCGGTTGCCGGCGGGGAGATCCGGCGTCGCCCCTCGGCAATTTCGGTAGGTGCGAACCTGACCCGGCTTGTCGTCCTGGCGCGTGTTGATCGTCGACCGCACGACCACGCACACGCTGACGGCGACGACGCGCTGCCATGCGGTGCGACCATCGACAACGAAGGGCACTTCGGCGTTGACCTGCGTTGCAGTCAAGAAACCTTCGGGAGACTGTGTGAGGCCGGCCCGGTAGATGCCGTAACGGATGACCAGATCCTCGACGCCTTCGAGCGCTCGCTGAGCGGCGGTTTGCGCTTCGTCACCGTTGCCGTGGCAACCCAGGCTCTTGGCTGTCACGGTGTTCCTGTCGGAGTCGACAAAAGACTCGCCATCGACGATGCCGAATCGGTTCGACACGAAAAGCGGCATGTTCGCGCCGACGCGCAGTGCGTTGTCCGCGTCGTCCGCCACCGGCTTGCGATTGCAGTCGTTGGTGTTGCCCAGCAACGAGTCGGCTCCGAATTCAGGCGTCGCGAAATAGTTGACGATGATGGTGTCGGGTTGACCGGCCGCCGTGGCTGCGCAGGTGCTGGTGGCCGGGAGGTACTTGGCGCCTGCGCAGCCAAAGATCCCGGAATTGAAACGCACGTTGGCGCCGGGTTTCCCGTTGTAGTAAGCGCCGGCGTAGTTGGACAACACCGAAGTTGTTCCGAACTGAGCGGGATAGAAACCTGCCTTCTGGATCTCTCGGCCGATCATGTCCAGCGCGATCTTTCCGGTTTCGTTGACGTCGGAGATCGATTGCGACGACCGAGAAGATTCGCGTGTCGCGAGGTACAGCGACGCCGCTGCCAGCGACAGGACGACGCCGATGACCATGCCGACCATCAACTCGATCAAGGTCAGGCCGCGCTGGCGTTCGAACCCGAGCCGTTCAGCCCGGATCGCTTGCAACGAATGTCGTGGTGCGTTCATGGAACGATCGTCATGTTGGTGCAGCGGACCCCGTCGACCGCGCCGGCTGCCGCCAGGCAGCAATTGCGAGCCACGATGCCGGTGTCGGTGATCACGCCCGCAGCGTTGACCGCGCAGGCGCGCGGCGTCTCGGGAGTCACTCCATCGTCCTTGACAAACGCCTTGTCGAACCACATCACCGAGGCTTGGTAGCCCTGATCACGCTGTCCGGTGACCCACACCGCCGCGCCGGGCATGCTGCGGTTGAGCGCGTTGCGCCAGTCGGTGATGTGGAAGGTGGCGAGCTCAGTCGGGGTGCAGGCCACCGTCAGGCAGTCCTTCGCTATGGCGAGGGGACCGGCTGCGAACGCCGTGCGTTGATCCGCATAACTCGTGGCGGCAAAGGCATAAGCGTTGGTGGCCGCTGCTGGGTTCGCGCGCACGCGATCAGCAAAGTCCGACAAGCCCGAGGCGACAGCCGCACGCGCCCAGGCACCGTGCGAATAGCGCAACGATGCCGAGGCCAGGCCTGCAATGCCGAGCAGGCCAACCGACAGCACCAGCATGGCCACCAGGGCCTCGATGAGGGTGCTGCCCGCCTGGCTGTCGGGCCCACACTGCCGACGCGGTGCGGCGCGACGAGAGCGGTGGGCAAGCATCGGGATATCAAGGGTGTTCATGGGTTCAGGTGCATGAAGCGACGTATTGCCGAACGGTGGGCCGTCCCGCAGCATCCACGCACAGCGTGCGCCGGTAGCTCGCGTCGGTTCCCGTGGGAGGCTGGATCTGAAAATTCCCGGCCCCGGCGAGGTTGGCGTAACCCATGGGGTCGAACATCACGATGTTCAGTTCAGGGCCCGAAGCCAGAAGCGAGTAGCTGCTGTCCTCGCCCGAGCGCTGCTGCAAAACCGGACCAGCAACCGCAGCAGCGGGATCGGTTTTCGTCTCGTCGCAGCCGGGGTTCTGAAAGATCAACCAGCCGGTGGCAAGAAAATTCACGTGCTCAACATCGTTGGCCGTGCAGGTCGTGGCGTTGTTGCTCGATGCCGCGCACAACGACACACAACTGTTGCGCGACACCGCCAGGGCGCGGGCTTGCTGCAGCGCGGCCGCGAACTCGTTGCTGACGCCGGCCACCCTGTTGCGGACCACGAACGTGCGCAGATCCGGCGCGGCCAATGCTGCGAGGATGGCAAGCATGGTGACCACGGTCATCAGTTCGATCAGCGTGAATCCGCGCGACAGGTGTCTCAAGCAAGCACTCCGTGATGTGTATCGATGTCATGCAACCACTGTGAAGCGGGATGCAGCGCATCGTGGTCTTGCAAGACTATCGACGTCGGCGCGTCTGTCGTCATGCGCAGTCGGCAAGCGGTTCGATCGTCCGGACGGGCGGTGTGCTCAGCGTGCATAGTTCTCGATTCGAAGTGACCCAGGGCGATTCGCGCCATTCCAGTGATGTCAGCTGTCTCAATCCGGCTCGATCTGCAGTTATCGGCGCTTCCATGGCGCGCCTGAAGCGTCTTGTCGTTTCCCGGTTGCCTCACCACGTGTCGCAACGGGCGGTGGCCGGCGGTGTGGCCTTCGTTGACACGGCTGATCGTCAGGCGTTTGTCTCGGCGCTGCGAAGTTGCAGCGCGGAGCACGACGTGACCGTGCTGGCGTACGTCCTGTTGAACGATCAGGTGCAGCTGGTGCTGGTCCCCGATCGAGCCGATTCGCTCGGACGCATGATGCAGTCGCTGACCCGCCAGTACGTGGGCCCGTTCAACCGAAAACATGGGCGATCCGGCGCACTCTGGCAAAGCCGCTTCTGCTCGGCGCCGGTGCAATCGTCCACCCATCTTCTGAGCTGCGTGCTCTACGTCGAACAGGCCCCGTTGCGCGCCGGGTTTCACGGGGCGGCATTCGAGTACCCCTGGTCGAGCGCGTGTCATCACGCCGGGCTGCGCAGTGAAGGCTGGCTCGGGGCCATGCCCGCTGATTCGGCGTACTGGGCGCTCGGGAATACGCCGTTCGAGCGCGATGCGGCTTACCGCCACCGGCTCGAACAACCACTCGCTGCCACGGAAATCCAGAACATTGAATCGAGCGTCATGAAGGGCTGGGCCTTGGGATCCGGCCAGTTTTTGGCCGACATTGGTGCATCGGCTGGGCGAAGGTCGACCCCGGCACCCCGCGGACGACCTCCCTTGGGGCGCCGATAGCGCTTTGCCACGGTATTTTGCACCGAACGAGTGCTTTGTCTGTCCCTATTTAATTGGACGCCGTACTTCCGGCCTCTCTTTAAGGTGTCTGACCCCTATTTAAAGTTCTTGAGCTGAATGCTGCAGTGCAGTAATCTCGCGCCGTCCCATTTTCAGGAGCCCCGCATGCCATCAGCCCACGTCTCTTCTGCCAGCGCGCAGGAAATCGAAGCGGCGTCCGATGCAGGGCTGTACAGCCCCGGCCACGAACACGACGCCTGCGGGGTCGGGTTTGTCGCGCACATCAAGGGCCACAAGGCGCACTCGATCGTCGAGCAGGGGCTGAAGATCCTGGAGAACCTCGACCACCGGGGCGCCGTTGGCGCCGACAAGTTGATGGGTGACGGGGCAGGCATCCTGATCCAGATTCCTGACGAGCTGTACCGGGCCGAGATGGCCGAGCAGGGCATCGAGCTGCCGGCGCCTGGCGAGTACGGGGTCGGCATGATTTTTCTGCCGAAGGAGCACGCGTCACGTCTTGCCTGCGAACAGGAGTTGGCCCGCGCCGTGCGAGCCGAGGGTCAGGTGCTGCTGGGTTGGCGCGATGTTGCGGTCGATGTCGACATGCCGATGTCGCCGACCGTGCGCGAAAAAGAGCCGGTGATGCGCCAGATCTTCATCGGCCGCGGACCCGATGTCATCGTGCCGGACGCGCTGGAGCGCAAGCTGTATGTGATCCGCAAGACCGCATCCAGTGCCATCCAGCGTCTGAAGCTGACGCACAGCCACGAGTACTACGTGCCCAGCATGAGCTGCCGCACCATCATCTACAAGGGTTTGCTGCTGGCGAATCAAGTTGGCGTGTACTTCAAGGATCTGGCCGACCCACGCACGACTTCGGCGCTGGCCCTGGTTCACCAGCGCTTCTCGACCAACACGTTCCCCGAATGGCCGCTGGCGCACCCGTACCGCATGGTCGCGCACAACGGCGAAATCAACACCGTCAAGGGCAACTTCAACTGGATGCGCGCCCGCGAAGGCGTAATGAAGTCGCCAGTGCTGGGCGATGACCTGCAGAAGCTCTACCCGATCAGCTTCGACGGGCAGAGCGACACCGCCACCTTCGACAACGCGCTCGAGTTGCTGACGATGAGCGGCTACTCGCTCGCGCACGCGGCGATGATGATGATTCCCGAGGCCTGGGAGCAGCACACGACGATGGACGAGCGTCGTCGCGCTTTCTACGAATACCACGCCGCGATG
>JARXKP010000085.1:0-7586 GCA_030271615.1 Pseudomonadota bacterium
CCTGCCGCGATGGCGCAGTCGCGGGGTGAGTTGCTCTACGCCACGCATTGCATCGCTTGTCACACGTCGCAGATGCACTGGCGCGACAACCGCGTCGCCCGCGACTGGTCGAGCCTGCAGGCTCAGGTGCGCCGTTGGCAAGGCGCGGCCTCGCTCGACTGGAGCGATGGCGACATCCGGGAGGTTGCGCGCTACCTGAACGACAGCATCTATCACTTCGACCAGAAGGCGGATTCCGTTTCGCAGCGGCTCTCGCCTTTCGATTCCGGTCGGCGCTCATGAGCCGCCATCCGGATCAACGCGAAGCAGGCCGGTCTCTCCAGCGCGGTTGGTACATGATGCATTAAGATGCAAACAGAATGTATGTTAAAGCGCTCACGCAATTGATGGATACCGCCCGCGCCTCCTGAAGGCATTCAGGTGACTCGCCGACGACACCAACTGCACGCTGCGCATCCCGATGCACTGCGCAATGCGTTCGGAATGCTGGGTCACGATCGCCAGACAGGCCGAGCGCCGCGGTGTGTCGAAGAACCCGTGGGTGAAGATCGTCGCGCGATCGCCCTGACCGCTGCGGGCTGTGCCGACTCCGGCCACGACGGCCGCATTGGCAAGTCCGCCTGTCCACCGAATACCCCCATCCACCGATAACCGACCCATGGATCACTCAGCAGCCACCCCTCCGACACTCGTCTATTCGTGCTCTGGATGCTCCAGCGCGGCGCAACTGGCCAACCACCTGGCGGTTCGTCTCGACCGCAACGGGGATGCCGAGATGTCTTGTATCGCCGGACTGGGCGGGCAAGTAAAGAGCCTGATCCGGACCGCCTCGGCCGCGGCGGCCTCGGGTCGGCCGATCCTGGCCATCGACGGGTGTCCGCTGGCCTGCGTCAAGAACTCGCTGGCGCGGCACGGCATCGTGCCCACGCATCACGTTCAGTTGGGCGCACACGGTGTTCGAAAGGTCCAGCACGCGGATTTCGACCCCGAGGTGGCCCGCCACCTGCTAGACGAATGGACACTGCGCGTCCGCGCCATGAACCGTGCGGCACCAACCGCCCCATCGTCGGCTTCGTGACCGGCTTCCGAAGGGCAGACAGCGCGCCGGTTCCCCGACCAAGCGGTTCACGCGAGCCCTTCAGCGCCATGCGCACTGCGCCATCCCCTCAGCACGGCCGCTGAGGATGGACGACGTTCTGGCCACGGCGCATGCACGGCTCACGCCGCAACGCCGCCTCCAAACATGTCGCCCCGAGGCACCCCGCGATCCCTCTCGTCAAGAAAGTCCGGCTCGGACGTCCGCGTGGTCTTCAGGTCCCGGCCCAGATCGGGTTGCTTCATGACTCAGCTCGTCTCGACCACCGGCCCGCGAGGCAAGCTGAACGGCCCGGGATCTTGCAGTCCGTCCGTGCGGACCTTGGTCATTGCGGGCCCCCTGATGGGGCGAACACAAACATGAAAGCGAGTTCCCATTTGGCGGAGGCCTATGCCCTGGACAAACGCGACATCGCCAAGTCGTTCTCGCGAGCCGCCCACTCCTATGACAGCGTGGCGGGCCTGCAAAGACAGGTGGGGAGTGCCTTGTTGGCGCTCCTGCCCATTTGCTTTCGGCCCGCCCGCACCCTGGATCTGGGCAGTGGCACGGGGTACTTCAGCGCTTGTCTGTCCCGCCGCTTTGGTGGGCAGACCCTGGCTCTGGACATCGCCCCTGGAATGCTGGAGTACGCCCGTAGCCAGCGTCCCATGGCCGACCTGTTGTGGATCTGCGCGGATGCAGAACGTCTGCCATTGGCCAGCGGCAGTCTGGATCTGGTGTTCTCCTGTCTCGCCTTGCAATGGTGCAATGGCCTCGAGGTCGCGCTCAAAGAGGTCGCCCGCACGCTGGCACCCGATGGACTGTTCGCTTTGGCCACCTTGCTGCCAGGGACGCTCTGCGAGCTGGAGCAAGCCTGGCGTGGCGTGGACGACGGGGTCCACGTCAACCGCTTTCTTCCGGCGCACGAGGTGGAACGCGCGGTGAGCACGTCGGGCCTGAAGCCCGTTCAGACGATTCAGCGCCGCTGGGTGATGCACTACCCCGACACACCGGCCCTGCTGCATGCGCTCAAGGCCTTGGGTGCGCACAACGTCAATGCAGGTCGCTCGCACGGGCTGGGCGGGCGGCGAACGCTGGCGGCCTTGTCGCAAGGCTACGAACGCTTGCGCGAGCCCGACGGGTTGCCGGCGAGATATCAGGTTTACCTGACGCTGCTTCAGCGCCGTACAGGCTGACTCCGTCTCCAGCTCGAACCTCACATCGGCCTCTTCGCGAGGGCGTCGTTGCGTCTGAAATGGAAACGCGGCAGAATAGATGCACTTTTTATGCATCTTATTGCATCTCGCCCTTGAGGCACGCAGCGGCGCAGGCGATGCACAGCGCGGTGGGCCGGGCCTCAGACCTTGCGGTGCCGAGCGCAGACATCCCCGCCTTCCTTCAACCATCCGAATCCACAACCGGAAAGCTTCCACCATGTCGCAACCTCATGTTCACCTGTCTCCGACCGCCATCTATCCCTTCGACGCGCGCGGCGTGGCCAAGCGCTTCCGGCACGCCGCGATCTTTGGCGCGCTCGATGCGCTGCAGCCGGGAGAGACCATGCGTTTCGTGAACGACCACGATCCGCTGCCCTTGCTGAGCCAACTGCGCGACCGCTATGGCGACCGCATCAGCATCGAATACCAGCAGCGCGACCCCGGGGCGATCGCGATCGACTTCGTCATACGCTGAGTTCAGGTCAGCTGTCGTACCGACACCGTGACCCAGCCCGCGCGTGCCGCCGTGATTCCGATCCTTCCGATGGTGACCGGGGCGGACGAGGAACTCACGGTCTCGGCGTACGAGAAGCAGGCCAAGATCTATCCGCGTGCGGTCAGCGGCTGGTTTGCCCGGTGGCGCTGGAGCATGGTCTGGCTCACCCAACTGATGTTCTACGGCTTGCCCTGGCTGCAGTGGAACGGTCGGCAGGCGATGTTGTTCGACATGGCCGAGCGCCGCTTCTTCGTCTTCGGTCTGGTGCTGCAGCCGCAGGACCTGATCTACCTGGCCGCGCTGCTGGTCATCGCCGCGCTGTCCCTGTTCCTCTTCACGGCCGTAGCGGGTCGGCTCTGGTGCGGCTATGCCTGCCCGCAGACGGTCTACACGGAGATTTTCCTGTGGGTCGAACGCCATCTCGAAGGCGACCGCGTGGCCCGCATGCGACTCGACGCAGCGCCCTGGGGTGTCGACAAGCTGTCACGCAAGGGAGCCAAGCAGGCCGTCTGGCTGGCGATCGGCTTCTTCACCGGATTCAGCTTCGTTGGCTACTTCACGCCGATCCGCATGCTGGCCGCCGAGGTGGCAACGCTGTCGTTCTCGCCCTGGGAATGGTTCTGGGTGCTGTTCTACGGCGTTGCCACTTACGGCAACGCCGGCTACCTGCGCGAGCAGGTCTGCAAGTACATGTGCCCCTACGCGCGCTTTCAAAGCGCGCTGATCGACAAGGATTCGCTGGTCATTGCCTACGACACCGGGCGGGGCGAGGCGCGCGGCTCCCGCTCGCGCAAGGCGGACCCCCAATCGCTGGGACTGGGCGATTGCATCGACTGCACCTTGTGCGTGCAGGTCTGCCCCACGGGCATCGACATCCGCAATGGACTTCAGAACGAATGCATTGGCTGCGCCGCATGCATCGACGTCTGCGACGATGTGATGGGCAAGATGGGCTACCCGACCGGCCTGATCCGCTACTCGACCGAGAACGGTGTCACCAAGGGCTGGTCACGCGCCCAGATGCTGCGCCGTGCGCTGCGTCCACGGGTGCTGGTCTACGGCCTTGTGCTGCTGAGTGTCAGCGTCCTCTTCGTGGTGAGTCTCTCGATGCGCAGCGGACTCAGGGTCAACGTCATCAAGGACAGGGGCACCCTTGCGCGCGTGGTGGAGGACGGTGTCATCGAGAACGTCTACCGGCTGCAGATCGCGAATGGCACCGAACAGTCCGGACGGTATCGGGTCAGCGTGAGTGGTTTGCCCGGCCTCAAGATCGTCACGCCCGACGAGATCGACATCGAAGGCACCCGCATCGGCTCACTCGCGCTGCGCGTGGCGCTCGCGCCCGAGGCCGCGGACGGCCACCGCGGCCAGGCGAACCCGATCGTCTTCGAGATCACGACCACGCAAGAGGGCCAGGTCCGGACAGCACACGAGAAGTCGACCTACTTCATCCCGCCCCCCTAGCGCGCACGACCCCCGCGCCTGACCTTGAAGCACGTGTTTGTCTGGTGACAGAACCCTTGATTCAGGACAAAACCATGTTCGCAACCCGTTGCGACATTGTGGTTCGCTCAAAACGCCCGGAACCTTGATCTATGACGTCGTTCAGGCTTCGGGAGCCGCAACAGTCGATCGCCCGTGAACTGATCATGGAAGGACCTGATGAACAAACTCACCGTTGCGCCTGAACTGGTCTGCCCGGCGGGTTCCCTGCGCGCGCTCCAGGCCGCGGTGGACGCCGGCGCCGACGCGGTCTACCTCGGTCTGAAGGACGCCACGAACGCTCGCAATTTCGCCGGGCTGAACCTGGACGACACCCAGGTTCGCGACGGGGTGGAATATGCCCATGCGCGCGGTGCCAAGGTGCTGATGGCGCTCAACACCTTTGCCGATGCGCGCGACCCCGGCCCCTGGCAACGGGCGACGGACACGGCAGTTGCGCTGGGTGCGGATGCATTGATCGTCGCGGACACGGCGGTCATGGCGCACTGCCGTGACCACCACCCCGGGCTGCGCCTGCATCTGTCGGTGCAAGCTTCCGCGACCAGCCACGCCGCGATCGACTTCTATCGCCAGCGCTACGGCATACAGCGCGCCGTCCTGCCTCGTGTCCTGACCCTGCAGCAGGTGGGCCAGGTGATCCGGCACACCGATGTCGACATCGAGGTTTTCGGTTTCGGCAGCCTGTGCGTGATGGTCGAGGGCCGCTGCGCCCTGTCCTCCTATGCCACCGGGCAGTCGCCGAACAACGCCGGGGTGTGTTCTCCGCCGTCCGCAGTGCGCTGGCGGGACGGCCCCGAGGGCGTCGAAGCGCGCCTGGGCGGCGTGCTGATCGACCGATATGCACCCGACGAACCGCGTGGCTACCCAACCCTGTGCAAGGGCCGTTTCAGCGTCGAAGGCCAACGCGACTACGCGATCGAGGAGCCGACCAGCCTGAACACGCTGGCCATCCTGCCCGACTTGATCGCCCTCGGTGTCAAGGCGATCAAGATCGAGGGGCGGCAGCGCAGCGCGGCCTATGTGGCGCAGGTGACCCGAGTCTGGCGCGCTGCGATCGACCACGCCGTGGCGTCTCCCGGGCGCTATGCCGTGCAGCCCGACTGGACCGCCATGCTGGCCCGGCACGCCGAAGGTCAACAGCACACCTTGGGCGCCTACAACCGGCCATGGCGCTGACCGCCGACTGGACACCACGAATGCCACACACCACAGCGATTGCTGCCTCACCCCCCAGGCTGGCACTGACCGTCGGGCCGGTGCTCTACCACTGGGCACGTGAAGCCTTGATGCGGTTCTACGCCGAGGTGGCCGACAGCCCGGCCGATACCGTGGTGATCGGTGAAGCGGTTTGCGCACGGCGTCGTGAGCTGCGGCTGGAGGACTGGCTGTCGCTGGGCCGGGAACTGGCCACCGCAGGCAAGGAGGTGGTGCTGGTCGCACAGACCTTGATCGAGACCGAAGCCGACCTGCGCCTGCTCGAGCGCCAGGCCGAGCAGCAGGAGTTCGCGGTCGAGGCGGGCGATGCCTCCGCGCTGCAGTTGCTGGCAGGTCGTGTGCCGCTGGTGCTGGGACCCCACCTGAACATCTACAGCCGTCAGGCGCTGAAGGAGCATGCCGACCTGGGGGTTCGACACTGGGTGGCACCGGTCGAGTTGGCGCTGGATGCGCTGGCACTGATCAACCCGCCGCGCGATCCGGTGCGCAAGCCCGACGGGACGCCCATCGCCACAGAGGCCTGGGCGTTCGGCCGACTGCCGCTGGCGTTCTCGGCGCGTTGCTTCACCGCACGCCACCACCATGTGCCCAAGGACGACTGCGGGTTTCGCTGCCTGGCGGACGAGGATGGTCTGCTGCTGTCATCGACCGAGGATCAGCCCTTCCTGGTGATCAACGGCACACAGACCCAATCGGCCACCGCGCAATCGCTGCTGGGCGACGCGACGGCGCTGCGCGCAGCGGGCGTGTCGCGGCTGCGGCTGTCACCTTGTTCGCGCGGCTTTGCCCAGGTGCTGGAGGATTTCGAATCGGTCATGAATGCCGGCGCCTCGGAGGCGGGACGCAGTTCGCGCTGGATCGAGTCAGGCGTTCCCGGTCCGCTCAGCAATGGCTACGCCCGGCGATTGCCGGGCATGAACTGGAGCGACGCATGAACATGGCCGGCAATCATCGAACGGTACCCGCTGGACTGCCGGTCTGGCTCGCCCCGGCGCATCGGCGTGTGTGCAGCTGGGTCGAGCGCCTGCCAGTCGCTCCGCCTTCTTTCGTGCTGTCGCAGGTGCTGGACCGTGTGTTGCTGCAGCGTTTGCCCACCGATGCGCGCCAGGCCCTGGCCGGGCGCTGCGTCGAGCTTCGAATCAGCGATCTGGGTGTGCGCGTGCGGTTGCGGCTCACACCGACGGGATTCGCACCGGCCCGTGACGTGGGCGAACCCGAACTGCGCATCGTCGCGCCCGTCTCGAGCTACCTGCGCCTGCTGAGGGGCGAGGACGACCCTGACCGCTTGTTCTTCGAGCGCGCACTGGTGATGGAAGGCGACACGGAACTGGGTCTGGTGCTGAAGAACACGCTGGATGCGATCGGCCCGCTGTGGCCTGTGCCGGCCACGCCGCCAGTGCGCCGCCGATCCCGTTGAGCGCGTGTGCCGACTTGATCCGCGCATCGTCCGGTCGCCCGTCGGTGCACTGCATCGCGATCGGCCAGCCCTGCGCCCGACGGGGCGAACAAACCACCGGTGCAGGGCAGCGAATGCGGCAGTACCGACGCAAGGGCCCGAGCACATGAACGCATCTGTCAAGCGCGCCCAGAGCCTGGGCGAAGAGGTGGCCAACGCCATCAGTCATGGCGCGGGCTTTCTGTTGGCGGTCGCGTCACTGCCGGTGCTGGTGACCCACGCTATGGCACATGGCGGTGCGGCGGCGGTGGTCGGGGCGAGCCTTTTCTCGGCCACCATGATCGTGCTGTACCTGGTCTCCACGCTGTACCACGCGCTGCCGCCGGGATCGGCCAAACACTGGTTCAACCGCATGGACCATGCGGCGATCTACCTGTTCATCGCGGGGAGCTACATGCCCTACCTGCTGGGCGTGCTTCGGGGGACCTGGGGCTGGACCCTGTTCGGCATCGTCTGGAGTGCGGCCGCATTCGGCGTGTCGGCCAAGCTGTTCAACCGGCTGCGCCACCCGCTGTGGTCGACCGGGCTGTACGTCGGCATGGGCTGGGTGGCCGTGATCGCCGCTGCGCCCCTGCTCGAACGCCTGCCGGGGCAGAGCCTGGCCTGGCTGGTGGCGGGCGGGCT
>JARXKP010000085.1:7686-12090 GCA_030271615.1 Pseudomonadota bacterium
GCGCAGATCACCGGCAACGTCCCCACACCCATGTAGATCACGACCGTCTGGCCAGGCCGTGCCAGCATGGGCCAGTCGAGATCCACCACACGCTCGTCGCCCTGTGAGCGCAGGTGGCCGGTGACGAACACCAGCGCACCGGCATGGTCGCGATGTGTCAACGGTATGCCGGCGCAGGCCGCCGCGCCCTGCGCCGCGCTGATGCCCGGGATCACCTCGAACGGGATGCCGTGGGCCGCCAGCGCCTGCACTTCCTCGCCGCCGCGGCCGAAGATGTACGGATCACCCCCCTTGAGTCGCAGCACCGGGCGGCCGCTGCGCGCGAGGCGCACCATCAGCTCGATGATGCCGTCCTGTGTCAGCGTATGGTGCCCTGACTCCTTTCCAACGTAGATGCGGTCGGCGCAGCGCGGCACCAGATCGAGTACCTCCTTGCCGACCAGATGGTCGTACATCACCAGTGACGCGGCGCGAAGCGCCTTGGCGGCCTTCAGGGTCAGGAGCTCGGGGTCACCAGGACCGGCGCCGACCAGCGTGACCTTGGCCACTCGCACGCCATCGGCGAAGTTCAGCGGTTCGTTCAACAAGGTCATCTCGCGCACTCCAAGAACACCGTGTGGGGCATGCGTCGATTTTGAAAACACCGCGTCGCTCACGTCCTTGAACCAGTTCAAGGACGTTGCTCAGGCCACGGTGGACGATGTGAACGCCTGCAATGAACAACCGTCCGCCAGCGTCTTCGACCGGGTGCGGCCTGCCTTGCGAGGTACGAACAACAACCTCACGGAGTGCCCCCATGAAGTCCATCCGATTCACGCCGATCGCCGCCACGCTCATCGCGGCGTTCGCCTTTGCTGCCCACGCACAGGAGCAGAAGCACGCGACCCAGCCAGAGGCCAACTACCAGGCGGGCTCATCGCCACTGGTCAACGAGCCGATGTACCAGAGCGCGAACCCGAAAGCGCCTTCGATGACGCAGGCCGAGTTCGACCTGGGCCGCAAGACCTATTTCGAGCGATGCGCCGGCTGCCATGGCGTGCTGCGCAAGGGTGCCACCGGCAAGCCGCTGACGCCCGACATCACCATCGGCAAGGGCACCGACTACCTGAAGGTCTTCATTGCCTACGGCTCGGCCGCGGGCATGCCCAACTGGTTGACCTCCGGTGAACTGGACGAGAAGACCGTCGACGTGATGGCCCGCTACGTGCAACAGGATCCGCCGGTGCCGCCGGAGTTCGGCATGGCGCAGATCAAGTCGACCTGGAAGGTCATCATCCCGCCGGCACAGCGCCCGACGAAGAAGATGAACGACTTCAACATCGAGAACATCTTCTCGACCACGCTGCGCGACACCGGCGAGGTGGCGCTGATCGACGGTGACACCAAGAAGATCATCAACATCGTCAAGACCGGCTACGCGGTGCACATCTCGCGCACCTCGGCCTCGGGACGCTACCTGTTCGTGATCGGGCGCGACGCCAAGATCAACATGATCGACCTGTGGATGCCCATTCCCGACAACGTGGCCGAGGTGCGCATCGGCCTCGAAGCGCGCTCGGTCGAGACCAGCAAGTACAAGGGCAAGGAAGGCGACTTCACCGACAAGCTGGCGATCGCCGGTGCCTACTGGCCGCCGCAGTACGTGATCATGAAGGGCGACACGCTCGAGCCGCTGAAGGTCGTCAGCACCCGCGGCATGGTGGTGGGCACGCAGGAGTACCACCCGGAGCCACGCGTCGCCTCGATCGTGGCCTCGCACTTCAAGCCCGAGTTCGTGGTCAACGTCAAGGAGACCGGCAAGACGCTGATGGTGGACTACTCCAACCTCGACGCGCTGAAGGTCACCGAGATCGGCTCGGCCCCGTTCCTTCACGACGGCGGCATGGATTCGACCAAGCGCTACTTCATGGTCGCGGCCAACCAGAGCAACAAGGTCTCGGTCATCGACACCAAGGATGACAAGCTGGCCGCGCTGGTCGATGTGGGCAAGATCCCGCACCCGGGTCGTGGTGCCAATTTCATCCACCCGAAGTTCGGCCCCGTCTGGTCCACCGGCCACCTGGGCGATGACACGATCTCGCTGATCGGCACCGACCCGAAGGGCCACAAGGAATATGCCTTCAAGAAGGTCGCCGAGCTGAAGGGCCAGGGTGGCGGGGCGCTGTTCATCAAGAGCCATCCGAACAGCAAGCACCTGTACTCCGACTCGCCGCTGAATCCCGAGTCGAAGATCTCTCAATCGGTGGCGGTGTACGACATCAACAATCTCGACAAGGGCTACACGGTGCTGCCGATCGCTGAGTGGGCCGGCCTCAACGACGACGGTGCCAAGCGCGTCGTGCAGCCCGAGTTCAACAAGGCTGGCGACGAGGTGTGGTTCTCGGTCTGGTCGGCCAAGAACAAGCAGAGCGCGCTGGTCGTCGTGGACGACAAGACCCTCAAGCTCAAGACCGTGATCAAGGATCCGCGCCTCATCACGCCAACCGGACATTTCAATGTCTACAACACCCAGCACGACGTCTACTGAAGGAGCCATCATGACCCTGAAGACAACCCCATCGATCGTCATCGCGGCTGTTCTGGCGCTGGCATCTTCCGGTGCCTGGGCCGACACCGAGGAAGCCATGACCAAGGCCGGCTGCTTTGCCTGCCATGCAAAGGACAAGAAGATCGTCGGTCCGGCGTTCAAGGACATCGCCACCAAGTACAAGGGCCAGGACGTGACGGCCAAGCTGATGGAGAAGGTTCGCAAGGGCGGCTCAGGCACCTTCGGCCCAGTGCCGATGGCACCGAACGGCGTCGACAAGATCAGCGACACCGACCTGAAGGCGGCGGTCGAGCTGATCCTCAAGTCGTGATGTTCTGACGCACACGGAGTCGGGAGTGCGCGCCGCGTCGCTGCTGGTCACGTTGCTGGTGACCCAGTGCGCGGCGGCGCAGTCCATTCCGCCGCCCCGCCAGGCCGAGCTGGTTCGCATGGTTCGGCAGGACTGCGGCTCCTGCCACGGCATGCGTCTCACGGGCGGTCTCGGTCCGGCATTGACCCGTGAGGCACTGGTCGACAAGCCGCCGTCGGCGTTGGCGGCCACCGTCCTGCACGGACGACCGGGCACCCCCATGCCGGGCTGGCGCGCGATGCTCAACGAAGGCGAAGCGCAATGGATCGCCGAGCAGCTCGCCGCCGGCTTTCCGGAAGAACGCAGGAGCGTTCCATGAGGCGGCGTGGCCTGCTGGCCGCACTCGGCGCTGCACCGTTCTCGCTGCTCGGCGGCTGCACCACAACGCCGGCGATCGCCCCCGTCGGCACCGGGGATCTCGGCGTGGTGGTCGAACGCGCGCGCGGCACGCTGGCCATCGTGAACACCAGCTCGCGCACGCTGCTGGGCGAAGTGTCCGGTCTGGGCGATCTGTCGCATGCGTCGGTCGTGTTCTCGCGCGACGGTGCCACCGCCTACGTGTTCGGCCGCGATGGCGCTCTCAGCGCGGTCAATCTGCTGACAAGACGCGTCGAGGCGCGCATCCAGCAGGCCGGCAACTCGATCGGCGGTGCGATCTCGCAGGACGGCACACTGGTCGCAGCGCAGAACTACGCACCGGGGGGCATCAAGGTGTTCGATGCGCGAACCCTGACACTGGTGGCGGACATCCCGGCCGATGTCGGTCAGGGCAGACTGTCTCGCGTGGTCGGCCTGGCCGACCTACCGGGGCAGCGCTTCATCTTTTCCCTGTTCGATGCCGATGCGATCTGGATCGCCGATCTCTCCGATCGCGCGCACCCCGCGCTGACGAAGATCGAAGGCATCGGCCACCAGCCCTATGACGCGCTCGTCACCCCCGACGGCCGGCACTACATCGCCGGTCTGTTTGGCGAAGACGGGCTGGCACTCGTCGATCTGTGGGACGAAGCGCCTCGGGCGCGGCGCATCCTCGCCGGCTACGGCCGGGGCGAGCAGCCGCTGCCGGTCTACAAGATGCCCCACCTGCGCGGCTGGGCGGTGGCCGGGCGTCTCGCGTACCTGCCCGCCATCGGCCGGCACGAGGTGCTCGTGGTCGATACCGCGACGTGGCAGGAAGTCGATCGCATAGCCGTCGCCGGTCAACCGGTGTTCGTGATCGCGCGACCGGACGCGCGCCAGGTCTGGGTCAACTTCGCGGTGCCCGACTACGACCGCGTGCAGGTCATCGACACCCTATCGAACCGCATCGTGCGCACGCTGGAGCCGGGCAAGGCCGTCCTGCACATGGAGTTCACGCCGCGCGGCGAAGCGGTGTGGATCAGCTCTCGCGACGCCAACCGCGTGTCGGTGATCGACACGCAGCACTTCGAGACCCTGGCCACGCTCGACATCGACTCGCCGAGCGGCGTCTTCTTCACCAGCCGCGCGGCGCGCATCGGGTTCTAGT
>JARXKP010000086.1:0-6098 GCA_030271615.1 Pseudomonadota bacterium
CAGCGCATCGCCCACCGCGTGGCCGGTCTCGGCGGTCAGTGGGTCGACATCGGGAATGCTGCAGCGCGAACAGGGCTTGACCAGCTTCAGCCGCACCGGGCCTTCGGGCGTGTCGAAACAGACCTCGTCGAGGTGGTCTTCGCCGTGCGCGTCGAGGCCGTCGAGCACCAGGTTCGGCCTGAAGCGCTGCATCGTCACCGGCGACACGCCACCCGCGACAAGCCGGCGGTTCAATTCGTCGAGGCTGGCCTGCGAGGTGATCAGCAACGGGTATTCGTCGGAGAACGCCGCTTCGGCTGCGATCGGCCCGGTCCATTGCGCACTGGCGAGCCGCTTCTGGTCGGGGTCGAAGCGCACCAGGCGCAGCGGCCGGCCGAGGAAGTCGCTGAACCACTGCGCGGCTGCGTCGCCCATGTCGAATGCCGCGACCTCGTCGTTCCACAACGTGACGCGCACTGCCGCGCCGACCTCGCCCAGCGGCAGGTGCAGCGCCAGCATGCCGGGTGCGCGCAACACCATGTCGAGTGCCTTCAGCGTCGGCTGGATCAGCGCCATGCGCGGCACCTGGCGCTGCGTGACGAATTTGTCTTGAGCGTCGACCACCATCCACGCGCGGTCGAATTCGAGGCCGGTCTCGATCAGCAGTGCGTCGTCGGGCGCGAGGCCGCCGCAGCTCTTGATCGGGTGCACGTACAGCGCGGCCAGCCGCACTTCGACATCGGAGGATGCGGTGCTGCTCATTTCAGCAACCCTTTCAGCAGGCCTTTCAAGGCGTCCTTGGGTTTGGCTTTCGGAGCAGATGCGCCGGGCTCGGCCGGCTTCAGGCCGAGCTTCTCTTCCAGCCGGTCGCGCACGTCGTTTTTCAACTGCTGCGTCACGGCGCCGGCGATCACCGACGACCACTCGATCTTCCAGTCGAGCGCCTCGAACGGGCCGTTCAATCGAACCGGCACCTGCAGGCCTTTCAGCGCGGCCAGATCGGCGCCGTCCTGGCCCTTCGAGGTGCCGGTGACAGTGGCGCGTGCCAGGTAATCGATGCGACCCTTGCCGATGTCGACAGCGCCTTCGCCGCCCAGGCGCAGGAACGGACTCTTCACGTCGAGGTCCTTGCTGCGCGCGACGCCGCCCGCGATCTGGAAGCTCACGCCCAGTTCGCTGAAATCGGTCTTCTCGGACTCGTTGGCCTTCTGCACGGCGTCTTGCCGCAGGCCGATGGCCGCCTTGGCCTGGCGCAGACTTTTCGCGAGGTTGATGCCCTTGATCGCGCCGTCGCGCAGCTGCAGCGCGAGTTGGCCCTGCAGCGCGGATTTCATCTCGTTGACGCTGCGGCCGGTGGCTTCGATGTCCATCGTCACGCGCCCGGTGCCGTCCATCCAGTCCTTGGCGGCGACGTCCTTCAGCGCGGCGTTGATGTCGATGCCGTTGGCCGCCCCCTTGATGCCGACCCGGCCGCTCGATGCGTCGGCCAGCGCCGAAGCATCGACGCTGCCGCCCCAGACCTTGCCCTGCAAGGTCGACACGCGCAGCAGCCCATGGTTGATCGCGGCCTCGATACGCGCGCCCGACACCCGGTAGCGCTGGACCGCGAAGGTTCCGGCCTGCAGGCTGAACTGGCCGTCGATGCTGCGCAGCGCGCTCAGGTCGACTGGCGTGTCGATGGTCTTGGCGGCGGGTGCCGTCGCCGTGATCGGAGTCGGTGGCGGGGCATCGGCCAGCAGGCGGTTCAGGTCCAGCGTGTCGAAGCGGGCTTTCACGGTGAGCTTCGGCACGGCGCCGCCCAGCAGCGCCTGTCCGTCGGTGTTGAAGACGCTGCCGTTCAGGTCGCCGGCCAGGTTCCAGCTCGCGCGCTGCGACGAGGCCGTCGCCGCACCTCGGGCGCTGACCTTGAGCGGCTGCAAGCCCGGGTTCTCGATCAGGCCCTGCAGCGTCAGCGCGTCGAGCGCGACCGAGGCTGGCGTGGCGGCGGCGTTCTTGCCCGCTCCCGCCGCCTGGGCCGGCCTGAGCACCAGGTTCGCCTTCACGGTGCCGTTGACCTTGCGCTGCGCGCCGCCGCTGGCCAGCGTGGCCTCGACGCCGGGCAGGCGCAGCGTGTCGAAACTGCCGGTCGGGGCTGCACTCTTGAAGCTCACGTCGAGCGGCGCCGCACCGCCGCGCTGCAAACACCCGCTGAACGCGCTGCCCTTGAGCTGGTCACCGGTGGCGGCCAGTTCGGGCCAGTCGAGCGCGAAGGACAGCGCCTGCGTGTCCTGCGTGCCTTTCATCTCGAATTTCAGCTGGGTCAGGCCGATGTCCTTGGCCGCCGGGTTGTAGGTGAAGCGGGCGATGCCCAGCGTGCTGCTGTCTATCTTCAGAGCGCCCGCGGTGGCCGCCGCGTTCAGCTGCACCGCCTGCGCTTCGATGGCCGAGGTGGCGCCGTCCCAGCTTGCGCTGCCCTTCAAGGTGGCGCGAATCGCGCTGGCGTTCAGGGCGTCGCCCTTGAACGCCAGGTTCATGTCACGCAGCTTGGCCGAGCCGGTGTCCAGGTCGAGCGTCAGGTGCGTGTCCCCGCTCAATTCGCCCTGGACGGCGGGCGTCTTCAGGTCGACCTGCAAGGCCAGCTCGACCGGCGCCTCGGTCTGGCTGCGCAGGCGGCCGGTGGTCAGCGACTTCACCATCAGGTCGCCGTTCACGCCGACCACATCGTCCTGGATGTGCAGGCGCAGGTTTTCGAGGTCGATGCTGTTGATGTCGAGCCGCGGCGGCTTCTTGCTGCCGTTGCCGACCGTGTCCGAAGGCACTTTGGGATTCAGCAGGTCGTCGATGTTGCGCACACCCTGGGCGTTTTGCAGGTAGTTGGCGCGCACTCCGCGCGCCGCGATGCGGCCGATCACCAGCTCGCGGCTGAGCAGCGGCACCACGTCGACGGCCAGCTCGGCGCGTTCGAGTGCGGCGAATTCGTCAGGTCGGCCGGCTTCGCTCAGGGAGACGTCGGCCAGGGTGACCTGCAGGCGCGGAAACAGAGACAGACCGATCGGGCCGTTGATCGTCAGCGTGCGGTCGTGGTGGGTCTTCATCCACTCGACGGCAACACCCTTGTACCGGTTGGCATCGAAGCCCATGACCAGCCAGGTGACGACCGCTGCCAGCACCAGCAACAGCCCCAAGATCCCGAGTGCCACACGGCGAATCCACATCGACACGGCAAAGCCCCCGAAAACGGCGGATTGTGCCTGTCCTCGCTCAGTGCGCCAGAGACGGCTCCCTACAATCTCTCTCGATGAAACCCTATGACGTGCAGGTGCGAGGAGCGGGTCTGGTCGGCCACGCGCTGGCCTTGTCGCTGGCACGCATCGGCTTGCGCGTGGCGCTGGTGCCCGAGGCCGCGCCGAAGACGGCCGAACCGCGCGGCCCCGACGTGCGGGCGTTCGCGCTCAACGCCGCGTCGGTCGGGCTGTTGCGCGGGTTGAAGGTGTGGGACGCGCTGCCACCGAATGCGGCCACGCCGGTGCACGAAATGCGGGTTCACGGCGATGCGCCGGGGGCGGCGCTCGAATTTTCATCGTGGGAGCAGCGCGTCGGCGAGCTGGCGTGGATCGTCGATGCGGCGGTACTCGAACGCGAACTGGCCTCGGCCGTGCGGTTTTCGCCGCATGTGACCGTGCTCAACGCGACGGCGAATGCGGGTCCGCCTGACGCGGCGCAGGCCGAGCTGACCGCCATCTGCGAAGGCAAGGGATCGACCACCCGAGAGGCGCATCGCGTGCCTCTCGACCGGCGTCCGTACGGCCATCGCGCGATCGCGGCGCGGCTGACCAGCTCGAAGCCCCATGCCGGTACCGCGCGCCAGTGGTTCCGCTCGCCCGATGTGCTGGCGCTGCTGCCTTTCGATTCGCCGCAGCCCGGTTCTTCGTACGCCCTCGTCTGGTCGGTGCCCGATGCGCGCGCCGACGTGCTGCTCGCGATGGATGCCACCGCGTTCGCCGACGCCCTGATGCAGGCCACCGGCGGCGAGGCGGGTGAGCTGCATCTGAGCGGCGAGCGCGCTGCCTGGCCTCTGCTGCGCGCGCAAGCCAGCGTCTGGTGCGGGCCGGGCTGGGTGCTGGTCGGTGATGCGGCGCATGTCGTGCATCCGCTGGCGGGCCAGGGCCTGAATCTGGGTCTGGCCGATGTGGCCGCGTTGACCGAGGTGCTCGCCGCGCGCGAGCCGTGGCGCGACCTGGGCGACGACAGGCTGCTGCGCCGCTATGCACGGCAGCGGTTGTCACCGACCCGAGCGATGATCGAGATCACCGACGGGCTGATGCAGCTTTTTGCCCACCCGGCGCCCGTCGTGCGGGAACTCCGCAACCGCGGGCTGAGTCTGGTCAACCGGCTGACACCGATCAAGCGCTGGCTCACCGCCCGGGCGCTGGATTCGTGATCGACGCCCCCCCGTTCCGTTTCACCTGATTCGATTACCCGAAAGTCCACGACCATGGTTCCTCGCTTGTCATCCTTTCGAATGTCGTCTCGCGCGACGATCGTCGCTGCGGCCCTGCTGGCGGTGTCGGGCCTCGTTGGCACCGCACACGCCGGTGAGACCGAGATCCGCAAGGTGCTGGGCGAGCGGCTCACCGACCTCGGCAAGGTCGACGAAGTGACGAAGTCACCTATTGCCGGGCTGTTCGAGGTGCGCATCGGCACCGACATCTATTACACCGACGAGAACGGAAACTACCTGCTCGAAGGCCAGTTGCTCGACACCAAGACCCGCGCCAACCTGACCGAAGAGCGCATCTCCAAGCTCACGGCGATCGACTTCTCGAGCCTGCCGCTGAAGGACGCGATCGTCTGGAAGCAGGGCGACGGCAGCCGCAAGCTGGCCGTGTTCGCCGATCCGAACTGCGGCTACTGCAAGAAGTTCGAGCGCGACGTCCGTCAGATCAAGGACGTGACGATCTACACCTTCCTGTTCCCGATCCTCGGCGGCGATTCGCCCGAGAAGTCGCGCAACATCTGGTGCGCGAAAGACCGGGCCAAGACCTGGATCGACTGGATGGTCGACGGTGCGGCGCCGCCGCGGATGATGGGTGACTGCGACTCGTCGGCGCTGCAGCGCAACACCGCGCTCGGTCGCAAGCACAAGGTCAACGGCACGCCCGCGCTGGTGTTCGAGGACGGCAAGCGGGTGCCCGGCGTGATGAAGATCGACCAGCTCGAAAAACAGCTGCTGGCCTCCGCGAAGAAGCCGGGTTGATTCCGCTGCTGCAAGACTTCTTCGCGTTCGAGCCGACGTACGCCGAGGTGCTGCGTCGGCTTGATGCGGTGCACCCGGGCGAATACGCCCGCACCCGCAATGCGCTCGACGGCGCCGTCACCGGCTTGTCGCCGTACCTGACCCATGGCGTGATCGGCATGCGTTCGGCGGTCGCTCGCGTGCTGCAGAAGCACCGGCTCAGCTACGACGACAAGCTGATGTTCGAGTTTGCGTGGCGCGAGTTCTTCCACCATGTCTGGAGCCGCTGTGACGAGCAGGTGCTGACCGGCATGCGCCCGGAGGCCGTGTGGTCCGGCACGTACGCGTCCACGGTGCCGGCCGATCTGCGCGAGGGCCGCACCGGCGTGCCGACGATCGATGCGGCGGTGCGCCAGCTCTACACCACCGGCTACCTGCACAACCATGCGCGCATGTGGCTGGCCAGCTACGCGGTGCACCTGCGCAAGGTGCATTGGCGTGCCGGTGCCGACTGGATGTACGGTCATCTGCTCGACGGCGATGTGCCGAGCAACCACCTGAGCTGGCAATGGGTGGCAGCCACCTTCTCCAGCAAACCTTATCTGTTCAACGCCGACAACGTGGCGAAGTACGCGCCGGGCCCGGGCCTCCAGGCGTGGCTCGGCAAGGGCACGGTGATCGATCAGGACTACGAGGTGCTGGATCGCATCGCGCGCCACGAGGGCGACGTGGGAGCTGAAGCCGGCGTGCACGCCGGCGTGGTCGAACCCGCGCTGTGGGCGGCACCCCAGGCGGCCTGGGTGACCGAATGCACGAAGCCGCTGATCGCCTCGTTGCTGCCGCAGCGACGCGAGATCGAGCTGGTCACGCCGTGGTCGATGAGCGAGCGCGAAGTGGGCTCGGG
>JARXKP010000086.1:6198-12048 GCA_030271615.1 Pseudomonadota bacterium
CCGGGGCGCGACGAGGTGTTCGCCCACCGCGCGCCGATGCCCGGCTACGACGCCGTGCTGGGCACGCTCGCGGCGCTGCGTCCTGCGCCGCGATTGCTGCCGAATCCCGAGGTGGTCTGCCGCTCGTTCAACGTGTTCTATGAAGCGGTCAAGAGACAATCCAAATCGTTGCAGGCGCAGCTGAACGGAGAGATTCTTTGAGCGGTCGGAGTGTGTTGGCAGAGACGCCCGCGTCGACGAATCAACCCGACGCGGCCACCTTGCGGCTGGGCTACGCCGGCCTGCTGCCCTTCGTGCTGGGGGCCGCGCTGCTGTGGTTCGTGCGGCCCGATGCGCATCCGTATGTTGCTGCGGCGCTGTCGGCGTATGCCGGCGTGATCGTCTCGTTTCTCGGCGGCATCCACTGGGGTCTCGGCTTTCGCGCGCAGCCTGCCGACCCGTCGCGTTTCGTCTGGGGCGTGGTGCCCTCGCTGGTGGCCTGGGTCGCGGTGGTGATGCCACCCTACGCCGGGCTGGTGGTGCACGGCGTGATGCTGGTGGTGTGCTACGTCGTCGACCGCAGGATCTATCCGCTGCATGCCGCAGGAGCGTGGCTGACCTTGCGCTTTCGTCTGACCGTGGTCGCCAGCCTCGGTTGCTTCATCGGCGCTGCCGGCAGTTGAGGTCTTGAATCTCTCTGCTGCGCGGGCCTTTCGACCTCGCCCATGATTTCCTACCGCATCGATGTCCACAACGCGCAAGCGCACCTGTATCGCGTCACGCTGAGCATCCCGGCGCCCGCCGTGGCGCAGCGCCTGAGCCTGCCGGTGTGGATTCCCGGCAGCTACCTCGTGCGCGAGTTCGCGCGCCACCTGAGCGCACTCGAAGCGAAGCAGGGCAGCCGCGCGGTGACCCTGACACAGGTCGACAAGGCGACCTGGCAGGCCGAGTGCCGCGGACGCGCGGCGCTGGTCGTCACCTACCTGGTCTACGCCTTCGACACCTCGGTGCGTGCGGCGTTTCTGGATGCGCAGCGCGGTTTCTTCAACGGCACCAGCCTGTGCCTGCGGGTCGAGGGTCGCGAGGCCGAGCCGCACCGCATCGAGTTGCGCTCGCTGCCGCGCAGCTGGCAGGTCGCGACGTCGATGGCCGCTCGAGCGGCGTCCGTGTTCGAGGCGTCCGATTACGACGAACTGGTGGACCATCCGTTCGAGCTGGGCGCGTTCTGGCGCGGCCGCTTCACCGCGCACGGCGTGCCGCACGAACTGGTCGTCACCGGCGCGCTGCCTGACTTCGACGGCGAGCGTCTGCTGGCCGACACCCGCCGCATCTGCGACGCCGAGATCGCGTTCTGGCACGGCGAGGCGCCGAAGCGCGCCGATGTGCCGTTCGAGCGCTATGTGTTCCTGCTGAACGCGGTGGACGATGGTTACGGCGGGCTCGAGCACCGTGCCAGCACGGCGTTGATCGCGTCGCGCCGCGACCTGCCGCGTGGGGTGGTCAAGGGCGCCACGCCCGAGGCGTTGACCGATGGCTACGTGACGCTGCTCGGCCTGATCAGCCACGAGTATTTCCACACCTGGAACGTCAAGCGCCTCAAGCCGCGCGACTTCGCGCCGTACGACTACACGCGCGAGAACTACACCGAGCTGCTGTGGTTCTTCGAGGGCTTCACCTCGTACTACGACGACCTGTTCCTGTTGCGCTCGGGCCTGATCGACGAAGCGCGTTTCCTGAAGGGGATCGGCAAGACCCTCGGCAACGTGCTCGGGATGCCGGGTCGCCAGGTGCAGAGCGTGGCGCAGGCGAGCTTCGATGCCTGGGTCAAGTACTACCGCACGGACGAGAACACGCCGAACGCGACGATCAGCTACTACACCAAGGGCTCGCTGGTCGCGCTGGCGCTCGACCTGAGCCTGCGGTCGACGGCGTCGCGGCGCAAGGGCACGCTCGACGACGTGATGCGGCGCCTGTGGGCACGCAGCGCGGGGGGGGCGATCGCCGAGTCCGACATCGTCGAGGTGCTGCGCGAGGTGGCCGGCCCGGCGCGCGCCGACATGCTGGCTCAACAACTGAGCGAGTGGGTGCACGGCACCGGCGACCTGCCGCTGCCGACGCTGTTGAAGAAGTTTGGCGTTCAGTGGCAAGCGCAGCCACCCACGCTCGCGCAGCGGCTGGGCGTGCGCGTCAGCGAAAGCGCGCTGACCGGCATCAAGGTGACCCACGTGCTGCGCGGCGGCGCTGGTGAGCGGGCCGGGTTGTCGTCGGGCGACGAGGTGCTGGCGCTGGGCGATTGGCGTCTGCGTCGGCTCGACGACGCGCTGCGGCTGATGTCGCCCGGTCGTGCGGCAACGCTGCTGGTGTCGCGTGACCAGCGCTTGCTCACACTGTCTCTCGACGTGCCCGAGCCTGCCGATGCCGCCGGCTCGGTGGTGTTGGCCGTCGACGCGCAAGCCTCCCGCGACGCGCTGGCCCTGCGCACCGCATGGACAGCCGGCTGACACCCGACTCGCCCACGCCGTCGCCGGCAGCTCCGGCGAGCCGGCGCGGGCCGACGGTCGGCCGTGTGCGGATCGCGGGCCGCATTGCCCTGATCGCCGCGGTCGTCGGCATGCATGCCTGCGTGGTTCGCAACATCGGTCAGCGCATGGCTGATCTCGATGTCGCCGCTGCGCTGCCGGCACGCATCGAACTCGTCTACGGACGCGAGATGGAGCCGACCGCGCCGCCGCCGGTCGTCGCTCCGGTGGCCAAGCCGGCCGCAGCGGTACGCCCGCCGCGGCGCGCGCGGCAGGCGACACCGGTGGTGGCGGCTGCTTCGGCGCCTTCGCCGGAGGCGGAGCCCGCCGTTGCCGGCGCGCCCGCCACGGCGGCATCTGATGCGATGCCGGCCGCATCGGCTTCGGCGGCAACCCTCGCCGAGGGGTCGTCTGCGGTCATCGGGCCGACGCTGTCCCCGCCGCCGCCGAGCGTCGACACCGCGCGGGGTCTCGCGGCGGCAGCTGCCGCCTCGGCCGCCAGCACCGACACGTTCGCCTGGCCGCCCTCCACCCGCATCAGCTACGAGCTGAGCGGCAACTACCGCGGCGAGGTGCACGGCAGCGCGATCGTCGACTGGGTGCGTGTCGGTGCTCGCTACCAGGTGCATCTGGATGTGCTCGTGGGCCCGTCGTTCGCGCCGCTGTTGTCGCGCCGCATGACCAGCGAAGGTCAGTTGACCGATGCCGGGCTGTACCCGGAGCGTTACGACGAGGACAGCAAGGCCATGTTCCGCGACCACCGGCGGGCCCATGTCACTCTGGAGGCCGATGCGGTGGTGCTGAACAACGGTCAACGCGTCGAGCGTTTGCCGGGCGTGCAGGACACGGCGAGCCAGTTCGTGCAGCTCTCCTATCTGTTCACACGCCATCCCGAGCTGTTGAAGCCCGGTGGGACGATCGAAATCCCGCTGGCGCTGCCGAAGCGCATGAGCCGCTGGATCTACGACGTGCGCGAATCCGAGGTGCTGTACACGCCCTTCGGCGCGATCGAAGCGGTGCCGCTGCAGCCGCGTCGCGAGTCGCGCAAGGGCGACGAACTGGCGGCCCAGGCGTGGTTCGCGCCCAGCCTGCATTACCTGCCGGTGCGCATCCGCATTCAACAGGATGCCGACACCTACATCGACCTGATGATCGAGCGCCGACCGCAGATGGCTGTTCCCTGATCGCTGGCTACAGTCGAATCAACCCTGATCCTGGAGATCCCCATGACTCACGAATTCATCCTCATCGACACGCTGGGCGATGGCCCGCTGAAGACCGGTCTGATCACGCTGAACCTACCGAAGCAGCTCAACGCGCTGAACGATGGCCTGATGAGCGAACTGGGCCGTGCAATGCAGGCCTTCGACGCGGACGACGGCATCGGCTGCATCGTGATCACCGGCAGCGAAAAGGCGTTTGCCGCCGGCGCGGACATCGGTGCGATGGCGGCGCTGAACTACATGGACGTCTACAAGAGCGACTTCATCACGCGCAACTGGGAGTCGATCCGCGGCATCCGCAAGCCGGTGATCGCCGCGGTGGCCGGCTTCGCGCTGGGCGGTGGCTGCGAGCTGGCGATGATGTGCGACTTCATCATCGCGGCCGACACTGCACGGTTCGGCCAGCCCGAGATCAAGCTGGGCATCATCCCCGGCGCCGGTGGCACGCAGCGCCTGCCGCGCGCGATCGGCAAGGCCAAGGCGATGGACCTGGTGCTGACCGGTCGCATGATGGATGCGGCCGAGGCCGAGCGCTGTGGCCTGGTGTCCCGCGTGGTGCCCGCCGCCGACCTGATGACAGTGGTGCTGGAGGCCGCGAAAAGCATCTGTGAATACAGCGGCCCGAGCGTGATGATGGCCAAGGAGTGCGTCAACCGCGCCTATGAAGGCACGCTCGCCGAGGGCATTTCGTTCGAGCGCCGCCTGTTCCATTCGCTGTTCGCGACCGACGACCAGAAGGAAGGCATGGACGCGTTCGTCAACAAGCGCAAGCCGGACTTCAAGCACCGCTGAGGTGGCCCGCCCGCATCCTCAGGGTTGCACCCAACGCGCCGGCCCGTCGCCGAACACAGCGCGCCGGTGCCCGTCTGCGTTGAGTTCCATCCAGTCGATTCGGGTGACGGTGGCGATGATCAAGGCGAAGTTCTCGCGCTGTCCAGCCGCGGGTGTCTGGCCGTCGAGGGCGGTGCCGGGGGCCAGCGGCGACAGGTAGTCCTGTGCACCCGGCGACAGCTTGATCCTGGCCCAGCGCGACGACACGGTCAGCCCGTTGTCTTCGATTTCGCACCTGACGCTGCAGCGCAGCTGCCAGCCGATCGTTGTCGACCACAGGACCAGTGTGGCCGCCGGGTGCGCGCGCATCTGGGCGACCTTGCGCGCGCGTGAATCGGTGTAGATCAGCAGCCGCCTCGTTGCGGCGTCGGCTTCGCGCAGCACGACCAGGCGCGCGTCGACGCCCGCCTGGTCGTGGCTGTCGGGAGCGGCCGTGGCCAGCACGCAGGTGCGCCAGGGGTGGCTGCGGTCGCGCGCCGAGCGCTCCAGCTCTTCCCAGATCGCGGCTTCAACTTCGTTCAGAGTCGACAGCCGCTGGTTCATGGTCAGGCCTCTTTGCGCAATGACGGGAACAGGATGATGTCGCGGATGCTCGGGCTGTCGGTGATCAGCATCATCAGCCGGTCGATTCCGATGCCGCAGCCGCCGGTCGGCGGCATGCCGTACTCGAGCGCGCGGATGAAGTCGGCGTCGTAGTACATCGCCTCCTCGTCGCCGGCGTCCTTGTTCGCGGCCTGCGCCTGGAAGCGCGCGGCCTGGTCCTCGGCGTCGTTCAGCTCGCTGAAGCCGTTGGCGTACTCGCGGCCGGTGATGAACAGCTCGAAGCGTTCCGTGATCAACGGGTTGGCATCCGATGCGCGCGCCAGCGGGCTCACTTCGACGGGGTAGTCGATGATGAACGTGGGCGCCCAGAGCTGCTCCTCGACCACCGCCTCGAACAGGCCGAACTGCAGCTCGGGCAGTTTCCAGTGCGCCGGAGGCTCTTCGCCGAGCGACTTGAGCGTGGCATGCAGCACCGTGGCATCGCCTGCCTCCTGCGGCGTCAGGCCCGCGTGCGCGACCAGCGACTCGCTCACGGTCAGCCGGGTGAAGGGCGCATCGAGGTCGACGGTCCTGCCGCCGTAGGTCAACGTGGCCGAGCCGGTCGCGCCGCGCGCCGCGTGGCGCAGCACCTGCTCGGTGTAGTCCATCAGGTCGTGGTGGTTCCAGTACGCCGCGTAGAACTCCATCATCGTGAATTCGGGGTTGTGCCGAACCGAGATGCCTTCGTTGCGGAAGCTGCGGTTGATCTCGAACAC
>JARXKP010000087.1 GCA_030271615.1 Pseudomonadota bacterium
GACCAGACGACGGTAGGTGTCCCACACCAGCCGGGGGTTGCCCGTCTGGCGTAGGAAACCAGGCAGCGTCGCATCGCACAGCCCGATGTTGAGCAGCGTTTCCATCATGCCCGGCATCGACACCGGCGCGCCCGAACGGACCGACAGCAGCAGGGGCAGCCTGGCATCGCCGAAGCGCAGATGGGTGGCGCGCTCCAGTGCCTGCAGGCCGGGTCGCCAGATTGCGGGCTGTGCTGCATTCGAGCGCGTTGCAACGTCCCGGCAGTAGGACGTGCCGATCGCAAACGCTGGCGGCACCGGCAGTCCCAGCCCGGCCATGCGCAGCAGGTTGTAGGCCTTGAAGCCCATCGTCCGGGCCGACGGCTGGTACTCCGAGGGCGGGTTGCCTGAAGGCGCCATGCAGCCGATCAGGTACAGAGAGTCGGGCCACTGCGGCATCACGTCAACAGGGCGCGCTTTCATGCGCGGGCTCCGGCCTGGTCGAAGGCGACATCGCGCAGCGCATAGCCTGCCACGAGCAGGCGATCGGAGGCCAGTTCGAGCGCCATCGCGAGGTCGTTGGCCAGCATCAGGGCGGCGGCGTCGCGGATCGAGGCCAGGATCGCGCGGCGGGCCGCGCGCAGAAGCTCGTCGCATTCGCGCTCGGAACGCAACACGTTCCACGATGCGGCGAGGAACGCGTCGCTGTCGGCGGCATCGCTGCCGGCACCGAGCCGGCGCGCAATCGCCAGGGCCTTGATGTGTTCCTGCGTCGCCGAGAGCACCGACTGCGCCAGCCGGGACAGGATCTGATGGACTTCGGCATTCCAGCCTTGCCGGTGGTCTTCGGCAATCAGGCTCATCAGGAACGCGGCCTCTTCAAGTGCATCGGCGATGTCGTCGGACAGTTCGAGCAGCCTCGCGAAGGGCTGCCAACGGCGTTGACGCTGGGCCTGGTCCCTGGCCCGCATCACCAGGTGATCGGCCTGGCGCTCCCAGACCTTGGCGCGCGCCGCCAGCCCGCGAGCAGCCTTGCCGGAGGCCTTGTGGTCTCCCTTGCCACCCGGCGCCGTCACATCGTGCGCCAGGCCATCGCTGACGGCCTGGGCCAGCGCATGGCAGTAGGCGGCGTGCTCCTCGATGAGGTCGAACTCGCTGCTGCGCTGGCGCATGCGCCTGGCGAGCAGCATCCGGGTCTCGTCGGCGACCAGCGCTGCGGGCTGGCCTCCCAGAAGCGCCTTGCTCGCGAGGCACATTACCTCGACCAGAAACGCACGCGCGTCTTCCGTGCCCAATACGGTGTCCAGCCGGTCGCCGATGCGGAACGCACCTTCGCCCGCTGCGTGCATGGCGGCAAAGATGATCTGTTCGCCGCCGGCCTTGAGCCACGCCATGTGACCGGCGTCGAGTCGCGCCACCTCGCGCAGCACGTCGATGGCATCGGCCTTGCCGACGAAGGGCAGGAGGCGCTTGCGCGCGCGGTTCCAGTCGATGAGGAACACGATGCGCGACGCGATGCCTTCGAGCGCCTTGTCGAGCGCGGCTTCGTTGGCGCAAACGAAGCGCGCGGTGCCGAAGATGTAGGCCTGGCCATCGTTGAGCGCGGCGTCGACCTTGGATTGCGTGTCCGCCCACTTCGCACCGAACGGAGCGAGCAGCGCCTGGAAGAACTCGAATCGGGGGCGGTGCAGATCCGAGTAGTTCAACGTGATCGACTTGCCCTCGACCTGAACGACCAGCACGTGCGCGTCGTTGGTGCCGATGTCGTTCTGCAGCAGGAGCCGTTTGCCATCTCGGGTGGCCGCCGTGTCGAGCCCGGGGTGGTCGAACCTGAGCGGTGCGGTGCGGTTCAGGCCTCGCATGAAGGCTTCCACCCGCGGGCGATCGGCCGCCTGCAGTTGCCAGACGTGCGCGCCACCGATCTCTTCGTGGGACAGGGTGCCCGCGAGTTGATTGAGCTGTTTGTGCAGGTCCATCACCAGCAGGTGAAAGCTGTCATCGTCCCGACCTGACTTGCCGCCGCCATGCCCGCGCTTGCCGTCCGTGAGCGATCGCAGCTGTTCACGGGTGAGCGATTCGCCGCCGGTGTTCTTGCTGCCGACCGTCGCGAGCCAGTCGAGCCAGTGCTTCACCCGGGCACCGGGATCTTCGCCCTTCGGGGGCGCTTCGAGCAGCGGCCGCACCATCACGCTCAGATCCTCTGCCAGTCGCTGCGCGAGGCGCCGCAACTCCGGAACGAGCAGCGCGCCGCCGACCTTCGAACAAGCGGCGGGCAGATCGCGCAGCCAGCGCCCTTCGATGCCGGCAGCGGCCATCTCCCGGCCCAGAGCCAGTGGCTCGGTGTCAGGGTGCTCGGCGTGCGCTGCCGCAGCCTGCAGGACCGTCAGGTACAGCTTCAGGCGGTCGTTGGCGGCCAGCGAGGCCTTGATCCAGGCGGGGAGCGGCAGCGTGCTCGGACCCATGGCGGCTACGGCTTCGGACTTTTGCATCAGTGCCTTTCCAGACTTGATTGACATCCAAGTCTGGGCAGTGCAGATGACGGTTTCGCGGCAAACGGCGAGTTCGGCGCGATTGCTTGATACAAGTCAAAGGCGTGTGCACATCGCGGCTCGAATCACTCGAAAGTGGATGCAACGTCGGTTGGCGCACAGACAAAGTGGCTCAGGTGCAGCGTCTTCGTCCCCTGGCCCTGACCCTGACCGTCGCCGGGGCTCGCTGTTCGCGCAGGTCGTGGCACGACGTGCCTGTGCCAAGTTCGGCAGGTCGGGAGAAGGGGCACCGCGCCGGGCTACTCGGGGTGTTGGGCGACCGAATCGCCTGGACAGTGGGTTGGCCGTGAGGCGCAGTGCTCCTTGATCCCGGACGCCAGAATGGATGATTGCGATCATGCGGATTCGTCGGAAAAGCGACTCGAAGTGGGCGCTTTTCCCATGCCTTGTGCGAATCGGTGATGGGTGCGGTGTGGCGATGATGCAAACGGCAAGGCGTAGAGTGAATCGGCCCGAAGTTGTGCGGCCCGGCCGCCGCGGGCAAGGACCGTCACCTCGTGCCCGCAAGCCAGCAGCTTCACGGCGCAGAAGGTACCCAGCACAACTTTCCAGGAACTCCACGGCATCGCGGTCCAGGTCGCGATGATGGAAGGGGGTCGGATCCATCGAGTTGAAGAGCTCGAAGAGCGCAGCGATGCGCAATTCGATCTGATGGACGGGAGGGTGGCTGGGCTTCATGCGGCACGCATCGATCCAGCGATGGACCCTGGCATCCAGATTCGGCAACGGCGAGGCCGGGGTTTGGACGGCATCATGTCTTGCGGTCTTCCCAGTCCACCCATGGAACCGATTGCGATTCGAGGTAGCGGCTCACGGCTTCGCCAATGGTCGCGAAGAATCGCTGCTCGCCGAGCCTGGAAAACAGGCCGAAGCGCTTGAGCTTGTCCTTGACCGGGTCCTTCATCTCGGCAAAGCACAGATCAATGCCAGCTTCGCGCAGGGTCGTGTCGAGTTCACCCAGCACGTCGGCGGAAGTCACGTCCACGCTGGTAATCGGCTCGGCTCCGACGACCAGCCAGCGCACTGGCGTTGGAGAGCCGGCCACCGCGTCGAGCACACGATCGCGGAACAACTCCGCGTTGGCGAAGAACAGCGGCGCGTCCCAGCGAAACAGCACCAGTCCTGGCACGATGCGGGCATCCGGATACCGGGTGATGTCGTGGTAACCCTTGACGCCGTCGACCCGCCCGAGCACCGCCGAATGCGGCCGCCAGCCATCCCACAGAAACTCGATCACGGCAATCATGATCGCCAGCCCGATGCCCGGGATGGCCCCGAGTACCGCCACCCCCACCAGGCAGCCGATCGACAGCCAGAACTCCCATCGCTGGATTCGGTAAATGCGCTGCAGATCGGCGATCTCGAACAGCGCCAAGGCCGAAGCGATCACCACCGCGGCCAGCGCGGCCTTGGGCAGACTGGAAAGGAGGTTCGGCGCCCATATCAGCAGGCCCGCCACGGCCACGGCACCGACCACGCCCGCAAGCTGTGTCTGCGCGCCCGCCGCCTCGGCCACGGGCGTGCGTGAAGCGCTCGCGCTGATCGGGATGCCCTGGAAGAATCCGGCGGCCAGGTTGGCCATGCCCAGGGCGACCATCTCCTGATTCGGATCAGAAGCACCACCGACACGTGCCGCATAGGTGCGCGACAACACACTCGTGTCGGCAAACGACACCAGCGCCACGGCCAGGCCACCGAGCAACACCGGCACGATGTCGCCCGACCGGATCATTGGCAGTGAGATGGCAGGCAGCCCCTGCGGCAAGGACCCCAGCACCGGGACGCCTGCGCGCATGGACAGATCCAGCGTGGCGGCTACCACGGCGGCGCCGACGACAGCCAGCAACACGCCCGGCAATCGCTTGCTGCGCCTGAGCAGCAAGATCGCCGCCAGTGTTCCCGCACCAAGTGCCAACGCGACCCCATTCGCGCTGCGGGTCAGCAGTCCATCGACGAAGGCGCGGCTTGCGTCGGGCAAGCCCTCACCTCCTGCCGAGAAACCGAACAGCGTCGGCAGCTGGCTGACCAGCACGGTCAAGGCGATGCCGTTCATGTAGCCATAGCGGATTGGCTTGGACAGCAATTCCGTGACGAAACCCAGGCGCGCCGTGCCGGCCAGCACGCACAGCATGCCGGACACCAGCGCCATCATCCCGGCCAGTGCGACAGCACGTTGCGCATCGCCGCCTGACAGCGGCACCACCACGCCCAGGATCAACGCGACCAAGGAGGAGTCGGGGCCCAGCACGAGCACGCGGCTCGGCCCGAACAACGCGTAGGCCAGCAGTCCGAAGATGGTCGCGTACAGCCCGCTGATGGCCGGCACACCGGCGGCGACCGCATAGGCGATGCCGACCGGTATCAGGACCGCTGTCAACACCAGGCCGGCAACGAGGTCGTGGCGCAACCAACCGATCTCGTAGCGCCTCAACGTTTGTAGGCCGGGAAACCAGCGCACCCAACCGACGTGGGCCCGCGCTGCCCGCGGCCGAACCGCCCGACGCGTTGTCGCGGCTTCTGTGGGCGGCAAGTCCTTGCTCACGGCCCCTACGGGAGTCGATGAGGAACAAGTCGGCTCAGCGCGGAACCGGGTTCATTGCCACCCAGGCTCAGCGAAGAAACCGGATCCGCTGTCTGCTCGAAGTGATAGATGGTTTCGTGCAGATGGCGGGACACGTCCAGGATGTCGCCGTCGCTCGACGCCAGCGAGGCCGAGTTCGGGCTGCAAGTGAGGATGGTGATGAGCTCGCGCACGATGAAACCGCACCTACTCAGCGGGCAGGAATGCGCTGGCGGAGAGGGTGTAGTGCTCGTTGCCATGCGCGCTGAGCTTGCTGAATTCCGGCGTCCGGAACAACGCCGCCCAGTAGGTCATCGAGGCCCACCGAGACACATGCACATAGCGCGGTGCGTTGCCACCGTTGAGGTTCTGCAGGAACTCCTCCGACAAATACCCAGGTTGCCTCTTCATCATCGCGCGCATGTCGTTCAGCGCCGCCAAGGCTTCGGAGGGCGCGGTGTTCGCCGCGAGCGCGACTTCCACCACCACCGTCACCGGGCCTGCCGAAGCAGGTCCTGTCTGCGCTGAACTCGGGGCACTGGCCAACGCCGAAACAGACAGCGCAACAGCAGTACAAACGCGGATCAAGGGCTTGAACACAATTCCGCCCTACTTCTTGATCGTGAGTTCGTCGTGAATGGTGTGGGCACCGTCCGAGGCCCGCGCAATCTTGATCGCCTCGTCGATCTGCGCCTGACTGTCGAGAACACCGATCAACCGTACATCGCCCTTGAGCGTCACGACCTTGATGTCGAAGCCCTTGAGAGAGTCGTTCTGCTGCAGGGCTGTCTTCACGTGCTCGGTCACGTCGATGTCCGAGACGTTGCCAACGGCTGCCGACGCCGCGGGCGTCGTTGCTGTTGCCTCCGGCGATTTGCTGCAGCCACCCACCGCCATCATGACGGTCATTGAGGCGGCGAAGAGAAAGGATCCAGTGCGCTTGTTCATGTGCGGCAATCTCCAATTGATGAGTCATCATGCAGTGACCTCATCACCATCGCTTGTTTGAGCGCGCCCGTCCGTGCGATAGCAAACATTGGCACTTCACGACCAAAAGACCCCCGCCAGAGCCACCTCGTTTCAGTCGCGCTTGCCACGTTTCCGGTCTCCCCCGCCTTCATGGGAGCCGTTGCCCGCTGGCTCCCCGTCCGCACTGCGGTGGCATTCCACGCAGTTCTCGAAGTTCTGAATGCCCTCCTCGATGTGCTTGCCACGCACATTGGCAGGCGTGTGCTCGTGGCAGCCATAACAGGTGCACTTTCTGTAGGTCAGGTAGAACGCGGCGCCCAGACGGGCGACAAAGGCGAAGGTGTCCAGTCCGATGCTGAACGCCTGGGTGGCGATGAACCAGCTGCCTTGCGCCAGGGCTGTCGTCACCTGACGCTGCACGACGTCGAAATCCGCCACGCCGGCGCGCTCCAGCAGCGCCGTCATCCAGGTCGACAGCGCGAATGGAAGCACGCCGACCACCAGAACGAGCACCACCGGCAGCAAGACCCAGGGCCAGCGCGCTGGCGGCCAGCAGCAGGGGTGGCATCAAACAGCACGGATGGGTGCAGCAGGGTCGGACAGTCGGGCACAGGCACTGCGCAAGAGCCGCTCGGCAGCGTCGGCGACCGCCTGCACCTCCGGCTTGCCGACCAAGCCGACCATGACTTGCGGGTCCAAGAATCCGACCACGATGCGCTCGGGCGCCTCTTCGCGCACGATCACATTGCACGGCAGCAACAGGCCGATGTCAGGTACCGCCTGCAGCGCCTGATGCGCCAGCTTCGGGTTGCACGCACCGAGAATTCGGTAAGGCGGCATCTCGACGCCGAGCTTGTCCCTCATCGCGCCTCGAACATCGATATCGCTCAAGACCCCAAAGCCTTCGCTCTTGAGGGCCTCGATGGTCCGGGCGAGAGCCTGATCGAAGGTGATGCCGGTGAGTGTCGTTGTGAATCCGTACATGGGGTCGTCCTTCGCGCTGATGGGTCCATTCATACTTTGAACCTACTTCGCTCCAGGTGATGGGTCTGTTCGACAGCGCACAGTTGCTGTCCGACAGGGCAGCTAATCTCGCATCACTGAAAATCCGTGAGGTACCGGCGACAACCGCGGAGCGACGTGCATGCACGTTTCGGGAATTCAAACTTGGTGCGAAGAGCGACCTTCGCTCTGTCTCAGGACGCGCGATGCAACCCCCACACGCAGAGGTTCGGTTCAGGCAGACCTTGTCTCGTCCTGCCACGCACCGGCCCTTGCTCGCAGGGCTGGCAGCCGCGTTGCTGACCTGGGTGTTCATCCAGATCAGCAGCGAGATGGTCGAAGGTGAGACCCGCACCTTCGACATGGCGATCTTGCGCGCAGCCCAATCTCTGAGGATCGGCCATCCATGGGTGTCCGAAGTCATGCGGGACTTGAGCGGACTCGGCAGCACAACCGTGCTGACGCTGTTCACCGTGGTTGCGGTCGGCTATCTGGCAGTGGTCCGGGCGCGACTGACCGCGCTGCTGGTGGTGGCGGCGGTCATCACGGGTTCTGTGGGTGTGAGCCTCCTCAAGGTACAGTTCGGTCGGCCTCGGCCGGACGCCAGCTTCGCGGAACTTGTTGCACCCGGCATGAGCTTCCCGAGCGGCCACGCGACCATTTCCGCAATCGTGTTCCTCACGGTAGCCGCGTTGCTTGCCAGCACCCGAACCCGGGCGATAGAACGGACCTACATCCTGGCCATGGCGGCCCTGATGGCGCTGCTGGTCGGCCTGAGCCGCATCGCACTCGGCGTCCACTGGGCCACGGATGTGGCGGCGGGTTGGGCCTTCGGCGCCGCATGGGCCCTGGCTTGGCTGTTGCTCGCACGCAGACTGTCGCGAACACACGCAGGCAACCTCGTCGAGCGTCGTCCACGTCGTGCGATGGCGAACATCAGCACCCGGTAGGCGGTTCGTGTTTTCATTTCAGCCAAACGTAATGTGCAGCGCCAATGCTGTCGGTACGCAGACGCTCATATCAAGGATCCACAAATGCAAACCGACCTTCACGACTTTCTTTCGCACTTCTTTGGAACGATTGCGATGACGATGGTCCCCGTGGTGCTGATCGCATTCACCACCTTGCCGATGAGTCTTCACCATCACATCGGCACGCCTTCGAGCACGGCGCATGTCGCGCCCCAGCACATGACCTGAACTGCGCTGTGAGTCCACCGACTGGCCGCAGCCGCTCTCTCTTCAGGGCTGTGCTGCGGGTCTTCAGGGTCGTCGGCGAAGTCGGTGATGGTCATCGTGGGTCGGACGAAAGTTGCTGGCTGGGTCCTGGGCTGTCAGGCGCCAGAACCATCTCGCAGGGGAATGTCGGCGCCTGCACGGTGGCCAGCACCCGCTTCACCTTCAGTCCTTCACGCCACAGGTGCAAAGCGTGGCCGCACGGCGTCCAGCGCAGCTTCTGAACCATCCACCGGGACAAGGATCTTCATCTCGCACTCCGAATGCCGCCGCTCATGCCGAACAGGCCATGACAGTGCGCGCGGCGAGACTGAAGATGCGCCGTGCTTGCCGCTCGGCGTAAGGACCCAGTTGCAGCGGTCGCAGCCACATCGCACCCGCCAGCCCGATGGGAACGCTGCTGCGAAGAAGCGCACGGACAGCCCTCTGGAGTTCGTCGAAAGGCAGCGGCGCATGGGTCGTGCCACGGCAGCGTTCAGCGCAGGCGTAGCGCAGCCCGATGTCGGTGTCCTCGCGGCTGATTTCCGCAGTGCGGCGAATCAGGGCGCCGAAGACAGCGGCGCGGCTGCTGCGCTCCTGCTGCTGGTAATTGCGGAAGTAGCGGAAAAAATGCTTGTAATGCTGGAGCTCGTCCTCGCTGATGTGGCGCAGGAGCGTACGGAGGACCGGTTCGCGCACTCGGTGATGGATCGCACGGTACAGCGTGGTCGTGCCGGTTTCCACAACGCAACGTGCCGCCATTTCCAGTCCCCTTCTCGCCTCCAACTTGCCCATCGTGCAGAGCGGTCGGTAGGCCTGGATGAAATCGACGTACGCGCGGTCCCAGTCGAACGAGGGCCAAACGCAGGCGACATAGGCGCGCAGCGCTCGCCCGTGCTGAAGCTCCTCGGGCTCCCAGTGCTCCGCAAGCCAGGCCGACACCTCGTGGTCGCCTTCGAAATGCACAACCAGGTTCGACGCGTAGAGGCGTGTTCCCGATTCGATGAATGACGAAGCGACCAGCAACAGCAGAAGCGCCTCGTTCTCATTGGCGAGAACGGGGTCGATCGCCGCGAAATCGATGTCTTCGAGGCGCCAGCCCACCGGTTCCGGCGCAGTGATGCCACCGACCCCCTGTGTTTGATCAAGAGCGGTCCCGTACATGTCGCTGATGGACCTCGCGAGCTGCAGCCAGACTCCGATTAGCTCACTCGAACGTGACAGTTGACTCGACGTTGTCCGGCCATCGATCGGACGAGTCGTTGCCATGCGATCGCCAACAACCCATCGGCGACAAAGTTGTCCACCGGCAGAGTGGACAAGTCTGTGGACCGTCGGTGAACAACGCGGCGCGCTGCCATTGAATCCGCGTCGTGCCGACCTTGCTCAATGGGTCGGCAATCCACGCGGTGCGTGTCGCAGCCTCTGTGCACTCATCGGGACGTCGTGTCACTGCAGATTCACGAACGCGCATTAGCGTCAGCCCGCAAGAACCGCGGAGTGGCCCTCAGGCAGGCACGTGTGCCGTTCGAACAAAGCGATCCCCAGTTCTCTTGACCCTGCGCCCATGCGGCGCGGCCCGGTATCGCCGATATGGCTCGACGTTGGAAAGCGACGGTGACGGTTTGACATTTTTCTGCGCGCGCTGGGTCGCCCTGTCACTGCTGGTCGCGCTGCTCAGCGCCTGCTCACCCCGAATGCTGTTGGTCAGGAACGTCGCCGACGAACTCGCCAGCCAAGGCCAGGGCGAAGAAGAAGACATCCTGCTGGCCCGGGACGCCAGCGCCTTCTATCTCAAGCTGTCGGAATCGGTGCTGCGCCAGACCCCCGACCACTTGCCCCTTGCCGAGGCTGTGGCCGGCGGATTCACGCAGTACGCCTATGCGTTCGTGGCCTTCGAAGCCGATCGAACCGAAGCGCAGGATGCCAAGGCAGCACAGCGGTTGCGGGAGCGCGCGGCCCGGTTGTACTTGCGGGCGCATCGGCACGCCATGACGGCACTTGAACTGCACAACCCGGATATCGGTAAGGCGCTGACGGGCAACCCGGCGGATCGAGACGGCCCGGTCATGCGCCTGCCCTCCGACCAGGTGGGCGTGGCGTACTGGGCCGCAGCCTCCTGGGGGGGCTACATCGCCTTGTCCAAGGACAAGCCCGACGTGGTCGCTGATCTGCCGCTCGCGACTCGACTCGCGACGCTGGCCTGGTTGAGCGAACCCCGCCACGGCAGCGGGGCTCTGGCTTCGTTGATGGGCTCATTCGAAGCCGCGCGGCCGGGCGGCAGCCTGCTCAGGGCGGCGGCGTATTTCGACCAGGGCATCGAAGCCGGCCAAGGCAGCAACGCCGGGGCCTTCGTGGCCAAGGCCGAATCGCTGGCGATGTCGTCGGGCGATCGCGCGGCCTTCGAGTCGCTGCTGCGCCAGGCCATCGCCATCAGCGCGACACACCGCAACCTCGGCAACGAAGTCATGCGCGAACGGGCGCAGTGGCTGCTCGACACGGCCGACGACCACTTCTGAACACGAAACATCCCTCCTGCCCCGGACGCCCTCACGCATGAACATCACACGCCGACGCGCCAGCGCCTTGCTGGGCTGCCTTTCGCTTGCTCTGCCGATGGCCACCTCGGCCCAGACCACTCAGTTGCGCATCGGCACGCTGGTGCCCAAGAACTCGCTGTACCACCAGCAGTTGCTGGAGCTGGGGGAGGCCTGGCGAGCCGCGCAAGGCGGCAACACCCGCTTCACCGTCTTCACCGATGGCAGCCAGGGCGGCGAAGCCGAACTGGCGCGCCGCATGCGTATCGGACAGTTGCAGGGGGCCTTGATGTCGGTGGTGGGGCTGCGCGAAATCGAGCCCTCGATTGCCGCCCTGCAGAACCTTCCGCTGTTGTTCCGCAATTGGGACGAAGTGGACCATGTGCGCGAGAAGATGCGTCCGGCAATGGAGAAGCGATTCCTGGATCGGGGCTTCGTGGTGATCGGATGGGGGGACGCCGGATGGGTGCGCTTCTTCTCCAAGGATCCGGCGTTCCTGCCTGACGACTACAAGCGCATGAAATTCTTCGCCTGGGGAGCGGAGCCCGAACAGCAGGCCATCATGAAAAGCCTGGGCTACACGCCGGTCCCGCTGGAGACCGCCGACATCCTGCCGTCGTTGCAGACCGGCATGATCAACGTGGTTCCATCGACACCGTACTTCGCGCTGGCTGGCCAGATCTTCAGCACGGCGCCCAACATGCTCGAGCTCAACTGGGCGCCGATCGTGGGCGCGCTGGTGGTCACCAGGAAGGCCTGGGACGAGATGTCACCGACGGGCCAGCAGGCCCTGCGGACCGGCGGCGAGAAAGCCAGCGTCCAGATGCGCAACCAGGCGCGGCTGGAGGTCGATGAAGCCGTCGCCGCGATGAAGAAGCGCGGGCTGGTCGTGAATCGTCCGACGCCCGAGCAGATGCGTGCCTGGAACGACCTGGCCGAACGACTGTATCCACGCATTCGCGGCACCATGGTTCCGGCGGAGACCTTCGACGAGGTGTTCGCCTACCTGAAGGCCTATCGCGCGAGCCGGGGTCAATAGATTGGCCGGTTCGCCCCGGGATCGCCTGCTGGCGTGGGATCGCATCGACGAACCGCTGTCGGCAGCGGCGCTTGCGCTGATGACGCTGATCCCGCTGATCGAAATGGCGCTGCGACCGCTGCACGGCCGAGGCATCGAGAACGCCTCGGTGCTGGTTCAGCACCTCGGGCTGGTGCTGGC
>JARXKP010000088.1:0-3868 GCA_030271615.1 Pseudomonadota bacterium
GCACGATCCAGCGCCTCATCATGGGCCTGTACCAGCCGACCGAAGGTGCGGTGCTGCTCGATGGCATCGACCTGCGCCAGCTCGACCCGGCCGACGTGCGCCGCAACCTGGGCTGCGTGTCGCAGGACGTGACGCTGTTCCACGGCTCGCTGCGCGAGAACATCACCTTCGGGCTGCCCTATGCCGACGACTCCGCGGTGGTCGCGGCGGCCGAGGTGGCCGGGCTGACCGAATTCATCAACCGCCACCCGCGCGGCTTCGACATGGCGGTGGGTGAGCGCGGTGAATCGCTGTCGGGCGGGCAGCGCCAGGGCGTCGGGCTGGCCCGCGCGGTGCTGCACAACGCCCCGCTGCTGCTGCTCGACGAGCCGACCAGCGCGATGGATTTCTCGACCGAAGCACAGATCACCGCCAAGGTCACCGCCTTCGCCAGCGACAAGACCGTCGTGCTGGTGACGCACCGCACCTCGATGCTGGCGATGGCCACGCGGGTGATAGTCATCGACGGTGGCAAGGTGGTCGCCGACGGACCGCGTGACCGCATCATGGAAGCGCTGTCCACCGGTCGGATCGCGAGGGCGGCATGAAGTCGATCGTGAGAGCTGTCGCAGCCCCTTCGAGCGCCACCCACGGCGGCGTCGACGCGGCCGGATTCCAGAGCTTCGAGCAGCAGGCCGAGGTCGTGATGTCGCGGGCTCGCACCCAGCGCGCGCGACTCATCGTGCGCGTCGCCGTGGTCGTCGTGGTGCTGCTGGTGCTGTGGGCCTGCTTCGCGCAGGTCGAAGAGGTGACCCGTGGCGACGGCAAGGTGATCCCATCGAGGCAGTTGCAGATCGTCCAGTCGCTGGACGGCGGCGTGGTCTCCGAGATCCTGGTCCAGGAAGGCCAGGTGGTCGAAGCCGGCCAGCTGCTGCTGAAGATCGACGAGACGCGCGCCACCTCGGGCGTTCGCGAAAGCGCGGCGCAGGGCTTCGCACTGCGGGCAAGACAGGCGCGATTGCGAGCACTCGCCGAAGGCGCGGCGTTCAAGCCCCCGTCCAGCACCAATGCAGTCGAAGGCCGCATCCTCGACGAGGAGCGAATGCTCTACGAAACCCGCCGCTCCGAGCTGGGCACGATGATCGCCATCAACCAGCAGCAGCTGCAGCAGCGCCAGCAGGAGCTGAGCGAGATGCGCGCCCGCAAGTCGTCGGCCGAGCGTGGCTTGGACCTGGGTCAGCAGGAGCTGAACAAGACCAAACCGCTGCTGGCCACCGGAGCGGTGTCCGAAGTCGACATCCTGCGGCTCGACCGGGAAGTCTCGCGCAGCCGAGGCGAGATCGAGCAGTCGAGCGCGCAGATCGCCCGCGTGCAGGCCGCCATCGGCGAGGCGCAACGCAAGATCCAGGAAACCGAGCTGACCTTCCGCAACGAGGCGCGCAAGGAAATGGCCGACGTGATGGGCAAGCTCAACGCACTGAACGAAGGCGCGGTGGCGCTGGCCGACAAGGTCGACAAGTCGCAAGTCAAGAGCCCCGTGCGCGGACGCGTGCAGCGACTGCTGGCCAACACGGTGGGCGGCGTGGTGCAGCCAGGCAAGGACATCGTCGAGGTGGTGCCACTCGACGACCAGCTGATCCTGGAAGCCAAGGTGCAGCCGCGCGACATCGCGTTCATCCACCCGGGCCAGGACGCCACCGTCAAGTTCACCGCCTACGACTTCTCGATCTACGGCGGCCTCGTCGCCAAGGTCGAGAACATCAGCCCCGACACCGTCGTCGACGAAAAAGGCAACGCCTTCTACCTGGTGCGGGTGCGCACCACGCAGGCCAACTTCAGCGAAAAGCTGCCGGTCATCCCCGGCATGACCGCCGAAGTCGACATCCTGACCGGCAAGAAGACGGTCATGTCGTACTTGCTGAAACCGGTGCTCAAGGCCAAGGCCTACGCCCTGCGTGAACGCTGAGTGCAGCGGCCGGTTGCGTGAACCGGCGCTCGTGACGTCACCGTCAGGGCGTTGGCTCAGATTTTCCTTATCAAGTCGAATTTGTCATTTCTGGTGATTCGCATCACGAAAACAGCCACGTCTCAGCGACTTAACGCTTGGCCGGATTGGCTATGCTTCAACCGAACATCTGCCCTCGGCACGCGCCGAACCAGCACTGAACCGTGCGCTCATTGAAAAGACCCTGCCATGCCCACCATCGCCCAAACCGTTCAAGGAAGAGTTACCGGCCTGTGGGGCAGCGCCCTGATCAAGGGAGCCGACGGCAAGATGCACGCGCTGAAAATGGGCGATCTGGTCCACAAAGGCGACGTGATCCTGACGACTCAGGACGGCATCGTCCAGCTGACGCCGGACGACGCGGCGATCGCCGTTGCGCCAGCCAAGCCCACCAGCGCACCCGAGATCGACCGGGTGATCACCGACCTGAACCAGAACGAGCCGGAAGCCGCCACGGCGGCCGGTCTGACCGGTGGTGACGGCGGCGAGTTTCTACCCGGGCTGCGTGTCGACCGAATCCAGGAAGATGTCACCCCGGCGGGCCTCGGCTCGATCGACGGTTCGACAACACCCCCCACTGCGCTGAACGGCGCAACCGCCGGCGTGGACAACATCGCGCCGGTGGCTCTGGACGGCGTCGTCAGCGGCGATGAAGACACCACCCTTCCCGTTCCGCTGGTCGGCATCGACGGCGATGGCAGCGTGGCCAGCATCACGGTGACCTCGATACCGCCAGGCAGCACACTGTTGCTGGCCGATGGCAAGACCGCCGTGCAGGCCGGCGAGACGCTGACACCACAGCAGGCATCCGGGCTTCTGCTTCATCTGTCAGCCAATTTCAACGGCTCGACTGGCGTCACCTTCTTCGTGACCGACAACGAAGGCCTGGCGTCGAACCCGGCAACGGTGACGATCAACGTGATCAGCGTCAACGACGCGCCGGTCGCTGCGCCGACGTCCGCCAGCGGACCGGAAGACACGCCGCTCGCCGTATCGCTGTTCGGCACCGATGTCGACGGCACCATCACGTCGGCTACCGTGACCACGCTGCCCGCCAATGGCACGCTGTTCATGCCCGATGGCACCACGCCAGTGGTCGCCGGGACACCGTTGTCCCCGGCCGATGCCGCGCACCTGGTGTTCGTGCCTGCAGCCAACTTCCATGGCACGGTGAATCTGGTCTTCACCGTGACCGACAACGAAGGCCTGCCGTCGGTACCGACGACCGTTCCGCTGACGATCACGCCGGTGAACGATGGACCGAATGCCGTCGATGACGCGTCTTCCACGCCAAACAACACTCCCGTCACGGTGGCGGTGCTGGTCAACGACACCGATGTCGACGGCGATGCGCTCACAGTTACCAGCGCCACCGTGCTGAATCCCGCCCAAGGCAGCGTCACCGTCAATCCGGACGGCAGCTTGCGGTTCACTCCAGCGACCGGATTCGCAGGCGCGGCGAGCATCAACTACACGATCAGCGACGGCCACGGCGGCACCGACACCGCAACGCTGGTCATCAACGTAGCGGCAGCGCCGCCTCCGCCGCCACCTCCGGTTGAAAACACGCCTCCGGTGGCCCACGACGACTCGGCCACCATTCCGCCCGATGTCCCCACCACGCTCAGCGCCGCATCGCTGCTAACCAACGACTCGGACGCCAATCTCGATCCGCTGAACCTGGTGAGCGTGCAGAACGCCACCCATGGTTCGGTCTCGCTGGTCGCCGGCAACGTGGTGTTCACACCGACCGCCGGCTACACCGGTCCGGCCACTTTCACGTACACGATCAGTGACGGCCACGGCGGCACTTCCACCGCAACCGTGAACCTCGCGGTCAGCGCCACGCCTCCTCCGCTCAACCACGATCCGCTGGCGGTCAAC
>JARXKP010000088.1:3968-12021 GCA_030271615.1 Pseudomonadota bacterium
CGGCGGTTCGTCCTCCGCCACCGTCTTCCTCGCGGTCAGCGCCACGCCTCCTCCGCTCAACCACGATCCGCTGGCGGTCAACGACGGCAGCGCGGCTTCGCCGGTGCTCACGGTGGCCCAGGATTCGGGCGCCTCGGCTCCGATCTCGGTGCTGGCCAATGACTCCGACTCCGATGTCGGCGATGTGCTCAGCGTCTCCGCAGCCTCGTCCCCGAATGGCTCGGTCTCCATCAATCCCGATGGCACGCTGGTCTTCACCCCGACCGCCGGTTTCAGCGGCCCGGCCACCATCTCTTATTCCATCTCCGATGGCCACGGCGGTTCGTCCTCCGCCACCGTCTTCCTCGCGGTCAGCGCCACGCCTCCTCCGAACACGCCGCCGGAGGCCACCCCGGGCTCGGCCTCGGGCGACGAGGACACGTCGCTGCCGGTCTCGCTCGCCGGCACCGACGCCGACGGCACGGTCATCTCGGTCAGCGTGACCTCGCTGCCCTCCCATGGCACGCTGTTCCTGCATGACGGTGTCACACCGGTCGCTGTCGGCACGCCGCTGTCTCCGGCCGAGGCCGCCCAGCTAATGTTCAAGCCTGCGGCTGACTTCAACGGCACCACCGATGTGGTGTTCACGGTCACCGACAACGACAACCTCGTCTCCGCTCCCGCCTCGGTCTCTCTCGAGATCAAGCCCGTCAACGACGCTCCCGTGGCGCAAAACGACGAAGCCGATGTGCTGGCTTCGGCCACCAAGACCGTCAGTGCAGCGGAAGGCATCATCCTGTCGACCTCGGTCGATGCGGGCCGCGACACCGACATCGATGGCGATGCGCTGACCGTGACTCAGGCGATTGCCGGGGCAGGTGCGCCGAACATGGCTGTCTCGCCAGGCGGAGTCACGATTGCCGGGACCTACGGCGACTTGCTGCTGCGCAGCGATGGCAGCTACGACTACACCGCCAATCGCGCCGGCGCAATCGCCACCGGCACCCGGGCCAACGACGTGTTCACCTATGAAGTGGCCGATGGCCATGGTGGGCTCGCCACGGCCACGCTGACGCTGCATGTGGCTGGCGAGGCCGACACGGTGACTGCGGGACCACCAACCCTCACACCGCTGGTCAATCCGCTCGGTCTCAGCGGCGAGTACTACGGCTACAACGACTTCAATCCGACCGGCGATAACGCAAACCGACGGCACGGCGAGGACGGAACGCTGGGCAACCTCGACCATGTGTCCGACATCAACGCGATCGTCAATGGGCGCAATGCGGTGTTCGGCGGTGGCAGCGTCGTAGGCACCTCGATCGAAGCCGCAGACAGCGCCACCGACGCGCGTTTCGTCGCGAAGACCCTTGACTACGGAACGTCGCCGACCGTCACCACCAGTTTGGGCACCAACCCGAATCTCGCCGCGGGCACCTCGACAGCCTCACTCACCGACAACAGCAGTCAGTTGTTCCGCTTCCTGAACCGCACAGCAGGCAGTGATGCGGGCAGCCTCCGGGTCACTCAGGGTACCGGCGACAACGACACAGCGGGGACCGGCCCGACCAGTGGTCTGGGCAAGACCAGCGACGCCGCCATTCGCATCACGGGGCAGGCCTACCTAGAGGCTGGCTTGTACGACATCCGGGTCCGGGCCGACGACGGATTCCGGCTGCGCCTCGACGACCACACGGTCGCGATGTTCGACGACATCCAGTCACCGACCACGCGTGTCTACACGGGCGTGCCGATTGAAGGCGGACTGACACCGCTCGAACTGATCTACTGGGAGCAAGGCATCAATGCCGTCTTGCGTGTCGAATTCAAACTGAGCGGAAGCGACGACAGCACTTACAAGGTGCTCGGCTCGGAATCGGTGCCGTTGTTCAGCGATGCGAATGCACCGGTTCTTTCAGACCAGCAAGACATCGTGGCCGGTGGAACGCTGGGCACGTACGACGTGCGGACGGGCTCGGTGCTCGACGGCGGCAGCGGCGACGACCACCTGACGGGCAGCGCGGGCCGCGATCAGCTGATCGGTGGACTGGGCAAGGACACGCTGAGCGGTGGCGCAGGCGACGACTTGATTCTCGGCGGCAGCGGTGACGACCAGCTGACCGGCGGCGCCGGTCACGATGTGTTCCGCTGGTCGCTCGGCGACGCCGGCACGACCACGACACCCGCACGCGATGTCATCACCGATTTCGACAACGCCAGCCACTCCGGCGACGTGCTCGATCTGCGCGACCTGCTCGTCGGTGAGTCGCACGCCGCGAATGGCGTGGCATTGCCGGGAAGCATCGGGCTGAATAACGCGATCACCGTGACGCCGAACGAGGGCAACCTCGCGAACTTCCTGCACTTCTCGACCGTGGCTGGCGACACCGTCGTCGAGATCAGCTCGCACGGAGGCTTCACGGCCGGCACCTACAACCCGGCTGCGGTCGACCAGGTGATCACGCTTGCCGGCCTCAACCTCGTTGGCAGCTTCAGCAACGATCACCAGGTCATCAACGACCTGCTGCAACGAGGGAAGCTGGTCACCGACTGATGGCGAAAGACGGGCCTGACCGCTTGCTTGCAGGCGTTCAGGCCCGCTCGAAATCAGCCAGCAACCATGTCGAGGCCGCTGATCCACGGCCCGGTCGCACCGTCGATGCCACAGTCCCACAGGCGCGCGGCGTCCCGGGAGTCGGCGACTCCCTCGGCGTACACCTGGATCGACAGGCCGTGCAGCAAGGTGACGGTGCTGCGCACGAACAGTGCGCGGTGCTCGTCGCGGCCCAGACCGGCTGTCACCGACGCGTCGAGCTTGACGTAGTCGAGTCCCGCCTCGAACAGACGCGGGATGTGACCGAGCCGTTCACCGGCATGCTCGATGCCGAAGCGCACACCGGTGGGACGCAGCTGGCGCCCCAGTTCGCGCAGCAGATCGAAATGATCGACCGCAGCGGTTTCGGCCACCTCGAGCCAGATCAGCTTGGCGGACTGCGGAGCGGTCCACAGCAACGCACGCACGCGCGCCGCGAATCCACTGTCGGCAAGCGAGGCCGGTGACAGGTTGACGCATCTCGGCTGTCCGTCGTGCTCGACCGCATTGAGGGCCAGTGCCAGAGCGCATTCGTCCACATCCACGGTGAGCCGACTGCGTGTCGCCAGTGGCAACCACCGCGCGGCCGGCTCGAACGGGCCATCGGTGTCGAGCTGCAGGCGCAGCGGGCACTCCAGATGGACCAGCTGCCGGCGTGCATTGAGCACCGGGAACTCCATCAGACGCACCCGCTGTCGCTGTCCCAGGGCCTGCAGGATGCGCTGGCGCCAGGCGCCTTCGCCCAGCATCGCGACCGCGGCAGACGGCTCGCTTCCGAGCTCCACCGTGAAGGCGCCGCGGAGCTCCGCCCGGGCCAGCGCCGCGTCTGCCGAACTCATCACCAGACTGGGTGGCATGTCACGTCGCAGTTCAACCGCGCCCAGGCAAACCGAGGCACCGCTGCCCAGCGTCGGCAGCACGAGACGCAAGGCATCCGCCACCGCCTGGGCGGTTTCAAAGGCAACACCGGCCGCGGGCAGGCACATCGCGAAGTCGGAGCCGTTCAGTCGGCCCAGGAAACAGCCTCGGATCTGCTCGGCATACGGCCGCAACGACTGTGCAATGGTCACCAGCATGCGGTCCACCGTGGCGTGGCCGAGCTGGCGGTTCAGCGTGCCGAGCTCCATCACGCGAAGCAGTACCAGGCCGCCTTCCGCAGGGCCGTCTTCGCGTTGCAGCGCCGAAGCAAGCTGGACAAGGAAATGATTTCGGTTCGACGTGCCCGTCAATGCGTCGCCATTGGCCTGTCGGTGCAAGGCATCGAGTTGCTCGGCCTGCGCGCTCGAGGTCGCGCGCAGCCTCTCGACCAGCGAATTCATCGCGCGAGTGAGCCTGCGAAGCTCCGGCACCTGCGGCTCCGACACGGTCACGAACTCGCCGTGTTCGAGCGCATGTGCCTGAGCTACCGCGGCATCGAGCGGACGACTGATGCGCCGCACCACCCACATGCCGAGGCCGGCAGCAAGCAATCCGGCCAGGGCCATCGCCAGCGCCGAACGCACACTGCTCGACCACAGCGCATCGTGGGCGTAGGAAACCTGGCTTTCAACCTGCACCTGCCCGAGCGCGCGCCAGCCGTCTGACACCTGCGCTGTGCCGGGTTGGGATTCGATCGGTATCGCCGCCACGAACCACGCCGGCGCTCTGGCCGTCTGCGCAGCCGCTTCGCGACTGAACGCCACGGTCCCGTCGGCGGACACCAGCCTCACCCGCCGATAGAAACCGGTGTCGAACTGCGCCGCCATCAGCAGCGACATCAACTCGGCGTCGCCCTTCTGCTGCGAAAGCGCCAATGCCAGCGATGCCGCGTTGTCGCTGTTCTTCAACCGCAACTGCGTTTGCAGCAGATCTCGCGCCGACGTGGTGACCACAGCCACGCTCCCGGCGAAGGCCAGCAGTACGGTGGCCAGCAGCAGCAGCCAGACTTGACGGATCAGCGACATGTTCGCTCCTTGTAATCGATTGAGAGGCGTTGCGGCATCAAGGCGGAAAACCCTCCGCGCGGGCCTTGGCCAACACGTCTCGCCAGCGCGACAGGCGCGCCACCGGGTCGCCGACTGGTTGCGCGCCAGTGCCCTGCCACAGGCCGTCGCCATTAAAACTGAATACGGGTGTCAGGTCGGGGCGTCGCGACGCGGGCCTCACCTCGGTGACCAGGTTGTCGAGGATCAGCGGTTCGGCGTTCGGGGTAGCGTAGTAGGCAAGCACCATGTGCGCCTGGACGGCTCCGCCCTGGCCGCCGATCTGCAAACGCACGTAGACAAGCCGCAGTTTCTGCTCGGTCATGCCGGTGGCGAGCAGGCTGAAGTACTTGCCGATTGCAAAGTCTTCGCAATCGCCCGCGCCTTTTTCCAGCATCTCGAACGGACTGGCCCAGTAATCGACCTGACCCCACACCTCGAGGTCGTCGCGAAACACGATGCGCCGATTGAAGAACTCGTTGATGGCCTGCAAGCGCTGAAGGTCGCCCTGATCCGCCGCTGTGGCCAGAATCGGCTGGAGTGCCTGAAGGCCGGCCACGGCTTTCGAACCGTGTTTCTGCGCCGCCAGCATCATCCGACCGGATTCCCACGCCTGAGGTGCCAGAGCCACAAACAGAAGGACGGTCACCAGCACCCAACGAGCAAACGCATGGCGCGAACGCTGAAGGTTGGCGGGTATCGGCAGAAGAATTTGTGTGTCGGGAACTCGCGGTATCACGCCTCGTTGTCGTCAGTCGCCGCGACAACTTGAATCAGCACGGCATACAGGCAAAGATGACGTCGACCCATGTCTCGTGACCTGCTGCACGATCAATGGCAACTGAGTGTTACAAATCGGCGAAGCATGCGCCTTGTTGATTGATATCAACGCATAGACTTCGTGCGCTCGAACGCCGTGCAGCCTTGAACTGCACTATTTCAGGCGTCTTCGCAGCCCTGCATCACAACCATCACATCAAGAAACCATGCGCTTTTCCTGCACGCTGATCGCCACCGCAATCGCTTTGTTGAGCAACGTCCACCAGGCACAGGCACAAACCGCCGGCATCGCGTCGGACCCGCTGCGCATCGCAGTCGAAAAGGCACTGCTGTCGAACCCGGAGGTGACTTCACGCTTCAATGCCTACCGCGCGGCCGGCGACGCGGTGGATGTTGCACGCGGAGCACTGCGACCGCGCGTCGACTTGAACGCCAGCGTCGGCATCGACAAGGACAAGATCACCTCGCGCCAGCCGCAGTCTGAATCGCTCAGGCGCACAGGGGTCGGCCTGAGCCTCACCCAGCTGCTGTGGGACGGGCTGGGCACACAGCGCGAGGTCGATCGTTTCGGTCACGACCGCCTCAGCCGTTACTTCGACCTGTTGGAGGCGACCGAGCAGACCACGCTCGAAGCCAGCCGCGCCCACTACGACGTGCTGCGCTTCCAGCGTCTGGTCGCGCTGGCCGAGGACAACTATGTGCAGCACCGTTACGCATCGCAGCAGATCCAGTCTCGCTTTCGTGCTGGCGTGGGCCGCGGTGTCGACCTCGAACAGGCGAACGCACGGCTGTCGCTGGCCGAATCGAACCTGACCACCGAGGTGGCCAACCTGCATGACGTGATGACACGTTACCTGCGCGTGATCGGTGAAGCGCCGCCCAAGGCTTCGCCTGCTCCCGCCGCCCTGACGGTACTCAACAGCGAGTTGCCGGGCAGCACCATCGAGGTATTGAACCGCGCCGTGGTGCAAAGCCCGGCCATCAGCGCCAGCGTCGAGGCGCTGCGGGCAGCCCGCGTCTCGGCGCAGGTGCGCGAATCGACCTTCCAGCCACGTGTCGAAGCGCGAGTGCGCAGCGGCTTCGGCAACAACTTCGACGGCGTGCGCGACCAGAAGCACGACAGCTCGGCCGAACTGGTGCTGAACTGGAACCTCTACAACGGAGGCGCCGATCAGGCACGCGTGCGCCAGCAGGTCAATCTGGTCAACCAGGCGGAAGACCTGCGCGACAAGGCCTGTCGCGATGTGCGCCAGACGGCGGCCATTGCCTACAACGACACCCGCAAACTGACCGAGCAACTGGTGCTGCTGGACCGCAACACACTCGCCATCGAGAAAGCCCGCGATGCGTACCGCCAGCAGTTCGACATCGGACAGCGCAGCCTGCTCGACCTGTTGAACGCCGAGAACGAGCTGTACACCGCGCGCCGCGCCTACGCCAACGCCGAGTACGACCGTGCACTGGCGTTTGCACGCACGCACGCCGGCATGAGCCAGTTGACGGCCCAGTTGGGCATCGCGCGGTCCGCCAGCCTGAGCGAAGAAACCTCGGGCTGGGCCGTGGGCGAAGACGCTCCCGGTCGCTGCCCGGCTGAAGCGATCACGCTACCGGCGATCGACATCGAGGCGCTTGCTCGTCGCGTGCCAGCGCTCGCAGAGCCGGTTCGCCCGAAGAAGTAAGAATGGGTCGAACCGGTCGCGCGACGGCTGCTCGCGCGGCCGCACGCTGCGAGAAACGTCGACCCTTATGCCAAATAGGCATAGCCGTCGTCTGAAAATATAGTTCTTCAAGCTAAGAGCCATCGTTACAGTCGCGGATTGTTTTTCGGCCGAGCACGTCGCTTCAGGCCACTTCCCGGGCTTTCGATGGATCTCCTCGCGATACTCAGTGGCTTCGGCGTCGGTGCCATCGTCGGAATGACCGGGGTCGGAGGCGGCTCGCTGATGACGCCGCTGTTGCTGTCGGTGTTCAAGCTGAACCCGGCGGTGGCAATCGGAACCGACCTGTGGTTTGCCGCCGTCACCAAGACCGCCGGCTCGGCTTCGCATCATCAGGCGGGTCATGTCGAGTGGCGCATCACCAAGCTGTTGCTGATGGGCAGCATCCCTGCGTCGCTGGCCACCATCGCACTGATGCATTTCACCGGGCTGACCAAGGGCTGGGCCAGTGCACTGACGTTTTCGCTGGGAATCGCCTTGCTGCTGACAGCGGTGACAGTGGCATTCAAGCAGATCTGGGTCAAGGTCGGACGCTGGCTCGAACGCTGGATCAACGATGGCAACCGTCCCGCGCTGACGCTGCTGTGCGGATTCATCCTCGGCGTTCTGGTGTCGCTCAGTTCCATCGGCGCCGGTGCCATCGGGGCGACACTGATCCTGCTGCTCTACCCCCAGTTGCCGTCGCACCGAATCGTCGGCACCGACATCGCTCACGCGGTGCCGCTGACGCTGGTGGCCGGCATCGGGCATGCGACGCTCGGCAACGTCGACTGGAGCCTGCTCGGCGCGCTGCTGATCGGCTCGATCCCCGGCATCTGGCTGGGCGCCCAGCTGACCCGCAAGATGCCCGAGCGGCTGGTGCGCACGCTGCTGTGCCTGTCGCTGGTGACCGCCGGGCTCAAGGTCATTCACTGAGTTCCATCTCCGACTTCCATTTCCGACACCGTCGCGCTTTTCAAGATGTACACCTACACCGACTTCGACAGCCATTTCGTGCGGCAGCGCGCCGCGCAGTACCGCGA
>JARXKP010000089.1 GCA_030271615.1 Pseudomonadota bacterium
GGAACGGCGTGTAGGTGGCGCCGCTGCGGGTGAACTCGGCGTACAGCTCGATCACATGGCCGACATCGACCGCGATGACGAACGGCGGGCGGCCTTCGGCGGCGGGCAGCGCGCGGGCGTAGCCCTCGGCCTGCGAGCGGGCGCGCAGCAGCGCGTCGTCGAAGCCCTTGGTGTGGGCCCCGGCCTTGACCTTCTTGGCTTCGAGCACGAAGGCGCCGCGCTTGTAGCAGTCGATGAATCCGTTGGACTGGCTGCCGTCACCGTGGGCGAAGGTGACGCGGCGCTCGAACACGTAGGCGTTGTCGCGCGTCTGGTCGTGCGCCGGCTCGGGGTGCGGCACGCCGAGCAGGTCGCACAGGTCGGCGATGAAGAGCTGGTAGTTGGCCCGCTCGGAGCCGCTGACGCCCCGCCAGCGTTGGATGAAGGCGGTGACGGGGGTCTGGTGGTCCATCGGGGGATGATATTTGGCGGGCGGGTCGTTGGATTCGCCGCACGACCCGCCCGTCCGTGGATCAGGGCGCGATCACGTCAAGGCTGGGGAAGTTGGTGCGGAAGCGGCTCGCGTCGCGCGTCAGGAGCGACCATCCTTCGACGGCGACATCGACTTGCTTGCTGAGTCGTCGCGACTCAGCAACTTCATCAAGTCCTCCGTGCGCCACGGCACGTCGGCCCGGCCGCGAACCGCATCGAAGCGGTCCTTGCGTGGCGCACGGGCAGGCTGGGGCCCCTCGGCCCGGCGCAGCACCACCTCGCCTTCGGCGTTCACCGCGAAGTCCACGGGGGTGCCGGGCAACAGCTGCAGCGCATCGCGTATGGGCTTGGGGATCGTGACCTGGCCCTTGCTCGTCAGATGCGTGGACATGGCGTTCTCAACAAGTGTTGCCCGCTTTCAACTGGTAATGCACGCGCTGCTTGCCGTCCTGAACGGCCCTGCCGTCTACCGTGCCAGCTCAACTTCGGGCGTTAGTTCGAGGCGCCGGGCGCGCCGCGCGAAGCCGCGGTCGTCGAAGGTCACCAGGCGTTCGCAGCCGCTGCTGCTGGCCCAGTGCAGCGCATCGGCGAAGTCGAGCCCGCGCAGATGCAGGCCCAGCGCATCCTTCACGGATTGCCAGCGTTCGACGGTGACGTGCGGCATGCCCAGCAGGTGTTCCAACGCCTGGCAGAACGACGCGGGTTCGGCGTTGTAGAAGCCGCGCATCACCCACTCGAATTCGAGGATCACCGTCAGCGGAACGAACAGCGATGGCGATTCGACCATCACGCGACGCGCGATCGGCCGCTGTCGCTGAGCTTCGGTGTCTTCAGGATCGTCGCAGTAGAAGCGCGCGAGGATGTTGGTGTCGACGGCGATCATTTCCTGCCACGCTTGCTATTGACGGATGAAGGCTTGAGCAACGAAGCCGGGTCGAATTCCGACAGGCGTCTGGGCGTGCCGCCGGTCTTGCTCGGTGCGATCTTGATCATTCCGTAGCCCGCTTGCGGATCGGACGGGGCGACCCGGCGCCGAACCAGCAGCCGGATGACGCCGCCTTCGTCGACGAATTCGACCTGTGTGCCAGGGGTCAGCTCGTAGCGGGCACGGATGTCCGCCGGGATGACGATCTGGCCTTTTTCAGTGAGCGTGGCAGCGGCCATGGCGGACTCCGACTTGGTGGTAACAGACGGCCAGTTTAGTCTTTGCTTACCCAGTAAGCAAAGAGCGTGAGTCCGGATCGAGCCTCAGCGCCGCGCCCTTTGCCTCACCTGCGCCAGCGGCCGCTTCCCCTTGAGTTGCCGCTCGATGCCGTCGTTGAGCTGGCGGCGCAGCTCGATCACCGCATCGAGGTGGCCGTAGACGCCGGGGAAGCGCAGGTCCAGCCACAGCCACAGCGTGACGGCGCGCAGGGCCTGCTCCATGCGGTCGAGGCGGCTGTGGCCGTCGACGTCCTTCAGGAACCACGGCGTGCCGGCCTTGCCCGTGAGGGCGTGGCTGCTGGTCCAGTCGAGGAACTCCTGCACCTGCGAATCGGTGCGGGTGTCGACCGGGGCCTGCGCGTAGGTGAAGCGTTCCTTCAGCGACAGGGTGGGCGCGCAGCGGTCGAGCTGTTCGGCCAGGTCGAGCATCTGGTCGAGTTCGGCCACCGCGAAATGCGCGTCGTCGAGCTTGAGCTGCTCCATGAACACGCCCAGCACTTCGCGCAGCTTGGTCTTGTGCAGACGCGAGGCGATGGTGTCGACGTGCCAGCCGTTGGGCGCCACCGGGGCCTTGAAGTCGCGCGGCGCGCGCGGCGTCTTGGGCAGCAGTTCCTTCAGCAGTCGAGCGGCCGACGGTTCGGCGTCCTTCAGCACGCCGACGAAGCCTTCTTCGTGGATGCCGAAGCGGCCGGCGCGGCCGGCGATCTGGTGCACTTCCGATTCATTGAGCGGCCGGTCGGCGACGCCGTCGAACTTGGTCATCGTGCTGAACAGCACGCGCCGGATCGGCAGGTTCAGGCCCATGCCGATGGCGTCGGTGGCGACCAGGATGTGCGACTCGCCGGTGGCGAAGCGCTCGGCCTCGCGGCGCCGCACCTCGGGCGGCAGCGCGCCGTAGATCACCGACACCGGGTGGCCGTCGGCGGCGATCTGGTCGCGCAGGGTCAGCACGTCGCGGCGGCTGAACGCGACGACTGCATCACCGAGCTTCAGCGCCGAGGTGGCGATCGGGTGCGGCAGCAGATCGACGTGCTGCTTGCGGTCGAAGTGGCGCACGGTGCAGCGTTCGCCGCACAGGCCGAGCAGGTTCTCTATCGCGGGTACGGCATAGGCCGAACAGATGATGATGACCTCGTTGGCCGGCACCGCGACGATGGCCTGCGTCCAGGCCCAGCCGCGCGACGGGTCGAAGATCATCTGCGCCTCGTCGATCACCGCCACGTCGATCGGCTTGTTCGTGCCGACCATCTCGATGGTGCTGGAAACCACGCGCGCGCCGTCGGCCGGCACGTTCTCCTCGCCGGTCAGCAGCGAGCACGGCACGCCGCGCCCGACCAGCCGGTCGCGGCCTTCGAGCGCCAGCAGACGCAGCGGCGCGAGGTAGGCGCCGTCGTGGGCCTGCGCCAGTCGCTCGAACGCGGCGTGGGTCTTGCCGCTGTTGGGCGGGCCGACGTACAGCGTGACGCTGCGTTGCAATCGGCGCGCTTTCTCGAAGGTGTCGGGGTAGCCCTGGAAGGCCAGCTCGCTGTTCAGGCCTTCGAGTGTGTCGAGCTCGGCGACGCGGTGTTCCCAGCGGTCCTGCGCGCGCATCAGCGCAGCTTTCAGGTCGGCCAGCGTCTGCGGTGTGGCGCATTCGGACTGCAGCCGCGGCAGCAGCGATTCGAGGTGGTGCGGCTTGAACGCGTGGCTGCGCGCGACCAGGGTGTTCAGGTGCGTGACCAGTTCGGCCGCGTCCGGGTAAGCCGATGGGGCGCCGAGCGCGGCCTGCAGTGCGGCCTGATCTCCGGTGCGATAGAACGCCCACACGGCGGTCGCATCGACCGGCACGCGGAACAGCACCGGCACCTTCCAGCCCGGTTCGGCCAGGCTCAGTGCGTGGCTGATGAGGCGCGTCCAGACCCCGGCGTCGCGCGACACCCCCATCGCTTCGAGCGCAGCGGTGCGTTCGAGCATCAGTGCGCGCACGTTCGGACCGTTGCCCACGACGTCGAGATGCGCCAGCGCGCTGTCCATCAGCTCGGGTGCGATCCAGCGACTCGGTCGCGCGCCGGCCACCGGCTTTTGCAGCAGCACCAGGCCGAGCTTGTCGAGATGCGTCTCGAAGCCTGCGCTGCGTTCCGCGATGAAGTCGCCCGGCTTCACGACCTGCGGCAGCCGGTACGCGGCCTGGCGGATGCGCTCGAATTGCGCCTTGCCGATGTGCGCTGGAACGCGTGAGGCGTGGCGCGGGTTGGGCAGATTCAGGGTGTCAGACATGGGGTGCATTGTCCGGGCTGATCTGCCGCCGTCCGTTTTCTCGCACGCGGCGCACCCGGACCGGCCACTACACTGGTTGGTTTTTCAGTCGAAAAGCGTACGGGAGTGCGGGGATGGTGGAAAGTGTTTTGGGGCGGCCGCCGGCGGTGGTGCTTCTGAGCGGGGGGCTCGACTCGTCGACGGTGCTGGCCATCGCGCGCGAGCGCGGCTTCGAGCCGCATGCGCTCAGCTTCCGGTACGGCCAGCGGCATGTTCACGAGCTGACGGCCGCCGACGTCGTCGCGCGCAGCCAGGGTGTCGCCAGGCACATCACGGCGCAGATCGATCTGCGCGAATTCGGCGGATCGGCACTGACCGCCGACATCGACGTGCCGAAGGGCCGCACCGCAGGCGAGATGGCCCACGGCATTCCGATCACCTATGTGCCCGCTCGCAACACCGTGTTCCTGAGCTTCGCGCTGGCGTGGGCCGAGACGCTGGGCTCGTCGGACATCTTCATCGGCGTCAACGCGCTGGACTACTCGGGCTACCCGGACTGCCGGCCCGAGTACATCGCCGCCTTCGAGGCGATGGCCAACCTGGCGACTCAGGCCGGTGTCGAAGGCACGCAGCGGTTGAAGATCCATGCGCCGCTGATCCACCTGTCGAAGGAACAGATCATTCGCGAGGGCCTGCGGCTCGGTGTCGACTACGCGCAGACCAGCAGCTGCTACGACCCCGGTTCCGACGGCCGTCCGTGCGGTGGCTGCGATTCGTGCCTGCTGCGGGCCAAGGGCTTCGCCGACGCCGGCCTGATCGACCCGTTGAACGTCCGGTTCGGGATCGGATGACCGTGTCTGCTGATACCCGAACCGTGTTCTGCGCATCGGCCGGTTTCGAGTCGGCGCGCCAGCTCGACCCGATTCCCGCCGGTCATCCATCGGGCCGGTTGCATGGTCACGGGTTCCTGGCAAAGGTGCGCTGTGCGCTGCCCGCCGGCTGGGCCCGCTTTCAGGGCGGCGAAGTTGACCGATTGAAAGTCGAGCTGCAGGCCTGTGTCGGCGCCCTCGACCACCGCCTGCTCAACGATCAGCTGACGCACCCGAGCGATGAAAACCTGGCCCGCTGGGTTCAGGGCCGGCTGGGGTGCCCCGGCCGCGTCGACGTCGGCATCCAGAGCAGCGCCCGGCGTGGCGCCGATGTCGATGCAGCAGGACGCGCGCATCTGTGGCGCCGCTATGCGTTCCAGTCGGCGCACCAGCTGCCCCATGTGCCGCTGGGGCACAAGTGCGGAAAGATGCACGGGCACGGATTCGAGGTGGTCGTGCGTGCCGCTGCCATCGACCCGGCGGGCCGCTCGGGCCTCGGCCACGACGACCTGGATGCGATCTGGGCGCCGATCCATTTCGAGCTGAATTACGGTTGCCTGAACGACCTGCCGGGCCTGCAGAACCCGACCAGCGAACTGCTCGCGAGCTGGCTGTGGGCGCGCATCGCGCCGCAGCTGCCGGGGCTGTCGACGATCACCGTCTACGAGACCGGCTCGTGCGGCGCGGTGTTCGACGGCGAACGCCACCGCATCTGGAAAGAGATGACGCTCGACGGCGCGCTGCAGCTGAAGCACGCACCCGACGGCAACGGACTGCGCCGCCTGCACGGGCACACCTACACATTGCGTCTGCATCTGTCGGCGCCGCTCGACGAGTGGCTGGGCTGGGCGGTCGACTTCGGCGATGTCAAGGCGGCGTTCGATCCGATCTTCCAGAGGCTCGACCACCAGCCGCTGCACAAGATCGCCGACCTGGCCGATTGCGACACCGGCAGCATCGCGAACTGGGTGTTCGAGAAGGCCCGCCAGCGGTTGCCGCAACTCGACCGCGTGGATCTCGACGAGACACCGGGCTGCGGCGCGATCGTTTCGTCAAGCGACGCGGCATTGAGCGGAGCGCTGTGACGATGGCGAATCGAGCATGACCTACGCGGTCAAGGAGGTCTACTACACGCTGCAGGGCGAGGGCGGCCAGAGCGGCCGCGCGGCGGTGTTCTGCCGCTTCGCCGGCTGCAACCTGTGGTCGGGCCGCGAGGCCGATCGGGCCGAGGCCGTGTGCCGGTTCTGCGACACCGAATTCGTCGGCATCGACGGCCCGGGCGGCGGCAAGTTCGACACGCCGCAGGCGCTGGCGGAGCACATCTCGCATCAGTGGCCGACCGGAAAAGCGGGCCAGCCGTTGGTCGTGTGCACCGGCGGCGAGCCGCTGCTGCAACTGGACGAGCCGCTGATCGACGCGCTGCACGCGCTCGGTTTCGAGGTCGCCGTCGAGACCAACGGCACGCAGCCCGCGCCTGATGGGCTCGACTGGATCTGCGTCAGCCCGAAGGCCGGCGCCGAGCTGGTGCTGACGCACGGCCACGAACTGAAGCTGGTGTTTCCGCAGCCCGGTGCGATGCCTGAGCGTTTCGAGGGCCTGGATTTCGGGCTGTTCTTCCTGCAGCCGATGGACGGCCTCGAGCAGCGGCGCAACTCGCGACTCGCAGTCGCCTACTGCCTGGCGCATCCGCAATGGCGACTCAGCGTGCAGACGCACAAGACCCTCGGCATTCCCTGAGCACCCACATCGACGAGAGCGATCCATGGCCCGAACCCCGAAGAAATCCAGCGTACCGCCCGAACCCGCGAAGCAGCGTGTCGCGCCGATCAACCCGCTGACCGCGCCGTCGAAGGAACTGCACGTGTTCGCGAACCCGTCGCCCGAGCGCGACTATGCGATCCAGTTCCAGATTCCGGAATTCACCTGCCTGTGTCCGCTGACCGGCCAGCCCGACTTCGCGCACTTCGTCATCGACATGGTGGCCGACGAGCTGTGCGTCGAGCTGAAGAGCCTGAAGATGTACATGTGGAGCTTCCGTGACGAAGGTGCCTTCCACGAGAAGGTGACCAACGACATCCTGACGAAGATCGTCGCGGTCACCCAGCCGCGCTACGCACGCATCACCGCGCGCTGGTACGTGCGCGGCGGCATCTACACCAACGTGGTGGCCGAGCACCGCAAGAAGGGCTGGAAGCCGCAGACGCCTGTGGTGCTGCCGACGCATCCGGGCGAGACGGGTTTGATCGGCTGAGCGGACTTCATCCAACTTCGTGAGTTGAGTAGTACGTTCGTGCTACATCGATATTCCACTGTTGGAGTCAGGCATGACCACCACCACCATTCGCATCGAAGAAGACCTGAAGGCACGCGTGGCCGCTGCGGCCGAAAACTCGGGGAAGACGGCGCACGCCTTCATCCTCGATGCCATCGAACAGACGGTCGAGCAGGCGGAACTGGACGCCGAATTTCAGCGTGTGGCTGGTGAGCGCTGGGCGAAAGTCATGGCGACTGGGAAAACCGTGCCATGGGATGCGGCAAAGGCCTACCTCGAAGCCCGATCGCAAGGCCAGCGGCCGCGTAAACCAGCGGCACGCCAAGCCGGGCGCTGACCTGCGCATGGGTACGTGGCGCTCTACCGCTATGTGCCCGACATCGACACGGTCTTCGTGCTGGCCATGCGCAACCAGCGTAAGGTATCGCCGCATCTGCCTGTTGAGAGCACCGAGCGGTCGTGAACCACAGCTTCGACGGCCCCCTGTTTGATGCAGTTCACGCAACGTACGATCTCTATTCCATGAAAGTCAGCGAAGTCCTCCGATTGCTTCAAGTGGATGGTTGGTACTTGGTCGCAACTCGCGGAAGTCATCGCCAATTCAAGCACGCGATCAAGCCAGGTCGCGTCACTGTTCCTGGCAAACCGAGCGATGATCTGGCGCCCGGCACATTGAACAGCATTCAAAAGCAGACGGGTCTGAAGTTGTGAGGTCACATGCGCTACGCCATCGTCATTGAAAAAGCTGAAGGCAACTATTCCGCCTATGTCCCCGATCTTCCGGGCTGCGTCGCGACGGGTGCGACCGTTGCCGAAGTCGAATCGGAAATCAGGGAAGCCATCGTGTTCCATGTCGAAGGCCTGCGCGAAGACGGAATGCCGATTCCCGAAGCGGCGAGCCAGGTCGAATACATCGACGTGGCAGCGTGAGCTGCCGGTTCGTCCGACAAGTGGCCAAACGCCGAGTGCTTCGGCAACAGATGCCCGGGGGGCAGCCCTCGGTGACCGAGAGCCGCAGGTGTCAGTTCACACTTTCGCCCAGGTGTCCTTCAGCGTCGTGGTCCGGTTGAAGACCGGATGTCCCGACGCGTGGTCCTTGCGATCGGCGACGAAGTAGCCGTGCCGCTCGAACTGGAAGCGGTCATCCGGCTGCGCCGTGGCGAGTGAGGATTCCAGGTAAGCGCTGACGATCTTCTTGCTTAGCGGGTTCAGCACGCTCAGGAAATCGCGCCCGCCCGCATCGGGCTGCGCTTCGGTGAACAGACGGTCGTAGAGCCGCACTTCGGCCGCGATGGCGGTGGCCACGCTGACCCAGGTGATCACGCCTTTGACCTTGACCGCGTCGGCGCCGGGTGTGCCGCTCTTGGTGTCGGGCACCAGCGTCGCCAGCACCGCCGTGACCTGTCCTGCTTCATCCTTCTCGCAGCCGGTGCACTCGATCACGTAGCCGTATTTCAGACGTGACCGGCTGCCGGGCTGTGCCACGCCGGCGGCATCGGTTCTCGGCGGGCTGAGGCGGAAGAAGCCCTTGCTCGGCACTTCCATGAAGTCCTCGCGCTCGATCCAGACCTCGTTCGTCAGCACGAAGTCGCGCTGGCCGCGCTCGGGGTGCGCCGGGTGGACCGGGGCATGGCAGGGTTCGCGATGCGACTCGCTGCCGAACACGTCGGCGAAGTTGGTCAGCTTGAGCTTGAGCGGGTCGAGCACCGCACAGGCGCGCGGGGCCTTCGGGTCGAGGTCGTCGCGCAGCGCGATGTCGATCGACGCGTAGTCGAGCCAGCCGCCGGCCTTGCTGACGCCGCTGCGCTCGGCCAGCAGTTGCAGGCTCTCGGCGGTGTAGCCGCGCCGACGCATCCCAACGAGGGTCGGCAGGCGCGGGTCGTCCCAGCCCTGCACATGGCCTTCATCGACCAGCTGCTTGAGCTTGCGCTTGCTGGTGACGATGTAGGTGATGTTGAGCCGCGCGAACTCGTACTGGTGCGGGCGCGGCTGCTTCGTCAGCCCCAGCGTGCACAGCGTGTCGAGCAGCCAGTCGTAGAAGGGGCGCTGGTCCTCGAACTCGAGCGTGCAGATGCTGTGGGTGATGTTCTCGAGCGCGTCCTCGATCGGGTGCGCGTAGGTGTACATCGGGTAGATGCACCAGGTGTCACCGGTGTTGTGGTGCGTCGCGCGCTTGATGCGGTAGATGGCCGGGTCGCGCAGGTTGATGTTGGCCGAGGCCATGTCGATCTTCGCGCGCAGCACCGCCGCGCCGTCGGCGAGCAGCCCGTCGCGCATTTCGCGAAAGCGCGCCAGGTTCTCATCGGGCGTTCGGCTGCGGAACGGGCTGTCGGTGCCCGGCGTGTTGAAGTCGCCGCGGTTCGCGCGCATCTGGTCGGGCGTCTGCTCGTCGACATAGGCGTGGCCGGCGGTGATCAGTGCTTCGGCCGCGCGGTACATGAAGTCGAAGTAGTTGCTGGCGAAGTACAGGTGGCTGCGGGTCGCGCCGGGGTTCAGCGGGTCCGGTGTCTCCCAGCCGAATCCCAGCCACTTCACCGCATCGAGGATGCCGTCGACGTACTCCTGCTCTTCCTTCTCCGGGTTGGTGTCGTCGAAGCGCATGTGGCACACGCCGCCGTAGTCGCGCGCCAGCCCGAAGTTCAAGCAGATGCTCTTGGCGTGGCCGATGTGCAGGTAGCCGTTGGGCTCGGGCGGAAAGCGGGTGCGGATGCGCGCCGGGTCCAGGGGCCCGGCCGCGTGGTGTGCCGCATCGCCCGGCGTGCCGGCAAACGTGCGGCTGGCGTAGGTGCCCTGGGCCAGATCGCGCTCGATCACCTGTCGCAGGAAGTTGCTCGGCTTGACGTCGTCGGGCGGGGTCGGGCGGGAGGGTGCGGTCATGGGAGCGGGTGCGTCGAGCGCGGGGCAGCGGGAAGAAGTCGGGCCCTCGTGCGAGAGCCGGGCAATTATCCCTCCCGCCCCATCCGCGCCGAAGCCGGGGAGTCGACCGATTCGAAGCTGGTTCACATGTCTTTACGTCTGCCGGCATGCGCCGGGTCAACGAGCCCCACCCGATTCAGCGTTGAGGACGGGCACACCACACCGGTGTGTGGTTCGGCGGCTTCGGGTCCGGTTGTGTTGGCCTCCCGCGGCAGGACCCCAACGAGGAGATTGGCTATGAAGAAACATCTGATCCTTGCCGCCGCTGCGGCAATTGCCTTGTCCAGTGCGGGCGTTGCCCAGGCGCGCGACCTGAGCTGGTCGGTCTCGATCGGCGACCCGTTGCTTGGTGCGGTGATCTCCAACGGGCCGGGCTATGGATACGACCGGGGTTACTACGTCTACGCTCCGCGCGTCTATGCCCCACCGCCGGTCGTGGTGGTGCCCCCACCGCGTGTCGTCTACGAGCAGCCGTACGTCTATGCACCGGTGCCTTGGGGCTACGCGGCTCAGGGTTACGTCCCGTATCGCCACGACCACCCGGATCGCGACCGGTGGAGTCGCCGATACGAAGAGCATGCCCGGTATGGGCGAGACGACGACCGTCGAGATTTCCGGGATGATGACCGTGGCTACCGAGGTGATCGCGGCGACCGTGACGACCGCGATGGGCAACGGGACGAACGTCGCCAGCGCCATTGATCCGAGTGTCGACCGAGCGGTCGACACGGCCCTTCAGGATGCGTCCGAAAGCCGCTCTCGAATCGCTTCGATGCGTTTGCGGTTGACGCCCAGGTCGCTCTCGCCGAGCCTCGATGCCGAGCGCACCTGGATCACGCCCGCTGCGGGATCGAACCAGAACTCGGTGTCGTCGACGAAGCGGAACCAAGGGCTCGTGAACTGCGCGTAAAGGTAGGGCCCGTCGCTGGTCACGACCTTGGCGCCGGGCATGGCCTCGACGATGCCCTTCAGCGCCGCCAGCGTGGCGCTGCCGCCCCGGTCCCCGAACTTCACCGGCAGCGGGTCGATGCGTGCCGATTCCTGCATCGGGTGGTCCGCGTATGTCCCGGCCTGACTGGACACGCTGTTGGGGACGCGTGCCGGCGGCTTCAGTCGACCGTCGTGCACGCCCAGATCGGTTGGAGTGGCACCCTGGAGCAGGTCCATGCGCCCGGCCACCAGCGCGAGCGCGAACGACACCGCGAGGGCTGTCAGCACACGCTTGACGAGATTCATGGCAATTCGATCCCCGGGGATCCTCGGGTGCCGGGCGACATCATCGGCGTCCGTCGAGGATGCTGCCGAGCACGCCGCGGATGATCTCGCGGCCCACCGTCGAGCCCATCGTCCGCACGGCCGACTTCGCCATCGACTCGGCCAGGCCCTCGTGCTTGCCACCGCGCGGGCCGGTGCTGCCGAACAGGATGCTGCCTAGCCCGCCGAACAGGCCGCCGCTGGCTTCGGCAGCCGGTGCTTCCGCGGTGGCCCTGCTGCCCGCAGCAGGGCCGGCGCCAGCCTGCGCCCCGTCCGACGACACTGCACGGCCCTTCAGTTTTTCGTAAGCCGAATCGCGATCGACCGTTTTTTCATAGACGCCGGCCACCAGCGAGTTGGCGATCAGCGCCTGTCGCTGCTGCGGCGTGATCGGCCCGATCTGGCTGCCCGGTGGCAGCACGAACACCCGCTCGGTCACGCTGGGCCGGCCCTTCTCGTCGAGGAAGCTGACCAGCGCCTCGCCGACCGCCAGCTCGGTGATCGCGGTCTCGATGTCCAGCCCCGGCTTCGCGCGCATCGTGCTGGCCGCTGCCTTGACGGCCTTCTGATCGCGCGGCGTGAAGGCGCGCAGCGCGTGCTGCACGCGGTTGCCGAGCTGCGCCAGCACGGTGTCGGGAATGTCGAGCGGGTTCTGCGTCA
>JARXKP010000090.1 GCA_030271615.1 Pseudomonadota bacterium
CTCCACGTAGACGTCGTATCTGCCGAAGAGTCCATCTTCTCCGGTGAGGCCAAGTTCGTGGCCTTGCCTGGTGAGATGGGCGAGTTGGGCATTTATCCCCGCCACACCCCGTTGATCACTCGCATCAAGCCCGGTGCGGTGCGCATCGTGCGCGCGGACAACGACGCGGAAGAATTCGTGTTCGTGGCTGGCGGCATTCTCGAGGTGCAGCCGGGCACGGTCACCGTGCTGGCGGACACCGCGATTCGTGGTCACGACCTCGACGAAGCCAAGGCCAATGAAGCGAAGCAACGCGCCGAAGAAGCGATGAAGAACGCGAAGAGCGACATCGACTTCGCGAAAGCGCAAAGCGAGTTCGCGACGATGGCAGCGCAGATTGCAGCTCTGCGCAAGTTCCGTAAGAAGTAAAGACAGCAGCGACGACGACTTGATAGCAACCCGCCCTTTGTGGCGGGTTTTTTTATGGCTCAAGCGCGCGGATCGGCTGTCTCGCGAACAACGCGTCGCTCCTCAGCGGGTGTCGGGGCGATCCGGCAGTTCGTTGGGGTTCGGATCCGAAGGGTCGGCGGGGAAATGCTGTGCCAGCAGCGCACCGACACGATCGACGGCGTCAATCACGCCGCGTGCGTAATCCCGGGTTTTGAACGCGGCGCCCATCGCGTCGGAAATATCCCGCCACGTCGTGGCTGGCACCCGTTGCGTGATGCCTCGGTCGGCGACGATCTCGATGCGATGCTCGGCCAGCAGCAGGTAGATCAGCACGCCATTGTTGTGCTCGGTATCCCAGACCCGCAGCTTGCCGAACATCGAGATCGCCCGTTCGCGTGCTGTCGCGCCCCGCCACAGGTAGCCGAGCGGCAGGCCCGCTTCGATGCACACGCGCAACTCTCCAGTGTGGGCGCATTCACTCGCCGCGACACGGTCTTCGATGCGGCGCAAGGCCCCGTCACCGAGCGCGCGCCGCACATCGGTCTCGTCGAGCCAGCGGTGCTTGAGGATTCGGATCAGCGTGTTCATGTCGTTGTTCGTCGATCGACGCAATGACTCACCAGCCGCCGGAGGCGCCGCCCCCGCCGAAGTCACCCCCCCCGCCGGAGCTGAAACCACCGCCCCCGCTGGAGCTCCCGCCGCCTCCGCCGCCCCAGATGATTGGCGGTATCCCACCTGCGCCGCGTCGCGTTGAACCGATCCCGAAAATACCGACCAGCACGATCGCCACCAACCCGGCGACGCCAGCGAGCAGCGCGCTAGTTGTCAGCCACCAACCGACGCCACCGGCCAACCCACCGGTGGCCAGCGAACCCAGCTTGCGCCCCAGCAGTCTTGTCAACAGCGCACCCGCCATCGGAACGGCGACGAAGAAGAAGATCCCGAGCGCTTCCAGGTTCAACCCGCCGTTGTTGCCACCATCGCCGCCTGCGTTCGGGCGGCTCGGCGCCGGCAGTGCCTCACCGCGGATGCGTGTGGCAAGCTGGTCGACAGCCGCATTCAAACCACCGGCGTAATCACCAGTGCGAAAGGCCGGTGTGACCTGAGCGTCGATCACGCGTTTGGCAGCCAGGTCGGGGATGGCGCCTTCCAGGGCCTTGGCGACTTCGATGCGCACACGCCGGTCGTTCTTCGCGACCACGATCAGCAGCCCATCGCCGACGTCGCGCCGGCCGATCTTCCAGGCGTCGGCGATGCGCTGGCTGTAGGCCGCGATGTCCTCGGGCAGGGTGCTCGGCACCAGCAGCACGACGATCTGGCTGCCGGTTTGTTGCTCGATCGAAGCCAGTTTGGCAGACAGTGCAGCACGCTGCGGTTCGCTCAGCGTCGCCGTCTGGTCGATCACCTGGGCGGCGAGCGGCGGCACCGGCAGCAGGTCTTGGGCGCGCGCTGTCACACCGGCGAACAGCAGCGCGAGTGCCCACAGCCATGCCATGGCGCACCGAACCATTGGTGTCGAGCCAGTGATGCATTGCGAACGCCACAGCGCGCCGGAGAGCACAGGCATGGTCAAGCGAACGATGTCGAGAACCGGCTGCCGTTCGTGCACGTCACTTCGATGCGGGTTTGTCGAAACTCACTGCCGGCGGCTTCGAGATCTCGGCCTCGTTCTGCACCGTGAAGCTCGGCTTGACCGTGTAGCCGAACATCATCGCCGTCAGGTTGTTGGGGAAGCTTCGTGCCAGCACGTTGTAGTCGGCCACGGTCTTGATGTAACGGTTGCGCGCCACCGTCACGCGGTTCTCGGTGCCTTCGAGCTGCACCCGCAAATCCTGAAATCCCTGGTTGGCCTTGAGGTTCGGATACTGCTCGGCCACCACCATCAATCGGCTCAGCGCGCCGGTCAACTCGCCTTGCGCGGCCTGAAATTTCTGGAAGGCGGCCGGGTCGTTGATCAGCTCCGGCGTGGCCTGAATGCTGGTCGCCTTCGAGCGCGCCTCGATGACCTTGGTGAGAGTCTCCTGCTCGAAATTCGCCTCGCCCTTGACGGTGGCGACGATGTTCGGGATCAGGTCGGCGCGACGCTGGTACTGGTTCAGCACCTCGGCCCAGCTGGCCTTCACCTGCTCGTCGAGCTTCTGGAATTCGTTGTAGCCGCAGCCGCTCAAGGCGAGGGTTGCGGTCAAGGCCAGCGCGGCCAGCCAAAGTCTGCGCAGCATGGGGATGCTCCTGAGGTGTGGGAGGCTTGCATGCTACCGCCCCTGCATGGCACCACCCCTGCGCGGCAGCGCCCGAGCCGTGGCGGTGCTCAACCGTCAGTGGATATGAGGCCTGTCAGTTCCGCAAGCATCGAAGCGGCTCGCTCGGCGCACCGGCAGCCACACGCGTGCCAACTGCGACCCGTTCACTCCACTGGCAAGAAGCCCTCGATCGACAGATAGCGCTCGCCGGTGTCGTAGTTGAAGCCGAGGACGGTGGCGCCAGCGGCCAGCTCGGGCAGCTTCTGTGCGATCGCTGCCAGCGTCGCACCCGACGAGATACCGACCAGCATGCCCTCTTCGCGAGCGGCGCGGCGAGCCATCTCGCGTGCGGCTTCGGCCTCGACCTGGATCACGCCGTCGAGCAGACCGATGTGCAGGTTCTTCGGGATGAAACCCGCGCCAATACCTTGAATCGGGTGAGGGCCCGGCTTGCCGCCGCTGATCACCGGGCTGGCCGTCGGCTCGACCGCATACACCTTCAAGCGAGGCCACTTTGCCTTCAGGACCCGGGCGCAGCCGGTGATGTGGCCGCCGGTGCCGACGCCGGTGATCAGGGCATCGATGCCGTCGGGGAAGTCGTCGGCAATCTCGATCGCGGTGGTGCGCGCATGCGCCTCGATGTTGGCCGGGTTCTCGAACTGCTGCGGCATCCATGCCCTGGCTGTCTCGGCGACGAGCTCGGTCGCGCGGGCGATGGCACCGTTCATGCCCTTCTCGCGCGGTGTCAGCTCGAAGGTGGCGCCGTAGGCCAGCATCAGGCGCCGCCGCTCGATGCTCATGCTCTCGGGCATCACCAGCACCAGCTTGTATCCCTTGACCGCCGCGACCATTGCGAGCCCGACGCCGGTGTTGCCCGACGTCGGCTCGATGATGGTCGAGCCCGCCACCAGCGCGCCCGAGGCCTCGGCCGCTTCGACCATTGCCAAGGCGATGCGATCCTTGATCGAGCCGCCGGGGTTGCCGCGCTCGCTCTTGATGAACACCTGCGAGCCGGCGCCGAACAGCCGGTTGATGCGGATGTGCGGCGTGTTGCCGATGGTCTGGAGAATGGTGTCAGCGCGCATGGTCATTCCTGTGGAGACTTGTGTTTTCGCGGGGCGGAAACGTCGATCTGATGAAATTATGGACGTGATAATTCCTCCGATGCACGCACCCCTCCAAAACGACAGCTTCCTGCGCGCCTGTCTGCGACAGCCCACCGACCACACGCCCGTCTGGCTGATGCGTCAGGCCGGCCGCTACCTGCCCGAGTACCGCGCCACACGGGCGAAGGCGGGCAGCTTCATGGGACTCGCGACCAACACCGACTACGCCACCGAGGTGACCTTGCAGCCGCTGGACCGCTATGCGCTGGACGCGGCCATCCTGTTCAGCGACATCCTGACGGTGCCCGACGCGATGGGCCTCGGCCTGAGCTTTGCACTCGGCGAAGGCCCGAAGTTCGAGCGCGCGGTGCGCGACGAGGCGGCCGTCAACCTGCTCGCAGTGCCCGACATGGCGAAGCTGCGCTATGTGTTCGACGCGGTCACCTCGATCCGCAAGGCGCTCAACGGCCGGGTGCCGCTGATCGGCTTCTCGGGCAGTCCGTGGACGCTGGCGTGCTACATGGTCGAAGGTGCCGGATCGGACGACTACCGGTTGGTCAAGACGATGCTCTACAGCCGCCCTGACCTGATGCATCGCATCCTCGCGATCAATGCCGACGCGGTGGCGCTGTACCTCAACACACAGATCGAGGCCGGCGCGCAGGCCGTGATGGTGTTCGACAGCTGGGGCGGCGTGCTGGCCGACGGCGCGTTTCAGGAGTTCAGCCTCGCCTACACGAAGCGCGTGCTGCAACAGCTGAAGAAGGAGCACGACGGTCAGCGCATTCCGCACATCGTCTTCACCAAGGGCGGCGGGCTGTGGCTCGAAGAGATGGCCGATCTGCGGCCCGATGTGCTGGGACTCGACTGGACTGTCAACCTGAAATCGGCGCGCGCCCGCGTCGGCGACCGGGTCGCGCTGCAAGGCAACCTCGACCCGAACGTGCTGTTCGCCAACCCGGCGCAGATCCGCACCGAGGTCACCAAGACGCTGGAGAGTTTCGGCGTGCCCGGTGCTCCGCACAGCGACGGAACAGTCGACAGTCACATCTTCAACCTGGGCCACGGCATCAGCCAGCACACACCACCCGACAGCGTTACCGCGCTGGTCGATGCGGTGCATGAGGTTTCGCGCCGTTTGCGGCAACCCGTCTGACCGGTGCCGTCACTGTTGCCGACGGCGCGCAACCGTTCGGCACTTGAATTCGCCGGGGAGTGAGTGCTCAGGCATTGACTTATCCCCATTTCTCATGACACCTGCTTGGCAGGCGTGGGCTGCTGCGGCGCAGCATGAATATTTATTTAAATCTTGCTAAGTCATTGATTTCATTGAACGTTGAGCCCTGCTCCTAAAGTGGGCAATGCAAGGCCAAGGCCGATGAATCAACGATTTAGCCGTGGTTTGGAGGGGTTACCCACAAAGTTATCCACAAAATAGGTGGATAGCCTAAAAAGGGCATTCAAATCATGGACTTATTGGGTTTGTCTCAAAAAAACTCTAGCTTCAGCAGTTAAGTCGGGGGGTTGACAGCGATGACTGAAACCACCCACCTGAGGGTCGCGGTAGACACGCCGCAGCACACCGCTCTGCGTGAACCGCTTGCGTACCTCGGCGATCCATCGATCGCGCCCGGCACGCTGGTGCGGGTGCCGCTCGGGCGCCGCGAAGTGACCGGCATCGTGTGGCCGGACCATGCGGAAGCGGACCGCGATCCGCTGGACATCGCCATCGAAGTGAAGCCGTTGCTGCACGCGTTGACCGCGTTGGCGCCGCTTGGCGCCGCGTGGTGCCAGTTGGTCGAGTTTGCCGCCGCGTATTACCAGCGCGGTATCGGCGAGGTGGCCTTGTCGGTGCTTCCGCCGGAGTTGCGCAAGCTGGACGACGGCCAGGTTCGGCAGCGCATTGCGCGCCTGAACAAGGCGCTGGCGGCGCTGCCCGCGACCGATGAGGCGGCTGCCGAATGCGGGATGACGGGTGCGGCGCCATCGCTCGACGCGGCACAAGTCCAGGTACTCGCCGATCTGGCCGAAATGCAGCGGCAGGCGCCATTGAAGACCGGCGCCCCGACCGTGTTGCTGCACGGCGTCACCGGCAGCGGCAAGACCGAGATCTACCTGCGCGCCGCCGCTCAGGCGCTGGACGAAGGCCGCCAGGTGCTGGTGCTGGTGCCCGAGATCAACCTGACGCCGCAGCTCGAAGCCCGCTTCGCCGAGCGCTTCGCCGGGCGGCACATCGTGTCGATGCACAGTGGGCTGACGCCCGCGCAGCGGTTGCGCAGCTGGCTCGCCGCGCACCTCGGGCTGGCCGATCTGGTGCTGGGCACGCGGCTCGCGGTGTTCGCGTCGATGCCCCGGCTCGGGCTGATCGTCGTCGACGAGGAGCACGACCCGTCGTACAAGCAGCAGGAAGGCGCCCGCTACTCGGCGCGCGACCTGGCTGTCTACCGGGGCAAGCTCGAAGGTGCCACGGTGCTGCTGGGCTCCGCCACGCCGTCGCTGGAAAGCTGGCAGCGCGCCGAGGAAGGGCGCTACCGGCGGCTGTCGCTGCCGGCGCGCATTGGCGGTGGGGTGCTGCCGACGGTGCGGCTGGTCGACATGAACTTGCAGCCGCGCGTGAAGGGCGGCGCCGCAATATCGCCACCGCTGCTGGCGGCCTTGCAGCTGCGCATCGCACGCGGCGAGCAAAGCCTGGTGTTTCTGAACCGACGAGGCTACGCCCCCGTCCTGCACTGCGGTGACTGCGGCTGGAAGAGCGGCTGCCCGCACTGCAGCGCGTGGCGCGTCTTCCACAAGCTCGACCGCACCTTGCGCTGCCACCACTGCGGGTTCACCGAACGCGTGCCGCGCGCCTGCCCCGACTGCGGCAACCTCGACATCGCGCCGATGGGCCGTGGCACCGAGCGACTCGAAGAACAGCTCGGCGAGCTGCTGGCCCAGCCCGATAGTCGCCCGGTGCGCATCGCCCGCATCGACGCCGACAGCACGCGCGGCAAGGGCGCGCTCGAGGCGCATCTCGGTGCGGTGCATGCGGGCGAAGTCGATGTGCTGGTCGGCACGCAGATGATCACCAAGGGCCACGACTTCCGTCGCATCACGCTGGTGGCTGCGGTCAACCCCGACACGTCCCTGTTCAGCAGCGACTTCCGCGCGCCGGAACGCTTGTTTGCCTTGCTGATGCAGGCGGCGGGTCGCGCGGGTCGCGATGCCGCGCAGGCCGATGCGAGCGAGATGTGGGTGCAGACCTGGCACCCGCAGCACCCGCTGTACGCCGCGCTGCGCCGGCACGACTTCACGGCGTTCGCTGCCTCGCAGCTCGAAGAGCGCCGCATGGCCGGGTTGCCGCCGCATTCGCACCTCGCGCTGCTGCGGGCCGAGGCCCGCACGGCGGATGCGGCGCGCAGCTTCCTGCAGGCGGCTGCGCAGGTCGCCGAAGCCCTGGACGCCGCCGCCACCGTCACCCTGTATCCCCCGGTGCCGACACCGATCGCACGGGTTGCCGATGTCGAGCGCATGCAGATGCTGATCGAATCGGCGTCGAGGGGGGCGTTGCAGCGCTTCCTCGCGGAGTGGCTGCCCGCGCTGCACGCGATGCGCCGCGAGCGTTCGACCGAGCAGCGCATCCTGCGCTGGGCCGTCGACGTCGACCCACTGGCGATCTGATCGTCGCATCGAGCGTCTCGGTCGGCGCGCTGCCCTGCGGCGGGCACGACTCAAGTTTGGCCGCCGCGTGCCGAGATAACCGCATGCGCGGAAACCTGGGTCCGCGTCGAAAAAACACGATGAAGTGTCCGATCTGCGGCAACCACCTCGCCCGTCTCGCTGACCCCTGTCTGCATTGCGCAGCAGTGCTTTCGGGGCGCCGTGGCGCATCGATCCGAGCGGTGCCGGCGCCGGCCGGCCTGATGCTGCCCATCGAACTTCAGGTGCCCGCAGCCTCGATGCCCGAGTCCGAGCGACCGGCACGTCTTCCGTCGGCCGGGTCTGCCCAGGTGAAGTCACCGCCCGATCCGCCGAGCAAGGCACCGGCCACCCCGAGTCGCGCGGGCGCGACGGGCCCGTCGACGGCGTCGAGCCGCCCTAGTGCATCGATCACCGATTCGACCGAGCCGGACCCCCACGGGGCGACATCGTCCGGTCACACCGCCCTGCCGTCCGCGATCCGAATCGGGGCGGCTGCCTGCATCGCACTGCTGGCGGTTGGGGTCTACCTGGGTTCGCAACGCCACCGGGATGCCGCGTCGGCGGCGCCCGCCGTCCCGTCCGCCAGCGCATCGAACGAGGGCGCCGTCGCGCCCGCGGCTGCGGACACCCGACGCCTACCGACGGCGACGGGCGTCGAAGGTGCGACCGCGCCGGTCCGCCCCGTCCGCCCACCCGCATCGTCCGCGATCGTCCGGCTGAAACCCAGGACTCAGGTCGCGATTGCTGCTGGCGCTGTGCTGCCGGTCGTTCCACCGCCGGTGCCGATGCCCGGGGCCGCGCCGGACGCCGCGCCGCCGCCTCGGAGCGTTGCCGAGCCGGCGCCGCCCGTTGCGGCCGAGCCGGCCTGGACCGATCCGCACGAGGCCTGCAGCAAACAGGGGTTCATCGGACGGGCCTTGTGCATCAACGAACGCTGCAGCCATGCCGCGTTTGCGGGCTCGCCCGAGTGCGTCAAGCTGCGCAAGGCGGCCGAGCAGGCCGAACAGGCTCAGTGGCGCGGCGGCTGATCGGCGCCACGCGCAGGTTGCAGTGCGAAACCGGTCGGTCAGTCGGCCAACCAGGCCGGCACCGTGGCAGCGAGGGCCTGCTTCTGCGAGGTCGCGGCGCCCAGCAGCGCGAAGCCGGCCAGCACGCCGCACGCATCGATATAGCGGGCTTCGCAGGCGTCTTCGGTGGAGATGACCGTCCAACGGCCGACTGCGTCCGGCGGCGGCGGGCACACCACGGTCGGGCATGCGGGCGTTTTCACCAGCACCGGCATCGCCGGATACCCCACCGGCGTCGGGTGGCCGCACAGCGTGGCGGCCAACGCACGCGATTGCTGCATCAGCGGCATCACGTACGGAAGATTCAGGCCCATGACCTCGGCGCAGTCGCCCACCGCATAGAGGTGGGCCGCCGAGGTCGCCAACAGCCGGTCGGTGGTGATGCCGCGACCGACCGCGAGACCGGCGGCTTCGGCGATCGACACGCGGGGCCGCAGTCCGATGGCCGACAGCACGCGGTCGGTGTGCAGCGTGCTGCCGTCGCTCAGCGCGAGCTTCACACCGCCGTCGTCGGCGTGATCGATACGGCTCGCAGTGACGCCGAAACGAAAGTTCACACCGGCCGCTTCGAGCCAGGCGCGCAGCCAGGCACTGGCCTCGACGGGGAGCAGGCGCGACAGCGGCCGGTCGGCCACATCGAGCACCGTCGGCGCGATGCCACGGTGCAGCAGGTCGTTGGCGAACTCGCAGCCAATCAGTCCGCCGCCCAGGATCGCGACGCTGCGCGCGCCTTCAAGGGCTTGCGCGAAGCGCGCGTAGTCGTCCAGGTCGTTGACCGACAGCACCGTGTTGGCTGCATCGCCTTCCAACGGGAGGCGGATCGGATCGGCTCCGAGCGCGAGGACGAGGTCGCGATAAGCCAGCACCTCACCGCCGGACAGCGTCAGCTCGCGCTCTGCCGTTGCGATGCGCTGCACCGACACACCGACGCGCACGCTGGCATTCAGCTCGGCAGCCATCTTGTCGGCCGGCTTCATCAGCAGGCTGGCGGCGGTCTTCTGGCCGGCCAGTGCGTTCGACAGCATCGGCTTCGAATAGAACCCGCCGTGGTCCCGGCTCAGCACGACCAGCGGCGTCTCCTTGTCGAGCTTGCGGAACTCTCGTGCCACCGCGTAACCGGCCAGCCCGCTGCCGACGATGACGACCGGGACCGCGGCCGACGTGGTTTCGCCAGACATCAGATCGCCACCATCTCGAATTCGGCCTTCGACACGCCGCAGTCCGGGCATTCCCAGTCGGCGGGCACGTCGGCCCACAGGGTGCCGGCGGGGATGCCGTCGTCGGGCAGGCCGAGGGCCTCGTCGTAGATGAAGCCGCACACCAGGCATTGGTACTGTTTCATGGCTCGGGGTCTCGCGCAGGTCGGTGGAAGTTCGTCGGAGAAACGGGAAAAGCCAGCGATTTTGCGTTGGTCGCCCGGACGGCGTGCGCGGTCCCGGCGCTTGCCCATGAAAAAGGGCGGCATTGCTGCCGCCCTCGCACTCGATCCGATCTCGCTTGCCTGCAAGATCGTGTCGATCATCCGGCGTTCAGCTCAGGTCGTAGCGATCGAGGTTCATCACCTTGTTCCAAGCGGCCACGAAGTCACGCACGAACGACTGCTGCGAGTCGCTGCTTGCATAGACCTCGGCGATGGCGCGGAGCTGGGAGTTCGAACCGAAGACGAGATCGACGGGGGTCGCCGTCCACTTGAGTTCGCCCGTGGCCCGGTCGCGCCCCTCCAGCAGGCCTGCCGAGGTGGCGGACTTCTGCCACTTCGTGCTCATGTCGAGCAGGTTGACGAAGAAGTCATTCGTTAGCGTCTCCGGTCGCTGGGTGAAGACGCCATGCGCGGCCTTCCCGACGTTGGCGTTCAGGGCGCGCAGGCCGCCGACCAGAACGGTCATTTCGGGCGCGGTCAGGCTCAGTAGCTGCGCCTTGTCCACCAGCAACTCGGCCGACGAACTCTCCAGTCCCTTGCGCACGTAGTTGCGGAAGCCGTCTGCCATCGGCTCCAGCACGGCGAACGATTCCACATCGGTCTGTTCCTGCGACGCGTCCATGCGGCCCGGGGTGAACGGCACCGTCACGTCCTGGCCCGCTTTCTTCGCTGCCGCTTCGACGGCCGCGCAGCCGCCCAGCACGATCAGGTCCGCCAGCGAGACCTTCTTGCCACCGGTCTGAGCGGCGTTGAAAGCCTGCTGGATGGCTTCCAGTTTCGCCAGCACCTTCGCGAGTTCGGCCGGCTGGTTGGCCTCCCAATCCTTCTGCGGCGCCAGGCGGATGCGCGCACCGTTGGCACCGCCTCGCTTGTCGCTGCCGCGGAAGGTCGAGGCCGAGGCCCAGGCGGTGCTGACCAGCTGAGAGACGGACAGGCCGGACGCCAACAACCGGGCCTTCAGCGTCGCGATGTCCTGCTCGTCGACCCGCGCATGGTCGACCGCAGGGATCGGGTCCTGCCAGATCAGCGTTTCCTTCGGCACCAGCTTGCCGAGGTAGCGGGCACGCGGGCCCATGTCGCGGTGCGTCAGCTTGAACCAGGCGCGGGCGAACGCGTCCGCGAACGCCTGCGGGTTCTGGTGGAAGCGGCGCGAAATTTTCTCGTAGGCCGGGTCCATGCGCAGCGACAGGTCGGCCGTGGTCATCATCGGCGGGCTCTTCTTCGACGGATCGTGCGCGTCCGGGATCAGGTGCTCCGGCTTGCAGTTCTTCGGCGTCCACTGGTGGGCGCCGGCCGGGCTCTTGCTCAGCTCCCAGTCGTATCCAAACAGCATGTCGAAGTAGCCCATGTCCCACTTTGTCGGATTCGGATTCCAGGCGCCTTCGATGCCGCTGGTGGTGGTGTGCACCCCCTTGCCGCTGCCGAACTGGTTGATCCATCCCAGGCCCTGATCCTCGATGCTCGCGCCCTCCGGCGCGGGACCGACCAGCGAGGGGTCACCGGCGCCGTGGGCCTTGCCGAAGGTGTGTCCCCCGGCGACCAGCGCCACCGTCTCTTCGTCGTCCATGGCCATGCGGGCGAAGGTCTCGCGCACATCGCGGCCCGAAGCCACCGGATCGGGATGGCCGTTCGGGCCCTCCGGGTTCACGTAGATCAGGCCCATCTGCACGGCGCCCAGCGGGTTGGCGAGCTCGCGGTCGCCGCTGTAGCGTTCGTCGCCCAGCCACGTCGTCTCGGAACCCCAGTTGATGTCCTCTTCCGGCTCCCAGATGTCCGGTCGGCCACCAGCAAAGCCGAAGGTCTTGAAGCCCATCGAGTCCATCGCGACGGTGCCGGCCAGCACGATGAGGTCGGCCCACGACAGCTTGCGGCCGCACGTCTGCTTGATCGGCCACAGCAGGCGGCGCGCCTTGTCGAGGTTGCCGTTGTCGGG
>JARXKP010000091.1 GCA_030271615.1 Pseudomonadota bacterium
CGCAGGTCTCCACCTGATTGCAGCGCCTGCTGCTGCAATCGATGCGCAAAGAACTCGCGAACCTGGCAGTCGGTCGGGTGCACGGTCAGCAGCACCCGGTCGAACAGGGCGAAGCCCACCGGGCTGGTGTCGATGGCCGCGAGGGCGGCCCGCGCCGTGGCCAGCGTGCCCTTGCTGTCGTCGAGAAACATCGATGCGCTGCCTTCGCCGGCCGCGAGCCGCCGGAACACCAGCACGTCGTACCACGAGGTGTAGTCGAAGTGCGACGGAAGCTGGTTGTTCAGTAGGTCGGCGACGTGCAGGTCGACCAACTGTCCGCCGGTCCAGCCTTGCAGCGCGGACTGAAGGGTCGCGGCTTGCACTTCGAACTCGCGACGCGCGCTGCCGACCCAGAGGTAGCCCGTCGGGGGCAGGGTGGCCGGCAGCGCCTCGAGTTCGTTGAACTGGTCGCCGTGGATGTGGAAGATGCGCATCGCCGGTTCAGCGTCGGGTTCAGGCGGCTTTCATCAGCCGCGCCGCTTCCAGCGCGAAGTACGTCAGCACCCCGTCGGCGCCGGCCCGCTTGAAGGCCAGCAGGCTTTCCATCATCACCGCGTCGTGGTCGAGCCAGCCGTTGGCCGCAGCGGCCTTCAGCATCGCGTACTCGCCACTCACCTGATAAGCGAACGTCGGCACGCGGAATTCGTCCTTCACCCGGCGCACGATGTCCAGATACGGCATGCCCGGCTTGACCATCACCATGTCGGCGCCTTCGGCCAGATCGAGGGCGACCTCGCGCAGTGCTTCGTCGCTGTTGCCGGGGTCCATCTGGTAGACCTTCTTGTTGCTCTTGCCCAGATTGGCAGCCGACCCCACGGCATCGCGGAATGGTCCGTAGAACGCGCTCGCGTACTTGGCGCTGTAGGCCATGATCTTCGTGTGGATGAACCCGTTGGATTCGAGTGCCTGGCGGATGGCCCCGATGCGCCCATCCATCATGTCGCTCGGGGCGACGATGTCGACGCCCGCTTCGGCATGCACCAGTGCCTGCCGGCGCAGCACGTCGACGGTGGTGTCGTTGACGATGTAGCCGTTGGCATCGAGCAGGCCATCCTGGCCGTGGCTCGTGTATGGATCGAGCGCGACATCGGTGAGCACACCCAGCTCCGGGAATCGGCGCTTCAGTTCGCGCACCACCGTCGGCACCAAGCCCTCGGGGTTCAGCGCTTCGAGGCCGTTCTCGGTTTTCAGCGCAGTCTCGATCACCGGGAACAGGGCGATCACCGGGATACCGAGCTGCACGCAGCTTTCGGCCGTCGGCAGCAGGCGATCCAGCGTGACGCGCTGAACGCCGGGCATCGAGGCGACATCCTGCGTCCGGTCGTGGCCGGCCGTCACGAAAACGGGCAGGATCAGGTCGCTCGGATGCAGCCGGTGCTCGCGCACCATCGCGCGGCTGAATTCGTCTTTGCGCAGACGCCGCGGGCGGCTGGTGGGGTAGGCAGGAGGTGTGTGCACAGCGGATGCAAGGGTGTGGAGGGGCGGTTTTCCGGACGTCTTGGGTGCCGGATCGAAGCACTTTTCGCCCGCCAATAAACCTCGTTGGATCATAGACGCACGATGTTTCAGCTCTGCTGCGTGTCCCGGTGCAGAAGCCCTGAAACGCTGATGGCCGGCGGTTCCCGCATGGCGATAATCCGGCGATGCTCTGGATCAAAGCCTTTCACATCGTATTTGTCGCCGCCTGGTTTGCGGGCCTGTTCTATCTGCCACGCATCTTCGTCAACCTGGCGATGGTGCCGGCCGACAGCCATGCCGAGCGCGAGCGGCTGCTGCTGATGGCGCGCAAGCTCTACCGGTTCACCAGCCTGCTGATGATCCCGGCCATCGGTCTCGGCCTTTGGCTGTGGATCGCGTATTGGTGGGGCACCCATGCCGGCGGCTGGCTGCACGCCAAGATCGCGCTGGTGGTGCTGGTGGTCGGGTACCACCACATGTGCCGATCGTTGCTGCGTCAGTTCGAGCAGTTCAGCAACCAGCGCAGCGATCGCTGGTTCCGCGTGTTCAACGAGGTGCCGGTGATCCTGCTCATCGTCATCGTGGTGCTGGTGGTGGTCAAGCCGTTTTGACAACCGGCTGATTGCTGATCGATGGGTCGCCACCGGAGTTCGGCCTTGCCGCTGGCCTGGTTGTACGTGGTCCTGATCGGCTACGCCAGCCTGTATCCGTTCACGGGGTGGCGATGGCCGACGGTCACGCCCTGGGCGTTTCTGATGCTGCCGTGGCCGCGCTACTGGACCGGCTTCGATCTGGTGTCGAATCTGCTGGGCTACCTGCCGCTGGGCCTGCTTGTCTTTGCCGCACAGGTGCGCACCGGTCGCGCCGACGGCGCCGCCTTCCTGCGTGCGGTGCTGGCCGCCGCGGCGCTGTCGCTGGCGATGGAACTGGTGCAGAACGGGCTGCCGTCCCGGGTCCCGTCGAACGTCGACTGGGCTTTCAACACACTGGGTGCTGCTGCGGGTGCGGCGCTGGGCATGCTGATGCATGCGGTCGGTTTACTCGACCGCTGGCAGCGCCTGCGCGAGCGGTGGTTCGTCGACCACAGCGCCGGCGCGCTCGCTTTGCTGCTGTTGTGGCCGACCGGTTTGTTGTTTCCGACCGCGCTGCCGTTCGGCGTCGGCCAGGTGTTGTCGCGTTTGCAGGACACCCTGGCCGGCTGGCTGACCGGCACCCCGCTGGAGGAGTGGAGCCAAACGGTCCTCGAGGCGCAATGGTTCGGCCCGGGTTTGCCGCCGGCCGGCGAGTTCTGCGCGATCGCGCTGGGGTTGATCGCACCCTGCCTGCTGGCTTTCACGGTCTGTCGGCCGGGATGGCGGCGCGGCGTGCTGGTGCTGGGGATCGGGGGCGCCGGGGTGGCTGCCACCACGCTGTCGACCGCACTCAATTTCGGCCCGGATCACGCGATGGCCTGGCTCACTTCGACGGCGATGGCGGGGCTGAGCGCCGGTGGGTCGGCGTCGTTGCTGCTGGCCTGGGTGCCGCGACGCGCTGCGGTCGCGTTGGGCTTGATGGCCTTGACCGCGCTGGTGTCGCTGGTGGCCCAGGCGCCCGAAGACGTCTATTTCGCGCAAAGCCTGCAGGCCTGGGAACAGGGGCGCTTCATCCGCTTCCACGGGGCCGCGCAGTGGGTCGGTTGGTTGTGGCCCTACGCCGCGATGACCTACCTGCTGGGCCGCGTGGCGTCTCGAGAGGACGCCTGATGCAAATCGATACCCTGACGCTCGGTGAGAGTCGCATGGGCCTTCGTAGAATGTCGAATGAGTTATTTCAGTCGGCATGTCTTCTTTTGCTTGAACCAGCGCGACAAGGACGACGAATCGTGTGCCCGGCAAGGCGCCCAGGCTGGATTTGAGCGCTGCAAGTCGCGCGTCAAGGAAGCCGGATTGGCCGGGGCCGGCAAGGTCCGGGTGAACAAGGCGGGTTGCCTCGATCGCTGCTCCGGTGGTCCCGTCGTGGTGGTCTACCCGGAAGCCGTCTGGTACACGTTCGTCGACAACGGCGACATCGACGAGATCGTCGAATCCCACCTCAAGAACGGACGCGTGGTCGAGCGCCTGCTGCTGCCACCGTCGGTCGGCAAGTGACGGCCCGCCCGTCACGGGCGTCATCCTCCGCCTCATGAACTCGCAAACCCAGATGAGTCAGTGCAACGGCCCGGCCGGAATGCTGGAATGCGCCCTCGATGTGCCCGCGCGCACTTCAGTGGGCCTGGCGGTGGTGTGTCACCCGCATCCGCTCCACGGCGGAACCATGGACAACAAGGTGGTGCAGACGCTCGCGCGGGCATTGCTGCCACTGGGTTGGTCGACGGTGCGGTTCAACTTTCGCGGTGTCGGCAAGTCCGAGGGCGCCTGGGACGAGGGCCAGGGTGAGATCGACGACGCGCTGGCCGTGATCGCACAGCATCGCCACGCGGGTCAGCCGCTGCTGCTGGCCGGGTTTTCATTTGGTGCCTATGTGGCGGCCGAGGCGGCGTCGCGGCTGCCTGCAGCCGATCGCCCGCTGCGGCTGGTGCTGGTCGGGCCATCGATACAAAAGCAGCGTCTGCCGGCGGTGCCTGCCGACACCGTGGTCATCCACGGCGAAAGCGACGAAGTCGTGCCGCTGTCGGCCACGCTCGATTGGGCGCGGCCTCTGTCATTGCCCGTCACCGTGTTTCCGGGTGTCGGGCATTTCTTTCACGGGCAGCTCGGCTTGCTGAAAAGCGTCGTCATGCAGCAACTGCAAACGGCACCTCGTTGACTGGGTGCCACGTGCTTCTCCTGCCTCCCATCCGTTTTCCTTTCTGATTGATCCATCGATGACCTCTCTGTTTCCTGTCTTGTCGCGCTCGTTTTTCGTCGGGTTGTTGCTGGTCGCGGGTGTTGCGACCACGGCCCAGGCCCAGGCGCCGTTGCCCCCCGAAATCGCGGCCCGCAGCTATCTGCTGATCGACATGACCAGCAACCAGACGCTGGCCGAGCGCGACGCCGATGCGCCGTCCGATCCGGCCTCGTTGACCAAGCTGATGACGGCGTATGTCGTCTTCACCGCGTTGCACGACAAGAAGCTGTCGCTGGAGCAAACACTGTCGGTTTCCCGTCGGGCCTGGGACGAGCGCAAGGGCGGCGGCTCGCTGATGTTCATCGACACGACGATGACGCCTAGCGTGGACGAACTGCTGAAGGGCATGATCGTGCAGTCCGGCAATGACGCGTCGGTGGCACTGGCCGAGGCGGTCGGCGGCACGCTCGACCAGTTCGTCGCGATGATGAACCGCCAGGCGCAGGCCTGGGGCCTGAAGAACACGGCGTTCAAGAACGTCACCGGCCTCACCGAGCCCGGGCACAAGAGCACCGCACGCGATCTCGCGGTGATCGCCGGTCACATCATTCGCGACTACCCGAAGGAGTACGCCTACTACTCGCTGAAGGATTACAAGTACAACAACATTTCGCAGCCGAATCGCAACCTGCTGCTGCGCCGCGATCCGAGCGTCGACGGCATGAAGACCGGCTATACCGAAGCGGCGGGGTACTGCCTGATCGCCAGCGCACAGCGCGAGTTTCCGAATCTGGGTGCTGGCGGAACGGGTGGCGGCCCGCGCCGCCTGCTCAGCGTGGTGTTGAACACCACCTCGATGGAAGCCCGCGCCAACGAGAGCCAGAAGCTGCTCAACTGGGGGTATCAGGCGTTCGAGACCGTGCGGCTGTTCGAGGTGGACTCGGTGGTGACCACGGTGCCGGTGTGGAAAGGCAAGACCGATCAGGCAAAGCTCGGCGCGAACGGCGCCCTGTTCGTGACCATGCCGAAAGGCGAGGGCGGCAAGCTGCAGACGAAGGTCGAGCGCACCGATCCGCTGGTCGCGCCGCTCGTCAAGGGTCAGCGCGTGGGCACCATCAAGGTGACGACCGCTGCGGGCACTGCAGTCACCGACGTGCCGCTGGTCGTGCTGGCACCGGTCGAAACCGCCGGAGTTTTCGGGCGCGCGTGGGACGCTGTACGTCTATGGATCAAGTAACCTGTTGACAGCGCGCGACCGCAACGGAGAACCTCCCATGCAAGCACTTCCCGACACCTTGTGCTACCTCAACGGCGACTACACCGCGCTGAATCTCGCGAAGGTGTCGGTGCTCGATCGGGGATTCCTCTTCGGCGACGGCATCTACGAGGTGGTGCCGGTCTACGGGCACAACGTGTTTCGTTTCGACGAACACATGGCGCGGCTCGACCGCAGCCTGGCGAAAGTCCGGATCGCCAATCCGCACACTGCATCGGAATGGCTCGCCCGCTGCCGGCACCTGATCGAATCGCATCCGGCCGAAGACCAATTGCTCTACATCCAGGTCACTCGTGGCGTGGCAATGCGTGACCATGTGATGCCGATCGACATCGAGCCCACCGTGTTCATGATGATCAGCGCGATGAAGCAGCCCAGCGCCGAACAGCGCCATCGGGGCGTTGCTTGCCTGACTGCGCGCGACTTCCGCTGGGAGCGCGGTGACATCAAGAGCACCTCGCTGATGGGCAACGTGCTGGCGCGGCAGATGTCGGCCGATCACGGCGCGATGGAGACCATCATGTTCCGCGACGGCTTCCTCACCGAGGCGGCGTCGTGCAACGTCTGGGTGGTGCATGAAGGCGCGGTGCTCGGTCCGCCGAAGAGCGAGCATGTGCTCGAAGGCATCCGCTACGAGCTGATCCGGGAGCTTTGCGAGGAAGAAGGCATCGCGTTCAACCTGCGCCCGATCCCCGAAGGCGAAGTGGTGGCGGCCGACGAGTTGATGCTCAGCTCGGCCACCAAGGAGGTGCTGCCGGTGACCACGCTCGACGGTGAGTCGGTCGGCCACGGGGCCGGACGCGGCAAGCCCGGCCCGGTGTATGGCAGGTTGTATGCCGCCTACCAGCGCGCCAAGGCGGCGCAACGGCCGTGACACTTCCACCCATGCAGAGCACGCCGCCCGAACAATCGCTGATCGAGTACCCGTCGCAGTTTCCGATCAAGGTGATGGGCGGCAACGTCGAGGGGTTCGTCGGGGCGGTCCTCGACATCGCGCGACAGTTCGATCCGCTGCTCGACGCGAGCCTCGTCGAAACCCGGCCCAGCAAGGGCAACAAGTACCTCGGGGTCACGGTGACGGTGACCGCAACGAGCCGCGAGCAACTCGACGGTCTGTATCGCGCGCTCAGCTCGCATGCGCTGGTCAAGGTGGTGCTGTAGTTCCGAGTCCCGCGCCATGAGTTCACCGAAACTGGTCCACCTGGGCCTGGTCGATGCCGCACTGACGATCGAGGCGATGCGCACGTTCAGTGAGTCACGCGACTCGGCAAAGTCACCGACGCCCGACGAGATCTGGCTGTGCGAGCACCGACCGGTCTACACCCAGGGGCTGGCCGGCAAGGCGGAGCATCTGCTCGACGCTGGGGGCATCCCGGTGATCCAGACGACTCGCGGCGGGCAGGTGACCTACCACGGGCCGGGTCAGGTGGTGGCTTACCCGCTGATCGACCTGAAGCACCTCGGCATCTATGTCAAGGAATACGTCTACCGCATCGAACATTGCGTGATCAAGACCCTGGAGAGCTACGGCGTCACCGGCCACCGGGTGCCGGGTGCTCCGGGCATCTACGTGCGGCTGGACGACCCGTTTGGTCACGCTCCGCTGGAGCGCGTGCCACCGAACGAACGGCTCGGTGTTGTCGCCCCCGACCCGTTCAAGGGCCTGGGCAAGATCGCTGCGCTGGGCATCAAGGTCAACCGGCACTACACCTATCACGGTGTGGCGCTGAACGTGGCGATGGATCTGGGCCCCTACGAGCGCATCAATCCATGCGGCTATGCCGGACTGGCGACGGTCGATCTGGCTACACTGGGCGTGCACACCGACGTAGCGTCTGTGTCGCGTCAGTTGGGCGCCCGGTTGGCCGAGCACTTGGCCCCCTGACCCCCTCCGGCAGCGAGCGCTGCCAACACCCCCCTTGAAAGTCCACGATGTCGACCGATTCCGTGACCCGTGTTGCCTCCGATGCGTCGGCCTACGATGCCAGTGCCAAGCAGAAATCGCAGGCGAAGACAGCGCGCATCCCCATCAAGATCGTGCCGGCCGAATCGCTGAAGAAGCCCGACTGGATTCGTGTCAAGGCAGGCTCGCCCAGCACGCGCTTCTACGAGATCAAGCAGATCCTCCGCGAGCACCAGCTGCACACCGTGTGCGAGGAAGCCTCCTGTCCGAACATCGGCGAGTGCTTCGGCAAGGGCACGGCGACCTTCATGATCATGGGCGACAAGTGCACGCGTCGCTGTCCGTTCTGCGACGTGGGCCACGGCCGGCCCGACCCGCTGGACGTGAACGAACCGCTCAATCTTGCCAAGACGATTGCTGCGCTGAAGCTGCAGTACGTCGTCATCACCAGCGTCGACCGAGACGACCTGCGCGATGGCGGTGCGGGGCACTTCGTGGATTGCATCCGCCAGGTGCGCGCACTGAGTCCGGCCACCCGCATCGAGATCCTGACGCCGGATTTCCGCGGCCGCATGGACCGTGCGCTCGACATCCTGAAGGCCGCGCCGCCCGACGTGATGAACCACAACCTGGAGACGGCGCCGCGCCTCTACAAGGAGGCGCGTCCGGGGTCCGACTACCAATACAGCCTGAACCTGCTGAAGCAGTTCAAGGCATTCGCGCCCGACGTGCCGACAAAGAGCGGTTTGATGGTCGGGCTCGGCGAGACCGATGAAGAAATCCTGCAGGTCATGCGCGACATGCGCGAGCACCACATCGACATGCTGACCATCGGCCAGTATCTGGCGCCGAGCGGTCACCACCTTCCGGTGCGCCGCTACGTGCACCCGGACACTTTCAAGATGTTCGAGACCGAGGCGGCGAAGATGGGTTTCACCCATGCGGCTGTCGGCGCGATGGTGCGCAGCAGCTACCACGCCGACGAGCAGGCGCACGCGGCAGGGGTGGCCGACACGCTGCCGCGCTGAGCGGCAGCGTGTCGGCCTGCTTTGCGGGCTGGCTCGGATCAGGGCTCGACGAGCAGTCTTTCGATCAAGCTGTTCAAGGCCGTGAAGTCAGGTCGGCCGACGTAGCGCTTCACGATCTCTCCACGTCGATTGAGCAACATACTGGTCGGTGTCGCTGACACACCGCCGAAGCTGCGGGCCAGACTGCCGTCTTGGTCGATGGCGATTTGAAACGGCAGTTTCCGCGACTCCGCGTAGTCCGCGACGAGGCCCGGTGGGTCGTAGCTCATGGCAACGGCCAAGGTCTCGTATCCGCGTGCCTTGAACCGTGCGTGGGTGGCCACGAGATCGGGCATCTCCTGCAGGCAGGCGGTGCAGGAGGGGGCCCAGAAATTCACCAGCACCACCCGTCCGGTCAACTCGCCGGTGTTCGCCTGCGTTCCATTGAGCAGGGTGTAAGCGAAGGGTCGGGCGAGCTCGACGCCTGCCACGCTCTGGTGTACACCGTAGGCCGTGAGGCCGATGGCGCATGCAATCAAGGCTGCAATGCGCCACAGTCGCTTGCTCAGATTCATCATCATCAGGAGTCGCTCATGCAGCGCAGAAGATTCACTTCCAGTCTATTGTCGGGCGCAGGCTTGTGTTGCGTCGGGATCTCTCCGGTTCACGCGATTTCGGCGCTGAGCGACGGCGATGCCGCATCGGGCATTCGCGCCGCGCTTGAGCGCGGCGCCGAATCGGCCATCGCCCTGCTCGGCAAACCCGACGGCTTTCTGGGCAATCCGAAGGTTCGGATTCCGTTGCCGGGTTTTCTGAAGGACGCAGCCAAGCTCCTGAAGGCCACCGGCCAGGGCAAGAGCGTCGAAGAGCTGGTGACGGCCATGAACCGCGCCGCAGAGGCCGCCGTTCCGCAAGCCAAGGAGCTGTTGCTGGATGCAGTGAAGTCCATGAGCGTCGAGGATGGCGCGCACATCCTGTCCGGCGGCGACAACTCGGTCACCGAGTTCTTCACCAACAAGACACGCGAGCCGCTCAGTGTCAAATTCCTGCCCATCGTGACGCAGGCCACCGAGAAGGTGTCGCTGTCCGAAAAGTACAACGCCGTCGCAGGCAAAGCGGCCGGTATGGGCTTGCTCGACAAGAAGGACGCCAATGTGCAGCAGTACGTCACCGGCAAGGCGCTGGACGGCCTCTATCTGATGATCGGCGAAGAGGAACGCAAGATTCGCAAAGATCCGCTGGGCACTGGCAGCGACATCCTGAAGAAGGTGTTCGGGTCGCTGAAGTAGGTGCCGATGGATCTGCGCGAGCACAGTCTTACAAAGTTTTCGACAGCTCGAACATCAGCACTGACGGCAGCGCGGCCTCTATCGCCTCCTGGCCGACCCGCGCGCGTTCGCCCCGTTCGTCGTTAGACACGCTGAATTCCTGGCCTTGCTCGATGATGTCGATGAAAGGAAATCCGGGCACCTCGGCCCGGATCTCGGCGCAAAAACGGTCGCATCGCTCTCCGTGGAGGATGCTTTCGATGATGAGGGCGTGCGGCAGTCCATCGCGGCAAAAATCGGCGGCTTCTTCGATCGACCCGACCAGGTCGACGAGAAGCCCCATGTTGCGGATGGCGTCACGAACACGCGCCCGCACCTCGCGGCGGGAGGCAACCACCACCACATGGCTGCCCGCCAGGGGTTTCGAGTTGATCGAACTGTCGAATCCCTCATCGAGGTCGATCGTGGTGATGCCTGCGACCTCTGACTTGGCAGCCGCGGCGAACTTGAGGGTGACTGCCACCGCACCTTCGTCCACCTGACGGGACAACTCCAGGTTCATCGTGGCGGTGGTCTGTTCGAGCAGGCGCCAGGTCAATGAATCAAGCGGGGCAGGTGCGGGCGCACGGGCACCGTCGGTCAACATGGCTGATGCCGGCAGGTCGAATCGGCAGGTCAGGCGGACTTTGGATTTCCAGCTCTGCACATCGATCGTGAAATCGATTCGCGATCGCGCTTGCGCCAGCGCCCAGTCGAGCAAGGTGTTCAGGAGGCTGAATGTCAGGGACGCATCGACGATCACGTCCACCGGCTGCAGCACGGGCTGCAGTGTGATGCCGCGGGTTTCGGTTTCACGCTTGCGGTGCGTCAGGACCGATTGCAGGGATTCGGCCAAGGCCACGCGCTCATGCGACTGTTGAAGCCGCTCGTTGGCAAACCGAGCCAGCAATTGGGCGGTCATGCCGACCTGCCTGGCAGCCTCGACTTCGTCGCGCAGGGCTTTCAGTCCGGAGCGGTCGATGCGCCCGCTTGATGTCAGTGCGTGGATGCGCTCCAGCGCGGTTGTCAGCGGATGGGCGATTTCAGCCCCAAGCTCGGCGATCAGATCTCGCCAGTGCCTTTCGTCGTGGCCGGCAGAGAGGGATCGGGTCGCAGCAGCGGAATCTCCGGCGGTGTCAGATGAACCCATTTCGGTGGTGGTTGGTTCGACGCCGCCCGACAGTTCGGGCCGTCGTTGGCATCTCTGTTTCTCGGAAGCAGGGCGGGTACATGCTGCTCGCAGCACTTCGGGATGACGAGCGGATCGTCAGCACGAAGTGTTCCTGCAAGCCGCAGATCACGCCAGAGGGCTTACCAGCCGCAACCCTGGAAGCCGGGAGTGAAAAAATCACGGCTCAGCTTCGTCGGGAGCCAGGCCGATGACTTGCGTCGTCAGGGTGATCTGTTTCAGGGGGCACGTTTCATAATTGGCCGATGAACCTTCGAGACGTCCGCCGGCGAGTGCTGCTCTGCATGCTGACGATGGGCGCGCTGGTGTCGGCATGCTCGCCGGCTCTGGATTGGCGCGACACTCCGATCCCCGGGGGTGCTGTGACTGCGTTGTTCCCTTGCAAGCCCGATGTTCACGTCCGTCGGGTCGTGCTGGCGGGGTCTGAAATGCAGATGCACCTGTCCTCGTGTTCGGCAGCTGGCGACGTTTATGCGGTGAGCCATGTCGATGTCGGTGATCCCGGCCGAGTTGCCTCAGTGATGCAGAGGCTGCGTGCGCTGACCGCTGAAAACATCGGTGGGACGGAGACGGTGATGGGCGCACCTCCGGTTCCGGGCATGGAGCCGCATCCGCTGGCCGAACGCATCGCGGTGATTGGCAAGCGTGCGGACGGATCGGCGATCGAGGCTCAGGCTCTCTTTTTTGCGAAAGACACGGTGGTTTATCAGGTCACCGTCGTGGGCAGTCGGCTCGATGCCGAGGCTGTCGACAC
>JARXKP010000092.1:0-8315 GCA_030271615.1 Pseudomonadota bacterium
AGCCGCCACTGAACTGCTGCCCGCCGCGGCGGACGCACCCCATGCAGCACGGTTGCGCGAAGCCGGCGCGGTGATCCTCGGCAAGACGACGATGCCCGACCTCGGCATGCTGTCCTCGGGGCTGTCGAGCTTCCATCCGCTGGCGCGCAACCCCTGGGATCTGCGCCTGAATCCGGGTGGCAGCAGTGCCGGCGCGGCCGCTGGCGTCGCGGCCGGCTATGGCCCGCTGCATGTGGGCACCGACATCGGTGGCTCGATCCGGCTGCCGGCCGGCTGGTGCGGGGTGTTCGGCCTGAAGCCGAGCCACGGCCGCGTCCCGATCGGCACGCCCTACCCGGCGCGCGTGGCCGGGCCGATGACGCGCACGGTGACCGACGCGGCGCTGATGATGAGCGTGCTGAGCCGGCCTGACTGGCGCGACCACATGAGCCTTCCTCCCGAAAGCATCGACTGGATGCAGCTCGACCGCGACCTGCGCGGCCTGCGCATCGGTCTGCTGCTGGATGCCGGCTGGGGCCTGGCGCCGGACCCCGAAGTCACCGCGGCGGTGATGGCCGCGGCCCGCGCCTTCGAGACCGCCGGAGCCATCGTCGAAACGCTGACGCCATTCGTCACCCGCGAAATGGTCACCGGCATCGACCGCTTCTGGCGCATCCGCGCCTGGGTCGACTTGCAGTCACTCGACACCGACCACCAGCGACGTGTGCTGCCATTCATCCACGAGTGGGCCCGGGGCGGCGCCGATCTGAGCGGCGCAGCGGTGATGAAGGGCTACAGCCAGACGCTGGCGATGCGCGCCGCGACGGTGGTGGCTTGTCAGCCCTTCGATTACGTCCTTTCGCCCGTGGCGCCGATGGCCGCGTTCGCCGCCGAGCTGCCGTGTCCGACGAACGACGTGGCGCTACCGTTCGAGCACATTGCGTACACGCTGGCGTTCAACATGAGCGAGCAACCGGCCGCCAGCATCAACGCCGGCTACACCCGCACGGGTCTGCCGATCGGCATGCAGATCGTCGGCCGCCGCTTCGACGACCTTGGCGTGCTTCAAATTTCGCGTGCCTGGGAACGGATGCGGCCGTCACAGCGGCCTTGGCCGACCCCACCGAGATAGGCCCTCCAGATGAAACACAGTGGCACGGCCGTTCGCGCGATTCGGCTCGCGGCGACGAGCTTTTCTTGGGCCCACGGCGTCGCAGGACAGGTGGCACACCGATCTGAAACCAATCGACGTCAGGTTGATCCAATCGGCTGTGGCGGTGCTGCATCAGGGGCGTGATGCGGGTCACACCACCCGACGATTCACGCGCTTTTCGCTTGCGCCTGTGCGCAGGTCGGCGCAGTCTCGGCGGCATCGGTCAGGAGGTTCCGAACCATGGGCGAACTGAACACAACCCTGCATCACCTGAGTCTTGAGCAGCACCTGCTGGCGGGGATCTTCCTGCTCGGCTACGGGTCAGCGATCGGTTCGATGTTCAGTCCGACGGGGCGGCTGCGTGCGGCGCTGCTCGCACTGCTGGCGGCTGTGGGGTTTGCCGGGCTGACACGGCCCTGGGAGCACGGCGTTCTGCTGGTGGGCTGCGCGATCGGCGGTCTGGCCGTCTTCATCGTCGTGGCCTGGATGCTCAGCATGCTCGGTGCGAAACGTGGCTTGCTGCGGTCGACGCCAGCGATTGGTGGTCCAACAGATCGGTGGTCAGGCCTGCGCGACGCCTCCGCGCGGGCAGGACAACCGGCAACACAGGCCACCCACAGGCGCCGTCGGCGAACTCGCACGGTCTGACACGCTGCCGAACAGCGGCCGGCTTCATTGCCGCGCGCCAACCGGCGATGTGGGTTACATGCCGTTGCGCAACAGCACTCCCGATATCCGATCTCCGCACCGATATCCCCAGACACGGCCGATCTCGACACCCTCTGCGCAGACCCTGGCGCAGGGCCGGAAACAGCAGACTGCGGCAGCGAGGACGAACATGATTTGGATCAAGACAGACACCGGGCGCGCCGAAATCAGTTCTCGGGCTCTGGTACCCGAGCGTGCGAGACGCAACCTGCTGTTGCTGATCGACGGCGTCCGGTCGCAAGAGTCCCTGTTGAACAGCGTGACCGGTGTCGGCCTCAGCGATTTCGATCAGCTCAACCGTCTGGGCCTCATCGCCAGCGCGTCGATCAGCGCCCTGTCGGCGACGCCGTCTGCAACCGCTGCGGCACCGGTTTCGGCACCCGTTCCCTTGCAGGCGCTCGACATCGTCATCGGCAAGACCGCCGAACCGCCGCGCTACGCGCAGTTCACGGCCAGGCTCACCCAGCTGATCTCGAGCGAACTGGGGCTGCGCGGACTCCTCCTGACCCTCGCGGTCGAAAAGGCGGCCGATGTCAGGGAACTCGAGCCAGTGGCCGGGCGCGTTCTGGCCGAAATCGCCAGACGCAAGGGCGACGCTTCGGCCAGCAATGCCCGGCGCACCCTTTACGGCGTCTGAACGCGCACGAAGTCTCCGCTGCAGACCCGGTTTTCCGGAAGCGGCCGGAACTGGGCGGAGAATCCCGAGTCGTTAGAAGACGCCACATCGGGCGGCCTCGTCGCTGATCGTGCATCCAAGACAGTGCGTGATGAGCACGCGTGTCACGTCGCAGGCGACGTGCATGTCGGCGCCGTGTTGCACCCAACGTTCCCGTCCATCACCATGTCCACCCTGCTGTTGAGATTTCTCGTTTCGATCTTGCTGATCTTGCAGGGCGGTGCCATCTCGCCGGCCGCAGCAGCGGCTGACTTCCTGCCGCCCGAGCAGGCATTTCGATTCGAGGCGCGCGCCATCGACGCGCGCAACATCGAGGTCGTCTTTACCGTGGCCGATGGCTACTACCTGTATCGCGATCGGTTTGCCTTCGCTGCCGACGCCCCGGGTGTGCGCCTCGGCGCGTCGCAGATCCCGCCTGGCAAGGTCAAGTTCGACGAGACCTTTGGCAAGGAACTCGAAACCCATCGGGGTCGCGTCGTGATCCGCACGCCGGTCGACACGACAGCCGATGCTTTCACGCTGACGGTGACCAGCCAGGGCTGTGCCGACGCAGGGTTGTGCTACCCCCCGATGCAAAGCAGTGCGCAGTTCAAGCTGGCTGATTTCGGCGTCGGCGTTCAGGCCACGAAAGACAACCCCACGGGCATCGACGGCGCGTTGCGCAGCGGACGTTGGTGGGTGGTGGTGGCCGCGTTCTTCGGAGCGGGCTTGCTGCTGTCGCTGACACCGTGCGTGCTGCCGATGCTCCCGATCCTGTCGTCGATCATCGTCGGCCACTCCGCGACTGGCCATCGCGCATCGCGCTCGCGCGGATTCGGCCTGGCGCTGGCTTACTCACTCGGCATGGCACTGGTCTACACGGCCCTCGGAGTGGCTGCCGGTCTGGCCGGCGAGGGCCTGGCCGCAGCGCTGCAGAACCCGTGGGTACTCGGCTGTTTCGCCTTGCTGCTCGCCGGCCTCGCGCTGTCGATGTTCGGTTTCTACGAACTTCAGTTGCCGGCTGCGCTGCGCGACCGCCTCGCTGCGCGCAGCAGCGGCCTGAAGGGCGGCCGCTGGGCGGGCGTGTTCGCGATGGGCGGGCTGTCGGCGCTGATCGTCAGCCCCTGCGTGGCCGCGCCGCTGGCCGGCGCGTTGCTCTACATCAGCCAGAGCCGCGACGTCGTCCTCGGCGGCAGCGCGCTGTTCTCGCTGGCCGTCGGCATGAGCGTGCCGTTACTGGTCATCGGTGCGTCTGCCGGGGCCCTGCTGCCACGGGCCGGCCCTTGGATGGAGTGGGTCAAGCGGCTTTTCGGCGTGCTGCTGCTGGGCCTGGCTTGGTGGATCGTGAGCCCGGTGCTGCCGGACTGGCGCACCGGCACCGCTTCGGTGATGCCGGCAGCCGGCGCAACCCGGTTTCAGCGGGTCCGCGATGGGGGCGAACTCGATGCGGCATTGCGCAGCGCGGGACGACCGGTGATGCTCGATTTCTATGCCGACTGGTGCGTCAGCTGCAAGGAAATGGAGCGCTACACCTTCAGCGACCCGCGCGTGCGAGCACGCCTCGATCAGGTGCTGCTGCTGCAGGTCGACGTGACACGCAACTCGCCGGAAGACAAGGCGCTGCTCAAGCGCTTCAACCTGTTCGGTCCGCCGGGCATCCTGTTCTTCGATGCGAAAGGCAGCGAACTGGGCGCACAGCGTGTCATCGGCTACCAGAACGCCGACCGCTTCCTGGAAAGCCTGAGCGGCGCCGGCCTGTGAATCTCAGGGCGCGGGCTGGGCCAGCGCTTTCGCGATCTTTTGGGTCAGCGCATGCAGCTGCGCCTTCAGCACCGTGAATTCGTCCGGACCGAGGCCCGTCTGGCAAGCCACACGTTGCTGAACCTTCGCCACGGGCGCATGCAACGCACGCCCAGCCGCCGTCAGTTCGATCTTCAGATTGCGCTCATTGGCAGGGTCGCGCTCGCGGTGAACCAGGCCGGCGACAGCCAGGCGTTTCACCAGCGGGGTGATCGTGCTTGAATCCAGATCCAGCCGAGTGGCCAGACTCTTGACCGTCTGCTCGCCGTGTTCCCACAGCACCAGCATGGCCAGGTACTGCGGGTACGTGAGTCCCAGTTTGGCCAGTGGCGCACGGTACGCGCGGATGATGCCGTTCGACGCCGCATACAACGCAAAACACATCTGATCGCCCAGAAGCAGCGATCCGGAAGCTTGCTTCGGTGTAGGGTCCGTCGAGGTGGCGCCGATTTTCATGCCGTGATTGTCACCGTTGCATTTCACTCGCCACTCGCCCTTCCCCGAACCCTCGACCGCCGTTTCGGCACAGCGCAGTTCAGGCCGTTCCGTGAAGACGCGCCGCGTGCCGACGTTCCACCGATCGGGGATCTCGCACTGCTTCGGTTTCCCGGGTCACGCAACAGGTCATGCGGACGCCTGAGATCGGTCGTCAAAGCGCCTCGTCGGTGGTCACGACGAACCGGGTCAGCGCGTGTGGGCCGAAGGTCATCGTGATCGGCACGTCACCGGCATCGCGCCCGCGCGCCATCACGACCCGCCCGATGCGCGGCGTGTTGTGGCGCGCGTCGAAGGTGTACCACTGGCCGCCCAGGTAGACCTCGAACCAGGCGCTGAAATCCATCGGGAAACGCACCGGCGGGATGCCGATGTCGCCGAGGTATCCCGTCACGTAGCGGGCGGGGATGTTCATGCAGCGACACAAGGTGACCGCCAGGTGCGCGAAATCGCGGCACACGCCGGTCTGCTCGTGGAATCCTTGCAGCGCGCTGCGGTTCGAGCGTGCCGCACCGTAGTCGAAGCGGATGCGCTGGTGCACGAAGTCGCAGATGGCCTGCACGCGAGACCAGCCGAGCGGAACGCCCCCGAATTGCGCCCAGGCGAAAGCCAGCAATTCGCTGTCGACCTCGCAATAGCGGCTGGGCAGCAGGAACTGCAGCACCTCGGTCGGCAATTCTTCGGGCGCGTGCTGGTATGCACCAAAGTTGACAGGGTCGGGCAGCCCGCTGTCGTAGATGTTCGCGTGATTGGTCAGGCGCACCGACGACACATAGGCCGGAACCTGGATGCGCCCGCAGCGATTGCCGAAGGCGTCGAGGTACTCGGTCGCAGTCAGGCCCGGTTGCAGGGACAGGTTCTCCGGTCCTTGCAGATCGTGCTCGCGGCTGGGGTGCACGCGCAGCAGGTAGATCAGCGCGGTGGGCGCCGCGAGCGTGAGCTCGATGTCATAGCCGATGTGGATGAGCATGGTGGTTCCGGTGGTTGCGTTGTGCAACGCAACAATCGTGCGCACCCGGGGAGGGTCGCAGTCACTGCGCTCCCACCCCGGAGTGCCGACACGCCTGCCGAAGATCGACCTTGTCTACTTCAATGCCGGAGGCGACCGACAATCCGCCCGAAAAAACGGTGCGGAACGATGGTTCACTCCACCACCTTCACCAGTTGCCCCGGTTTCGGTTCGCCACCCGCATACACGCCATTGATCAGCCTGAGTTGCTGCTCCGGCGCGTTGCCGAGCGGGGATTGCCGAGCCAGCGGCGTGAACCCGCCACGCGGGTAGGGCACGGCCTTGAGGGTCCACGGCCGTGCAGCGGCGTGGTCTTCGGGAGTCAGCGCCCGAAACGAGCCCTCGGCTTCCCTGATTTGCCGGTAGGCGCGCTGCATCATCGCAGCGTCCTTGGCGACGTAGGCCAGCAGGTAGTTCCGGCCTTCCGGCCCGCTGACCACCGTGACCTCGAAGCCCTGTGCCCGGCCTTGTTGATTGCCGCGGCTGCCCACGAAATGCGTCGCTTCGAGACCGTTCAGCGCCAGGCGCTCGGCCCGCCCGCTGACCGGCTTGAGCAAGTTGCGAACCATCTCCTCGTGCGAATGGCCCGCCTTGGACGGCACGACCTTCACCACCAGCCCGGCCTGGCCTTCCGCGTTGACCAGCGTGATCGCGTCCTGGCCGTTCTGCACCCGCCAGCCTGACGGCGCGGTGAGCGCGATGCCCAGCGGCTCGTGGTAGAAATTCTGTCCTCGCGTCAGGCCTTGTTCGCGACTCTCGCCGAAGGTCATGCCGTTGATGGCTTGCAGGTAGCGGCTGCGGTTTTCATCGCTGTACTGGCCCTGGTAACCCTGAGCGATCTGCGTGATGTCTTCCAGACGCTTGTCGTTGCTGGGGTGCGACGCCAGCCAGTTGTTGTGCGGCTGCGGGGCGCGGCCTTCGGCACGCGCGGTGTCGTCTGCAAAGCGTTCCTGGTTCTTCAGCACCTGGATCACGTCGATCATGTTGCGCGGGTCGTAGTGGCTGCGCGACAGGTATTCGGCTCCCAGTCGGTCAGCCTGTGATTCCTGCTCGCGCCCGTAGGTGGCGATGTAACCCGCCGCCACGCTTTGCGACACCTGACTGGCCATCTGCCCCGCGCCGTTCACGCCGGCGCCTTCGAGCACGGCCCCCAGCAACGTCGCAGCCATCACGCCGAAGCCGGCGCTTTGCTGCCGCGTGGCGCGCTGCGCGCCGTGACGTGCGGTGACATGGCCTATCTCGTGGCCGATGACACCGGCCAGATCGGCTTCGCTTTCCATGTAGGCCATGATGCCGCGCGTCACGTAGACGTAACCGCCGGGCAACGCGAATGCGTTGATCTCGGGGCTGTCCAGCACCGTGAAATGCCACTCCAGCGTGCTGCGCTCGGACTGGCTGGCCAGGCGCTGTCCGAGCTCGTTGACATAGGCCTGCAACTGGGGGTTCGGGTAGACGCCGTACTCGGTCAGAACCTGTTCGTGGCCTTTCCTGCCTTCGGCGATTTCGCTCGATTCGCTCATCACCGTTCGCTCTTTCAGGCCGGTGACCGGATTCTTCACGGTGGTGGTGGCACAACCGGCCAGCAAGGCCGCGGAGACACACAACGAAAGGCAACGATGGCGCACGGATCGACTCCGAAGATCGGTGCGTCTGAACGCACGAGGCAGACAAGAAATCAACGCGCGATTCTAGGTTTCAGCATCGGCTGTCGGGCGTTCATTTCAACCCGGGCACAGATGGGGAATCCGCCACGAAGCCGGGGCACTCAAGCGGTCCGGCGATGAAGCCTTGAAACGAAAAGCCCGGGTGTGTAGGACGGCGCCGAGGGAGCGTCGCGGCAGCCTCCGATGCCGCAGCCACCACACCGCTGCGCACACTGACCGCACACTTTCCAGGAGCATCCCATGACCAAGACATCCCCCTCCACCACCGCCAGCGATCATCCCGACAACGTCTCTCCGAAACTGCATCAGCACGCCGCTGTGACGCAGGAATACGGAACCATCGTGAAGCTGCCCAACGGGTTGTCCGAATCGGTGTGCACCCAGAGCGTGGCCTTGCTGAACCAGACGCTGGCGGACACGATGACGCTGCGCGATCTCTACAAGAAGCACCACTGGCAGGTGGTCGGTCCGACCTTCGACCAGCTGCACCTGCTGTTCGACAAGCACTACGAAGCGCAGGCCGGCTTGGTCGATCTGATCGCCGAGCGCATCCAGGTGCTGGGCGGCGTGACGATCGCGATGGCTGCCGACGTGGCCGAAACAACGCGCATCCCGCGCCCGCCGTGCGGCCGCGAGCCGGCAACGGTGCAGATGTCACGGCTGGCCGAAGCGCACGAGATGATCATCATCGCGGCACGCAAAAGCGCCGAAATCGTCGCCGACACCGGGGACTCCGGCACCAACGACCTGCTGGTCAGCGACGTGCTGCGCACGAATGAACTGCAGGCCTGGTTCCTGACCGAGCACTTGGTGGCACCCACCCCCGTCAGCGCCTGAAAAACGGCGAGGCCC
>JARXKP010000092.1:8415-11565 GCA_030271615.1 Pseudomonadota bacterium
GACCGAGCACTTGGTGGCACCCACCCCCGTCAGCGCCTGAAAAACGGCGAGGCCCGCCTTTGAAGGGGTGGGGCCTCGCTGCTGTTGCAGGCCGACGAGAAGCCGAACCGCTCGAGACGGTGCGATGTTCAGGTCGGCGTTGGAACCCCCGCGACGCGGTCGTGCTTCAGGAAGAAGCTGCGGGCCAGCGCGACCAGCTGGTTGTCGCTCGGGTGGTCGACCACCTCGTAACCGGCGATGCGAGCCGCCGTCTGTGGCCGATGCTTGTCGGCGTAATGGCGGAAATCGGCAATCGAGGTTTTCGAGCCGGTCACCAGCACCTCGGTGATGCCTTCGAGCGCATCGCAGACCTCGCCGAAGAATTCATGCTCCGACCGGACATTGCTGCCGTGCTGCGCGGTCGGATGCGAATGCGCCTTGACCTTGTGCGACTGCACCTGATCGGGGTCGAACTGCAGCACTTGGGCTGACTGGTGGTCTGTCCAGACGACGGCGTGGAAGAGGGTCATGTCAAAGGGTCCTTTCTAGTTGGGATTGGCAGGCCACGCAACGCAGGGCCTCGGGTTCTATTTGCAGACGCTCGAACGGAATCGCCTGCTGGCAGTCGATGCACAGGCCGAAATCGGCCGCTTGCAGGCGTTTCTGCGCGTCGGTGACCGCCGCCAGAGCCTGCACATCGATGTCCGACAGCGTCTGATCGACCTCGCGGTCGCTGGCGCGCTGCGGCGCGTCGTCGCCGTCCTGCTGCAAGGCGTCACGCGCGAAATCGACGCGTGACTGACCCTGGCGGTGCAGCTCCATCTGTCGTTCGAGCGCCTTCTGGCGCGTCTGCAGGGCTTGAGCGAGCGTGGCTCGCTTGTCGCTGGTGAGGGGGCTCTTCATGGGCGGGGATCCTGAGGAATATCGAAAATCGTCGGTGCCATCCAATGATCGGCGTGTTGTCGCCGGGGGCTCTGATCCAGATCAATGAAGGTTCAACCGCATGGCGTATCGCACGGGCCGGGCGTCTGGAAGTTCAGCCTGGCTCACCCGTCGCGATGCGCATGAAACTGCCGCGAGGCGAAGGCCCAGGCCAGACGTGAGGCGTCCGGTCCGCGCGCATCGCTGAACGGCTGTTTCGCGGCGCCCCCGCTCCAGGCGTGGCCGAGGCCGGTCACCTCGAGCAGCGAGGCCACGGTGCGGCTGCCGCGCTTGAAGTCGGTGACCTTCATCGGGTGGCGCTGGCCGCGTTGCACGGTTCGCGCCGTCGTCGCGCGCGCCCCCGCCGCATCGGCCCAGATCTGCACGGCCGCCTGCCCGTTGTGCGCCGAGACCACGCTGTCGGCCGCCCCGTGAATGACCATCAACGGCGGCCACGAGGCGGCCATCGTCCGCGGGGTCGCCAGCAGTGGCGACGTGGCGCGGCGACCGTGCATCGCGCCGAGCGCCGACATCGCGGAATGCGCGGTTCCGGGCGGGATGCCCGAATGCATCACCACGGCCTGAAACCGCTCGGGGTGCCGCGTCACCAGCAGCGCCGCCATGCTGGCCCCGGCCGACAGGCCCACCAGCGCCACGCGCGCGCGATCGATCGGGTAAAGCAGACACACCTGGTCGATCGCTTTCATGATCAGCGCCGCTTCGCCATAGGCGCGGCCGGTTTTCGTGTCGAACCAGTTCCAGCAGCCCTGCGCATTCGCGAGGCGGTCCTGTTCGGGGTACAGCACCAGAAAGCGCTCACGCGCTGCAATGCGGTTCATCCGCGTGCTGGCCGCAAAACTGTCGGCGGTCTGGCCGCAGCCGTGCAGCATCACCAGCAAAGGCAGGCGTTCGCCGAATTTCACGTCGGGCGGCCGGTAGAGCCGGAACCGGCGCGCCCCGGTGGGCCCCATCGCGACACCGGGAATCCAGTCGCCCGCACCGGTCACCGGCGGACGCTTCGTCACCGCCAACGAGACGGCTGGCTTGAGCGCGTGAGCGACCGCCCGGCTGCTCTGCCGCAAGACGCTGCTGGTGATCGCCGTGAGACTGCGCTGCAGCAACTGTCCCCACGGGTAGGCGCTCCGTCGGCGGGCCATTCAGATCACCGCAGACACGACACGAGGCGTTCGAGCTTGAGCATGTCGACCGGCTTGGTGAGGTAGTCGTCGAAGCCGGCCGCGCGCGCCGCGCTGATGGACTCGGGCAGCGCATCCGCGCTCAACGCGACGACCGGGACCTTCGCGGTGCGTGCCTGTGCGCGCAGGCTGGCCAGCACCTCCAGGCCGTGGCCGTCCGGCAGGTTCATGTCGAGCAGGATCAGATCGAGTTTCAGTGCCATCGCCTGCTGCCGGCCCTCGGTTGCTGTCGCGGCATGGTGCAGCTGAACCTGGCCGAAGTGCGCCAGCATGTGTTCGACCAGCAGCACGTTGACCGGATCGTCTTCGATGTAGAGCACGCTCAGCGGCACCGAGGCCGGCGGTGTTGGCGGGGGCGGCGGGGCCTCGAGCATCGCGTAGGCCGAGTCGGCCGCGGCCTGGGCACCGGCTTCGGCTGCATCCAGGGCGATGGTGAACGTCGACCCCGCGCCGACGGCGGAGCGCACCGCAACCTCGCCGCCCATCGCCTGGATCAGTTGACGGCTGATGGCGAGGCCCAGTCCGGTACCGTTGTTCTTGGGCGTGCCGGGGAGCTGGCTGAACGGCTGGAACAACAGCGGAAGCAGCTCGGCGGCAATGCCCGTCCCCTGGTCGGTGACCGCGATCTGGACCCGGTCGCCCGCCACGCGGCGAGCGCGCATGTGCACCGTCGCGCCCTGCGGACTGAACTTGAGCGCGTTGCCGGCCAGATTCAGCAGCGACTGGGTCAGGCCGCGCTGGTCGGCCATCACGACCTCGGCCCCGGGTTCTGTCGTGGCATGCAGGGACACGCCTTGCCGGTGAGCATCGGGCTTCAGCAAGTCGAGGCACCGCTGCATGACGGTCGTGGTGGACACCGGGTGCAACTCCACGTCGGCGCAGCCGGTTTCAAGGCGTGCCAGGTTCAGCATGTCGTTGACCAGGGCCAGCAAATGGGTGCCAGCACGCTGGATGTGCGTCGCATAGAGCGTCACCTCCTGCGGGTCGCGCAACAACAGCTGAGAAAAGCCGACCACCGCATTCAGCGGCGTGCGCAACTCGTGACTGACGCGGG
>JARXKP010000093.1 GCA_030271615.1 Pseudomonadota bacterium
CGCTTCTGCGAGGCTTCGTCCTTCTCGCGGCGCACCGCCTCGCGCTCGATCTGCAACTGGATCAATCGGCGGTCGAGCTTGTCCATCGCCTCGGGTTTCGAGTCGATCTCGATCTTGACCTTGGCCGCCGCCTCGTCGATCAGGTCGATCGCCTTGTCGGGCAGGAAGCGATCGGTGATGTAGCGGTGGCTCAGCTCGGCCGCGGCGACGATGGCCGGGTCGGTGATCTCGACGCCATGGTGGACCTCGTACTTTTCCTGCAAGCCGCGCAGGATCGCGATGGTGGCCTCGACCGTCGGCTCGCCGACCAGGATCTTCTGGAAGCGACGCTCCAGCGCGGCGTCCTTCTCGACGTACTTGCGGTATTCGTTCAGCGTGGTCGCGCCGATGCAATGCAACTCGCCACGCGCCAGTGCCGGCTTGAGCATGTTGCCGGCGTCGATCGCGCCCTCGGCCTTGCCTGCGCCGACCATCGTGTGGATCTCGTCGATGAAGACGATGGTCTGGCCCTCGTCCTGCGCCACTTCCTTCAGCACGCTCTTGAGACGTTCCTCGAACTCGCCGCGGAACTTGGCGCCGGCCAGCAGCAAGGCCATGTCAAGCACCAGCACGCGCTTGTTCTTCAGCGAATCGGGCACCTCGCCCGCGACGATGCGCTGGGCCAGCCCCTCGACGATGGCGGTCTTGCCGACACCGGGTTCGCCGATCAGCACCGGGTTGTTCTTGGTACGACGCTGCAGCACCTGAATCGCACGGCGGATCTCGTCGTCGCGACCGATCACCGGGTCAAGCTTGCCGTTGCGGGCACGCTCGGTCAGGTCGATGGTGTATTTTTTCAGCGCCTCGCGCTGGCCCTCGCCCTCGGCGCTGTCCATCTTCTGGCCGCCGCGAACCGCCTCGATCGCGGCGTCGAGCGCCTTGCGGGTCAGGCCGTGTTCCTTGACCAGCGGGCCGATGGCCGTCTTGCTGTCGGCCGCGGCCAGCAGGAACATCTCGCTGGCGATGAACTGGTCACCGCGCTTCGTCGCTTCCTTTTCAGCGGCCTGCAGCAACGCGCCGAGATCCCGACTGGGTTGCACCTGTTCGCCGCCCTGCACCTGCGGCAGCTTGTTCAGTTCGGCGTCGAGGGCCGACTGCAACTTCGCGGTGTTGACGCCGGCACGCGAGAGCAATGCCTTCGGCCCGTCGGCCTGCGCCAGCATCGCCGTGAGCACGTGCGCCGGTTCAACGTAGGGGTTGTCGCGGCCGTTGGCCAGGCTTTGCGCATCGGACAGCGCTTCCTGGAAGGTGGTGGTGAGTTTGTCGAGACGCATGGGTGTCCTCCTATTCCCTTGAAGCTGAGGGGATACCGACGCATTTCAAGGTGTGGGCCGATCCGCAGCTTGATCAGGATCAAGCCAGCGCCGTTCTCGTGCCGCACCGCCACCGGTCGACCGACCGAGTGTCAGTCTTCCCGCACGCTCAACCGGAACGGAATGTCGCGTTCGGCGCGCTCCCGCGGCGATTGAGTCAGCAAGGCCATCATCTCGGGACTGAGCGCCAGGTGGAACCGGCCATTGCGCATCGGGCCCAGGCGCACGAAATCGCTTTTCTGCTCGTGATCGTTGCGGATGATCAACGTGATCACTTTCTCGGAGGTGCTGATGAACACCTGAAAGCGGAACCGCCTGGCATTGAGTTCGGCCTTGATTTGGTGCCGCCACTTGGCATCGGCCGGCTGGCGCACCACGGCCTCCGCAGCCGGCACAAACATCAAGGTGTCGTCGGTGACCGAGGCGTGCACAACGAGGGCGTCGTCACGAACCAGCGCGCTGACGTGGGAGCTGCTCGCGAAGGCCTTTTCATACAGCACGACAAGGGTGTCGTCTTGCCAGCTGACAGCCCCTTGCCCGGTGCGCAGGCCGACGATCAGCCCGTCGGCATTCAGGTCGATCGCGACGTCGCGAACGCCCCGCGACTGCACGATCGCGCCGATGATCGGCAACACCAGATCGGGCGCCAGCTCGCCGCGGGCCATGACGGACAGCAACTCGGGCGTCAGCGCCGCGTGATACGGCGTGGTGCTGCCAATCTGGTGGAAGTCGGCAGCGTCGGCCAAGCCGCCTTCCGTCGTCCAACACAGCAACTCGGCCGACCCGTCGGGGGTCGACGAGGCCAGCAACAGCGCCACCGGCTGGTCGGCGTTGAACGGCCCAAGCTGGCTGTCCAGTTGCAACAGCAGATCGGCGTGGCTGGTCGCACCGTCGTGGTGGCGGCGCAGAAAGTCCAGCAGCCTCGTGGCCAGCGCCACATCGCCGGTGTAGGCCACGGCGGTGCCGGGGGCGATCGGTAGCAGCTTCAGCGACGAGGCTTCCACCGGGTCGTCGTCGATCTCCGTCTGCAGCTCACCGAGGCTGGGGGTTTGCCGGCGAGGCGTCAGCGGCCGGGCGGCCACCGTGTCGGCCCACAGGTAGATCGAGTCTTTGTATTTCCAGCCGGCGCAATAGGTCAAGGGAGAGCCTCTTCAAAAAGTGAGTGGTGAGGCGGGCTCGGCCCGCCTGGCGTGAGATTCAGGCCAGCAGCGCCTTCGCGATGCGGAAGCCAAGGACGCAGCAGGCCAGCGCACCCAGCAGGTGCGCCGCACTGTGCGCCATCGCCCAGCCGACATCGCCGCGCTGCAGCAGCGTCAGCGACTCGCCGGTGAATGCCGAGAACGTGGTCAACCCGCCCAGAAACCCGGTGACCATCAGCAGCCGCAGCAACTCGTTCGGTGACCGCGCGAACCACGCCAGCGCGATGCCAATCAGCAGCCCGCCGATGCAATTGACGACCAGCGTGCCGAGCGGGAAACCGGCCCAGCGGGCGTTCAGCTCCATCTGCACCGCCCAGCGCAGCACACCGCCGACCGCCGAGCCGAGCGCGACGGCCAGCAGCTGGGCCCAGGGGAAGGCGGCGCTCATCCGGGGCGCCCCGTGCCCGCACCGGCACTTGGCAGTTCCCAGCGCGCCATCGCTGTGTCGTCACTGACCCGCGCATCGACCCAGCGCGCGCCGTCGGGGGTGGTTTCCTTCTTCCAGAACGGCGCCTGGGTCTTCAGATAATCCATCAGGAATTCGCAGGCCTGAAAGGCGGTCCCGCGGTGCGCAGACGTCACCGCCACCAGCACGATCTGGTCTTTCGGCTGCAGCAGGCCGACACGGTGGATGACCCGAACGCCACGGATGTCGAAGCGCTCGCGGGCGGCGGCGATCATGGCTTCGATCGACTTCTCGGTCATGCCGGGGTAGTGCTCGAGCTCCATCGCGCTCACCCCGGCGCCATCGTTGCGGTCGCGCACGCAGCCGACGAAGGACGCGACCGCGCCGACACCCGGATCGGCCGCACGCAAGGCGGCGACCTCGGCGCTGAGGTCGAAATCGGCGGTCCGGATGCTGACGGTCATGTCGGTGTCCTTGCTCAACCGCCGGTGACGGGCGGGAAAAACGCAAGTTCGGCGTCGGCGTCGACCACGGCCGATTCGTCACAAAGCGCCTGGTTCAGCGCACTGCGCAGCGCGCGGCCGCGCGCCAAGGCGGTGGCGTGGGCGGCACTGGAGGCGATCAGCCGGTCTCGGACCTCACCGACCGTCGTCGTTTCCTCGTGCAGCTCAATCGATTCGCCCGTGCCCAGCACCTCGCGGATCGACGCGAAATAGCGCACCTGAACCTTCACGACAACAGCTCCGAGAACGCGAGGTAGCGCACCGTGTCGCCAGCGCAGACAGCCTGACCGGACGGGTTATCGACCACGCCGTCGGCCCAGACTGCCGAGGTCAGTACGCCGGCGCTCTGGTTGGCGAACAGGTCGAGGCCGCCCGCCTCGTTGCGTCGCACGCGCAGGAACTCGCGGCGCTTGTCAGGACGAGGCCAGTCGAAATCGGCGCGCAGCGAGAGAGCGCGCGGCTGCCAGTCGACGACACCTTGCAGGTGCAGCAGCACCGGTCGAACGACCAGCACAAACGTGATGAAGCTCGACACCGGGTTGCCTGGCACGCCGATGAAGTAGGCGCTGCCCGGCCCTGCGGGGTCGATTTCTGCGCCGCCATGACGCCGCACTTCTCCAAACGCCAGCGGCTTGCCGGGCTTGATCGCCATCTGCCACAGGTCGACGCGGCCTTCGGCTTCGACGGCGGGCTTGATGTGGTCTTCTTCACCGACCGAGACGCCGCCGCTGGTGACGATCAGATCGTGACCCTGCGCGGCTCGGCGCAAGGCCTCGCGGGTGGCGTCGAGGCGGTCGGGCACGATGCCGAGATCGGTGCAGTCGCAGCCCAGCGCCTGCACCAGCGCCCGCAAGGTGAAACGGTTCGAGTTGTAGATCGCGCCGGGCGGCATGCGGTCGGGCGGCGTCTCGCCCGGCATCACCAGTTCGTCGCCGGTCGAGAACAGCGCGACCCGTGGCCGACGGGCGACCGACAGCGTCGCTGCGCCGACCGACGCGGCAAGGCCCAGCGCCTGCGGTGTCAGGCGCGTGCCCTGAGGCAGCACGACGGAACCGGTGCGCACGTCTTCACCGCGTCGGCGTATCCACTGGCCGACTTGCGGCACGGTGTCGATGCGGACCCCGCCGCCGTCGACAGGGACGCACTGCTCCTGCATCACCACCGCATCGGCGCCAGCCGGCACCTGGGCACCGGTGAAGATGCGCGCGGCTGTGCCGGGCAACAGTGCTGCCGCTGCGGCACCGGCCGGGATCCGCTGGCTGACCGGCAGCACGACGCCCGCCGACTGGACGTCGGCGCAGCGCATCGCATAGCCATCCATCGCGGTGTTGTCGGCCGGCGGTACGTCGACCACCGAGCGCACCTCGTCGGCCAGCACGCGGCCGAGCGCCTCGAAGGTCGACACCTGTTGCGCCTCGGCCGGCGCGAAGGGGCGCACCGCCTGCATCAACCTCGCCAGCGCCTCGTCGAGGCTCAGCAACGGCGGACGCATCGTCGGCACAGACGCTGCGGCAGCCACGCTAGCGGGCGGAGGGGTCGTGAGGGGGGGCTTGGTATTCATAGCGCGATGAATCGAACTCCAGGAAGTTTGCCACCGTGCCCACATCGTTGAGATCGAGGACGGGCAGCGCGGTCGGCACCGGCAATGGCCTGCTGTCGGTGCACACGGCGACGATGAACGGGTCTTGCGGGTATTGCACAGGCTGGCCGGTCTGGGCGCGCCACACCTCGATCTTGTGCAGTTCAGCGCGCTTGAAACCCTCGACCAGCACCCAGTCGCACGGGCTCAATTCGGCGATCAGTTCGTGCACCGTGGGCGCGGCAATCGTGTCGTACTCGCGGATCTTCGCAAGCCGGCGGTCCGACGCGATCACCACCTCGAAGGCACCGGCCTGGCGATGCCGCCACGAGTCCTTGCCCTCGTGGTCGATGTCGAACGCGTGGTGCGCATGCTTGACCACCGACACGCGCTGTCCCGCGGCGCGCAAATGCACGATCAGTTGCTCGACCAGCGTCGTCTTGCCCGAACCCGAATAGCCGCTGAATCCGATGACCTTCATGTCGTCCTGACGAACGACGCGCAAGTGACCGCAACGAAGGTCACACGTGCTCGCTGACGTAGCGTTTCACCGCGTCGGTATCGACCGGCATCACGACGAAGCGCTTCGGCAGGTCTTCGATGCCGCGCATCGCCGCCGGCCGGTCGGGTTGCACGCCGAGGGCCTCGACGATGGTCTCGGCGAACTTGGCCGGCAGTGCCGTCTCCAGCACCAGCATCGGCACGCCCCAGTCGAGGTGCTCGCGACCGACCTTCAGGCCGTCGGCGGTGTGGGTGTCGATCACGATGCCGAAGCGCCGGTACGTGTCGCGGATGGTGGCGAGGCGGTCGGCATGGGTGCTGGTGCCCGACACGAAGCCGAAGCTGGCGGTGTTCGCGAATTCGTCCTCGCTGACGCTGAACGATCCGCGCTGCTCGACCTCGGTCTTGAACAACTGCTTGGTGCGCTCGCCATCACGGCCGAGCAGGTCGAACACGAAGCGCTCGAAGTTCGACGCTTTCGAGATGTCCATCGACGGGCTCGAGGTCTCGTGCGTCTCGGCGCTGCCGCGCACGCGGTAGGTGCCGGTACGGAAGAACTCGTCGAGCACGTTGTTCTCGTTGGTGGCGAGCACCAGGTAGCGGATCGGCAGGCCCATCATGCGAGCGACATGGCCGGCGCAGATGTTGCCGAAGTTGCCCGAAGGCACCGCGAAGCTGACGGATTCGTCGTTGGATCGCGTGGCCTGGAAGTAGCCCGCGAAGTAGTAGACGACCTGCGCCAGCAGCCGCGCCCAGTTGATCGAGTTGACCGTGCCGATGTGGTGCTTGCGCTTGAAGTCGAGGTCGTTCGAAACCGCCTTGACGATGTCCTGGCAATCGTCGAACACGCCGTCGATCGCGATGTTGTGGATGTTGGCGTCCTGCAGGCTGAACATCTGCGCCTGCTGGAACGGGCTCATGCGGCCGTTCGGGCTCAGCATGAACACGTTGACGCCCTTCTTGCCGCGCATCGCGTATTCGGCGGCGCTGCCGGTGTCGCCGGAGGTGGCACCCAGGATGTTGAGCGTCTCGCCACGGCGCGCCAGTTCGTACTCGAACAGGTTGCCGAGCAACTGCATCGCCATGTCCTTGAAGGCCAGGGTCGGGCCGTTGGACAGCGCTTGCAGGTACACATCGACACCCTCGGGTGAACTCGCGGCGCGATCGAGCGGCTTCAGCGGCGTGATCTCCGGCGTTCCGAAAACGGCGGCTGTGTAGGTTCGGGTCGTCAGCTCGCGCAGGTCGGCCGGCGGGATGTCGTCGATGTACAGCGACAGGATCTCGAACGCCAGCTCGTGGTAGGGCAGGCCTCGCCAGCGAGCAAGCGTGGCTGCGTCGATGCGCGGATAGTGCGTCGGCAGGTACAGCCCGCCATCGGGTGCCAGACCTTCAAGCAGGATGTCGGAGAAGCCACGGCGTTCGGGGTGGCCGCGGGTGCTTTGGTACTTCAATTCAACTCTTCCTTGCGAATGCGAACGATCGGCGCCAGTACCGTCGGCAGGGCCTGCATCTGAGCGATCGCGCGGTTCATTTCGCCTTCGACGGTATCGTGCGTCAGGATGATCACGTCGGTGTGTGCTGCTGCGTTTGCATCAGTCGTGCTGCCGTCGTTCGGGCGCTGCAGCAGCGCGTCGATCGAGATGCCGTGCTCGGCCAGGATGCCGGCGATGCGCGCCATCACACCGGCTTCGTCGGTGACTTGGAGCCGCAGGTAGTAGGCGGTGACCGTCGCGTCCATCGGCAGGATCGGCGTGCCGGACAGCGCGTCGTGCTGGAACGCGAGGTGCGGCACACGGTGGTGCGGGTCGGCGGTGTGCAGCCGGGTGATGTCGACCAGGTCGGCGATCACCGCCGATGCGGTCGGCTCCGAGCCCGCGCCCTTGCCGTAGTAAAGCGTGCTGCCCACCGCATCGCCCTGGACCATCACCGCATTCATCGCCCCTTCGACATTGGCGATCAGTCGCTTGGTCGGTACCAGCGTCGGGTGCACGCGCAACTCGATGCCGGCATCAGTGCGCTTGGTGATGCCCAGCAGCTTGATGCGGTAGCCCAGGTGCTCGGCATAGCCGATATCGGCCGCCTGCAGCTTCGTGATGCCTTCGACGTGCGCACGGTCGAACTGCACCGGGATGCCGAACGCGATGGCGCTCATCAGCGTGACCTTGTGAGCCGCGTCGACGCCTTCGATGTCGAAGGTCGGGTCGGCTTCGGCGTAGCCGAGCTCCTGCGCCTGCTTCAGCACCACACCGAAATCGAGCCCCTTCGAGCGCATCTCGGACAGGATGAAGTTGGTGGTGCCGTTGATGATTCCGGCGATCCACTCGATGCGGTTCGCGGTCAGCCCTTCGCGCAGCGCCTTGATGATCGGGATGCCGCCGGCCACCGCCGCCTCGAACGCGACGACGACGCCCTTCTCGCGTGCAGCCGCGAAGATTTCGGTGCCGTACACCGCGAGCAACGCCTTATTGGCCGTGACCACGTGCTTGCCGGCGGCGATCGCTTCAAGCACCAGCGTGCGGGCGATGCCGTAGCCGCCGATCAGCTCGACGACGATGTCGATGTCGGGGTTGGCAATGACTTCGCGCGCATCGGCCACCACGCGCGCCGCGTCGCCGACGACGGCTTGCGCGCGAGCCGTGTCGAGATCAGCGACCATCGTGATTTCGATGCCACGACCGGCGCGGCGCTTGATTTCTTCCTGGTTGCGGCGCAGCACGTTGAACGTGCCGCTGCCGACGGTGCCGATGCCCAGAAGGCCAACTCGTATCGGTTTCATCGTGAGTGCCCGCGAGGGCCTGTGCTGTACGGGTGAGAAAGAATGAACGGATCGAGCGCCACGCGGCCGGCCGTCACTGCGAGTGCCGCTTGCGGTACAGATCGAGAAAGTGGGCGATGCGTCCGATGGCTTCGGTCAGGTCATCGCAGTTCGGCAGGAAGACCAGGCGGAAGTGATCGGGATTCGGCCAGTTGAATCCGGTGCCCTGCACGATCAGCACCTTCTCGGCGGCCAACAGGTCGTAGGCGAACTGCTGGTCGTCGGCGATCGGGTACATCTTGGGGTCGAGCCGCGGAAACATATAAAGAGCCGCCTTCGGCTTGACCACGCTGACTCCGGGAATCTGGCTCAGGAGCTCATAGGCCAGATCGCGCTGGCGACAGAGCCGGCCTCCCGGGGCCACCAGGTCCTTGATGCTCTGGTAGCCGCCGAGCGCGGTCTGGATCGCCAGCTGCCCGGGCGTGTTCGAGCACAACCGCATCGACGCGAGCATGTTCAGGCCCTCGATGTAGTCGCGTGCATGTGCCTTGGCACCCGACACCACCATCCAGCCGGCGCGGTAGCCGCACGAACGGTAGTTCTTGCTCAGGCCGTTGTAGGTCACGAACAGCACGTCGTCGGCCAGCGACGCGATGCTGGTGTGCGTTGCACCGTCGTACAGCGTCTTGTCGTAGATCTCGTCGGCGAACACGATCAACTGGTGCTGGCGCGCGACCTCGACGATCTCGCGAAGCACGCTTTCGGGATACAGCGCGCCGGTTGGGTTATTCGGGTTGATGACGACGATGGCCTTGGTGTTCGGCGTGATCTTCCTGCGGATGTCGGCGATGTCCGGCGTCCAGTCAGCCTGCTCGTCGCAGATGTAATGCACCGGCGTGCCGCCGGACAGCGCAACCGACGCGGTCCAGAGCGGGTAGTCGGGCGCCGGCACCAGCACCTCGTCGCCGTCGTTGAGCAGACCGTTCATGCTCATCGTGATCAGCTCGGAGGCGCCATTGCCCAGGTACACGTCGTCGACTGTGACACCCTGGATGTGCTTTTCCTGCGTGTAGTGAACGACGGCCTTGCGCGGGGCGAACAGACCCTTGCTGTCGGTGTAACCGGCGCTGTGCGGCAGGTTGCGGATCATGTCCTGCACGATCTCGTCGGGAGGCTCCAATCCGAACACGGCAAGGTTGCCGATGTTCAGTTTGATGATCTTCTGCCCTTCCTCTTCCATCTGCCGGGCCTTGTCGAGCACCGGACCACGGATGTCATAGCAGACGTTGGCGAGCTTGCTCGATTTGGCGACAGCTTTCAAAGGGGCTCTCCAGCACCGCGCCGACACGGCGCAAAGCCTACAATTTTACGCCCAGACACCCGGAGCCCGAGACCTTGAAACTGCATGCCGAACGGATCGAAGGAACGAACGCGATCGCGCGCCACGGCAAGGACGGCGTGCTGGTCAACGGCACGCAATTCACCTCGAGCGTCGTGGTGCCCTGGACCGGCCTGGTGACCGTCTGGCCGGTTTCCCGTTTCGACGACCTGAGCGCCGATCATTTCGCGGTCCTGGCGCAGCACGAGCCGGAATTGGTGCTGTTCGGCAGTGGAGCACGATTGCGGTTCCCTCCGACCAGCCTGTTCAGGCTGTTGATCGAGCGCCGCATCGGCTTCGAGACGATGGACACCGCAGCCGCTTGCCGGACCTACAACGTGCTGCTGGCCGAGGGACGAAACGTGGTGGTCGGCCTGCTGTTCGAGTCTTGACGAAGCGCTCGCTGCTCGCGAACCTGGGGACTGCGAACCAGCATGGGCAGACCCTATAATTGAAGGCTACGCCAACACTGGCGCAACACTTTGAACACTCCATGACGCCAGCCCTCAACAAACCCCTTCCGGAATTTGAAGCGCTTGCCACCAGTGGCGTGAAATTCACCCCGCAGGCCTATGCTGGCCAATCCATCGTGTTGTACTTCTATCCGAAAGACAACACGCCGGGGTGTACCACCGAGGCCATGCAGTTTCGCGACCACCACAAGGATTTCATCGCTTCGGGTGCGGTCGTTTTCGGGGTGTCGCGCGACAACATGGCATCACACGAAAAATTCAAGCAAAGCCTCGAATTGCCGTTTGATTTGATCGCCGACACCGAAGAAAAGCTGTGCCACATGTTCGGCGTGGTCAAGAACAAGATCATGTACGGCAAGAAGGTCAAGGGCATCGAGCGCAGCACCTTCCTGATTGACGGCGCTGGTGTCCTTCGTGGCGAATGGCGCGGGCTCAAGGTGGCCGGTCATGTGGAAGAAGTCTTGAAGACAGCCCAGTCGCTCAAGGAAGAAGTTTGAGCGGAACACGCAGTCTGCGGAACCGCGCGTCACAACGCCCTGCTTCAATCCGAGCCGCACAGTCATCTGCGCGGCTTTTTTGTTTTCCAGCCTGACCCATCCACCCCCCGTCACTCACCGCCCACCGCCCCATGCCACTGCCCAAGCCGCCTGCCAAACGTGCCTCCTTGTTGTCCGTCACCGACTTTGAGTCCCAGGCCGCACCGAAGCCGGCCAAGCGGTCGCCCCGCACCAGCGCTGCGGCCGAGCCCGCATCTCCGGCCGAGTTGAACCTCTACAAACCCGAGGCGCTTGCACCGACCGCACCGACACGTCTGCCCGCCCGTGCTCCAGCCGAAGCGCCGGCCGGGTCGGTCGCACCGGCAGCCCTCAAACGGCAGGAACCGAAGCCGCGCGCCATCAAACCGCGTGGCACGGGGCCTGCCAAGCTGTTCGTGCTCGACACCAACGTGCTGATGCACGACCCGATGAGCCTGTTCCGCTTCGAGGAACACGACATCTTCCTGCCGATGATCGTTCTGGAGGAACTGGACGGCCACAAGAAAGGCATGACCGAAGTGGCTCGCAACGCGCGCCAGGCCAGCCGCACGCTTGATGCTCTCGCCGGGGCCCAGGGCGCGGACATCGGCGCCGGCCTGAAGCTGAGCACGACGGGCCATCGCGAAGCCGGCGGGTGCCTGTTCTTCCAGACGCAGGCATTGGCCAACCACCTGCCGCCCAGCCTGCCGCAAGGCAAGGCCGACAACCAGATCCTGGGCGGGGTGCACGCGCTGCGCGAACTGCACTCGCCAC
>JARXKP010000094.1 GCA_030271615.1 Pseudomonadota bacterium
GCGGGCGTGTCGGTCGGCGCGTAGCGCTTGATGACCTGCCCGTCGCGGCCGACGAGGAACTTGGTGAAGTTCCATTTGACGGCCTTTGTGCCCAGCAATCCCGGCGCTTCGGCGCACAGCCATTTCCACAGCGGATGTGCACGGGCGCCGTTGACGTCGACCTTGCCCATCATCGGAAAGCTGACACCGTAGTTCTTCTGGCAGAACGCGCCGATCTCGGGGTTGCTGCCGGGGTCCTGCGAGCCGAACTGGTTGCACGGGAAGCCGATCACCGTCAGGCCGCGCTCGCCATAGGTTTGCCACAGTTCCTCGAGCCCCTTGAACTGCGGCGTGAAGCCGCAGGCGCTGGCGGTGTTGACGATCAGCAGCACGCAGCCCCGCTGGGCCGACAGCGGGTTGGGGGTCCCGTCGATCGCGGTGACTTTGAAGTCGAAGACGCTGGGGCTGGATGCGTTCATGGGAGCTCCTGTGTGGAAGGTCGCGGCAATGCCGATGTGAACGTGTAGCGTCCGGGCGATCGTATCGCCAGGACGCTGGGCGCTTGTTTCGGCAGCGGTACCGCCGAGGCCGGAAGGCCTTTCAGTCGGGTCGTTCGTGGGCCGCCCAGACCGCGGCGAGCACGATCAGCCCGCCGCCCAGCAGCAGCGGTCCGGTGATGTGTCCGGCGCCCATCACCGCCGCCGAGACGGCGGCGACCAGCACCTCGCTGAGCATCAGCACCGACGTGATGTGCACCGGCAATCGGGAAGCGCCGAACTGAAGCGCCAGGTTGCTGGACAGGAACAAGCCGCTCATCGACAGCGCCAGCCACCACAGCCAGCCGGGCGCCGACGCCGCATCGGCGGCCATCGGCCACGGCACCTGGCCCACGGCGCCGAGCACCGCGGCCAGCGCGCCGGAGACCACCACGCCGCCGACGAACATCGCCAGCGCGCGGCCTGCTTCCGGTTGATGCGATTCGCGCTTGAGCATCACGTTGTTCAACGCGAAGGTGAAACCGCCCAGCACGCCCAGCCAGTCGGCGAGCGACTGCGGAAGCGGCAGCGCGGACCCGCCGGTCGGGCTGTCGGGCTGCAGCACGATGCCCGCGCCGGCCAGGGCCAGCAAGATGCGGGCGAGCGCCGTCCAGGTCAACGGCTCCTTCAGCAGCCAGCGGGCCAGCAGCACCGACCACAGCGGCATCAAATAAAACAGCAGCACCACGCGCACCACGTCGCCGATCACGGTGGCCCAGTTGAAGGCCGCGTTGGTGGCGCCCGCCGCCAGCACCAGCACCCACAGCGAGCGTTGCGTGAGCAGCTGGCGGACCGCCTGCGGCCGCAGCGCGACGATCACCACCACGGCCGGCAGGTAGACCAGCACCGTCGACCACAGTGGGTGCAGGCCTTGCGCCTCGAGCTGGCGGAACGGCCACCACGACAGTCCCCACACCAGGCTGTTGAACACCAGCGCCAGCGCCGCCCAGCCGGCGGCGGTGGGTGCCGAGCGATTCAGTGCTGGTCGCTGCGCGCCAGCGCCAGCAGGTGATCGACTTCGGTGCGGTGATTCACGCAGTTGCGCTGGTGCCAGTGGCGGATCAGCCACATGAGACCGGCCACGACCACACCGAAGATCGTGATCGCACCGAAGGCGGACAGACCCAGTTTCGTCATGCCGGCGTACAGCGCCCCGAGCCCGAGGATGCAGGCCTGCTCGTTGAAGTTCTGCACCGCGATCGAGCGGCCGGCACCCATCAGGTTGTGGCCCCGGTGCTGCAGCAGCGCGTTCATCGGCACCACCAGGAAGCCACCGAGCGCGCCCAGCACGATCAGGAACGGCGCGGCAATCCAGGAGCTGGTGATGTAGTTCATGCCGATCACCAGCAGCCCCATCGTGATGCCCAGCGGAATGACACGGGTCGCCTGGTCGAGCCGCATGCGCAGCGAAGCCGCCACGGCGCCGGCAGCGGTGCCGATGGCGACCACGCCGACCAGCGACGAGGCCAGCGTGGTGTCGTAACCCAGTGCCACGGCCGCCCAGGCCAGCACGATGTAGCGCAGGTTGCCCGACACGCCCCAGAACAAGGTGGTCGTGGCCAGCGAGATCTGGCCCAGCTTGTCGGCCCAGAGCCGCGAGTTGCAGCGCGAGAAGTCGCGCACCAGACCGAAGAAGCTGTGGGCCAGCGGCTGCAACGGCGCTTCGGTGCGCGGGATGCGCAGGTTGAAGGCGGCAGCCAGCGCATACAGCAGCACCATCGATGCGATGGCGGCTTCGGGCGGCGTGTCGATTCCGGTGTCGATGCCCGGCAGGTCGATCGCCAGCAGGTGGCTGGAAATGGCATGCCCCACCAGTTGCCCGCCGAGCAGCACGCCCAGGATGATCGACAGGATCGTCAGCCCCTCGATCCAGCCGTTGGCCTTGACGAGCTGCGAGTTGGGCAGCAGCTCGGTCAGGATGCCGTACTTGGCTGGCGAGTAGGCGGCGGCACCGAGCCCGACGATGGCGTAGGCCATCAGCGGATGGCTGCCGAACAGCATCATCAGGCAGCCGACCACCTTGATGAGGTTCGAGAAGAACATCACCCGGCCCTTGGGCACTGCGTCGGCGATGGCGCCGACGAAGGGGGCCAGGATCACATAGAAGAGCGCGAACATCGGCACCAGGGCGGCGCGCTGCCATTCGGGCTGGCCGGAGGTCTTCAGCAATTCCACCGCCGCCACGAACAGCGCGTTATCAGCCAGCGAGCTGAAGAACTGCGCCGCCATGATGGTGTAGAAACCTTTTTTCATTCGCTCGTGGCGCGCGGCCCCTCGGATCGGCATGACGAAGCCGTTCACCCGACGGGACTCCTTGCGGCGCGGGTTATAGCACGCGGGGTATGGCCGACTGCCCTGCACAGGCGTCGGTCGGCAAGGGCGTGCAGCGCGTGCGGCAGAATGGTTTTCATGCCGCGCCCCATCGAAGCCGTGATCCACACCGAAGCCCTGGCGCACAACCTGCGTCGGGCCCGCGCCCATGCGCCCGACGCCCGGGTCTGGGCCGTCGTCAAGGCCAATGCCTACGGCCACGGCATCGAACGCGCCTATCCGGGGCTGCTGGGCGCCGATGGTTTCGCTCTGCTTGACCTTGATGAAGCGCAGCGCATCCGCGCCCTCGGCTGGCGCGGGCCGGTGCTTCTGCTCGAAGGCTGCTTCGACGCCCGCGACCTCGAGCTGTGCTCGCGCCTGACCCTGTGGCACACGGTGCACCGCGAGGCGCAGATCGACTGGCTGGCGGCACACAAGACGCAGCAGCCACATCAGGTGTTTCTCAAGCTGAACAGCGGCATGAACCGCCTCGGCTTCACGCCGGCGGCCTACCGCTCGGCGTGGCTGCGGCTGAGCGGGTTGACGCAGGTCGAGGGCATCACGCTGATGACGCACTTTGCCGATGCGGACGCGGACACCGGCGAAGCGGGCGTACCGCGCGGCATCGATCGGCAGCTCGCGGTGTTCGAGGCGGCGACGCGCGATCTGTCGGGCGATCGAACGCTGTGCAACAGCGCGGCCACCTTGCGTTACGCGCCGCATGACGACGCGGTGCGCGCCGATTGGGTCCGGCCCGGCATCGCGCTGTACGGCTCGGCGCCCGACTTTCCGGCGCGCGGCATTGCCGACTGGGATCTGCAGCCGACGATGACGCTGCGCAGCGAGCTGATCGCGACCCAGGACCTGCAGCCCGGCGACACGGTGGGCTACGGCAGTCGCTACACCGCCGATCGGCCGATGCGCATCGGCATCGTTGCCTGCGGCTACGCCGATGGCTACCCGCGCAGCGCGCCTACCGGCACGCCGGTGCTGGTCGACGGCGTGCGCACCGTGCTGGTCGGCCGGGTCTCGATGGACATGGTCACCGTCGACCTGGCACCGGTGCCGAAGGCGCGCATCGGCAGCGAGGTCACGCTGTGGGGCTGCGGGCCTGCGGGCACGGTGCTGCCGATCGACGAGGTCGCGCGCGCTGCCGGTACTGTCGGCTACGAGCTGATGTGCGCGCTGGCGCTGCGTGTGCCGACACATCCGCAATGAAACGCCACCGCCTTCGCCTCGCGAACTTCGAAAGCGCCGTGCGTGCCGACTTGATGGCACGGCGCTGGATGCGCTGGCATTCGTTCCTGCTCGGAACCTCGTGCTTCCTCGCTTCCTGGGCCGTGTCCGCCGGGCTGATGCGCGCGGGCATCGAGACCTTGGCGCTGCGCTGGCCCCTGGCGCTGGTGGCCGCTTACTCCGTGTTCATCGGGCTGCTGTGGCTGTGGTGCCGTTGGCTGTTGTCGCGTGATGAAGCAGACGCCGACCCGGGCCTCCTCGACGGCATCGACCTGAATTTCAGCGGGGGTGGCACGTCGTTCCGGTCCGGCGGGGGCGGCGACTTCGGAGGCGGCGGCGCGAGCGGCTCCTTTGGCGGCGAATCGGTCGTGGAGAGCGCGGGCGAGGCGACCCAGGCCGCTTTCGAGGCGGCGACATCGTCCGATGAAGGCATCGTGATCGCCGTGCCCCTGGCCGTCGTGGTGGGTGTGGCCGTGCTGATTTCCAGTGCACTCGCGGTCGCGGTGTTCGGGCTGTTCGGCGTCGATGTGCTGTTGGGCGCGGCCGTCGATATCGCCTTCGCATCGGCGGGCGGCGCGCTGGCGTTTCGCGCGCACCGCGAAGGGTGGCTGGCCCATGCGCTGTCGCGCACGGGACGCTCGGCCGTGGCCTTGCTGCTGATCGTCTGCGTGCTCGGCGCGGTCATCGATCACTGGCTGCCGCAGGCCAACTCGCTGCCGCAGGCGATGCGGCTGCTGCTGCACTGATCTTCGAGCCGCCATGCCGCACATCGAAGTCCTGCCCGGCGAGGTCGAGATCACCGCGATCCGCGCTCAGGGCGCTGGCGGACAGAACGTCAACAAGGTCTCGAGCGCGGTGCACCTGCGCTACGACGTCCCTGCGTCGTCGCTGCCCGATGACGTGAAGCAGCGGTTGCTGGCGCTGCGCGACCAGCGCATCACCGCCGAGGGCGTGGTCGTCATCAAGGCGCAGACCTCGCGCAGCCAGGATGCCAACCGCGCCGACGCGCTGGCGCGCCTGCAGGAACTGGTCGACAGCGTCGCCACGCCGCCGCGTGTGCGCCGCGCGACGAAACCCACCTACGGTTCGAAGCAGCGACGGCTGGAGGGCAAGAGCATCCGCGCCCAGGTCAAGGCGTCGCGCGGCAAGATCGGCCACGACTGATCGCCGGTCGGCGCGGCGTGCGTCGGATGCGCCCGCCCGGTCGACACCTCCATGCGATCACCGTCATCGGGACTCGCGGCTGTCGTGCGTTGGTCGGGCCTGCGCACCCTTGTGATTCAATGTGCCGTAGCACTCCCATCGACGCCGCCGGCGCGGGGCTCGGTGCGGGTCCTGGAGAAAATCCCTGTGAACACCCTCAAGCTCGTTGCTATAGCACTCATCGTCGCGGGCGCCCTGGGGCTTGCCTATGGCGGTTTCAGCTACACCAAAGACACCACGGCGGTGAAGCTCGGGCCGCTCGAACTCTCGGTCAAGGAGAAGGAGACGGTCAACGTTCCGATGTGGGCGGGCATCGGCGCGATCGTGGCGGGTGGCCTGCTGCTGGCCTTCGGCAGCAAGAAGGACTGAACCCGGGTCGACCGATCACGCGACGACCGGGCAGCTACAGTCGTCGGGTGAGCAAACCCAAGTCGCTGTACACCTGTTCCGAATGCGGAGGCACCAGCCCGAAGTGGCTGGGCAAGTGCCCGTCCTGCGAGGCCTGGAACACGCTGGTCGAATCGGTCGGCGAAAGCCCAGGTCCGAAGCACCGCTACCAGTCGCTCGCCGGCGCGCTGCCGGTGGCCACGCTCGCCGACATCGAGGCCTCGGATGTCGATCGCCTGCCCACCGGTATCGACGAGCTGGACCGCGTGCTGGGTGGCGGCATCGTCGCCGGTGGTGTGGCGCTGATCGGCGGCGATCCGGGCATCGGCAAGTCGACGCTGCTGCTGCAGGCGCTCGATGCGCTGTCGCGCAATGTGCGCACGCTGTATGTCACCGGCGAGGAGTCGGGCGCGCAGGTCGCGCTTCGCTCGCGCCGGCTCGGGCTGGGCGAAGCCGGCGGCGGCTCGCAGGTGAGGGTGATCGCCGAGATCCAGCTCGAAAGGATCGCCGCCACCATTGCCGTGGAGCAGCCGGTGGTGTGCGTGATCGATTCGATCCAGACGGTCTACAGCGATCAGCTGACCTCGGCGCCGGGGTCGGTCGCGCAGGTGCGCGAATGCGCGGCGCAGCTGACGCGCATCGCCAAGTCGAGCGGCACGACGATCGTGCTGGTCGGCCACGTGACGAAGGAGGGTGCGCTGGCCGGCCCGCGCGTGCTCGAGCACATCGTCGACACCGTGCTGTATTTCGAGGGCGACACGCACAGCAGCTTCCGGCTGGTGCGCGCGATCAAGAACCGCTTCGGCGCGGTCAACGAGATCGGTGTCTTCGCGATGACCGAGCGTGGGTTGAAGGGCGTCGCCAACCCGAGCGCGATCTTTTTATCAACGCACGGCGATCCGGTGGCTGGTTCGTGCGTGCTGGTCACGCTCGAAGGGACGCGGCCGCTGCTGGTCGAGATCCAGGCACTGGTCGACAGCGGAGGGCCGAGCCCGCGACGCCTGAGCGTCGGCCTCGACCGCGACCGGCTCGCGATGATGCTGGCGGTGCTGCACCGCCATGCCGGCATCGCGTGCAACGACCAGGACGTGTTCGTCAATGCGGTCGGCGGTGTGCGCATCGCCGAGCCGGCCGCCGACCTGGCGGTGATGCTGGCGATCCAGAGCAGCCTGCGCGGCAAGCCGCTGCCGCGCGGCTTCATCGCCTTCGGCGAGGTCGGACTGGCCGGCGAGGTGCGCCCCGCGCCCCGTGGCCAGGAGCGGTTGAAGGAAGCTGCCAAGCTCGGCTTCAGTGTCGCTGTGGTGCCCAAGGCCAACGCGCCGAAGAAGCCGATCGAAGGCCTGACGATCCACGCGGTCGAGCGCATCGAGGAAGCGATCGACCGGGTCCGCAGCCTGTGACAGGTTCCCGGGCCTGAGACCGTTCAGCCGAGTGATGGCTCTCCCGTGAGCGCCAGGGGGACAAGCGGCATCAACCTCGCCCCTGCGGACGCCTTGCGTGCCACGACGACGATCTCGCGCTGGAAGCGACGCGGCAGGCATCGATACGCGATGTGGAGCAGTCGACTCTTCCAGCCGCGAGCGTTTGCATGGTGGCGATAGTCGATCGACTGCAGCGCGAAGCCGGACGCTTCAAGGAAGCGTGCCACCTCGCGCGCCGAGTACTCCCGGACATGGCCCATGTGCCCGAGGTTTCGCAGCTTGTCGAACTCTTCCCAGGGGTCGGCGATGCTGCGGCCGAGCAGGAATCGCCCGAGCGACGGCAGCGAATAGACGTTGGGCGTCGTGAGCAGCAACGACGCGCCCGGCGCGAGAACGCGGTGAATTTCGCTCAGGACGAAAGCGGGGTCGATTCGCAGGTGCTCGAAGGTCTCGCAGAGCAGGACGCAGCCGATGGAGTCATCGTCGAAAGGAAGCGACGAGCGTTCGACGTCGCAGTGGCGCACGTCGAGGTCGAAATGCCGGATCAGGTCTGCGACTCGCGATGGATCGACATCGACGCCCATCGCCAGGTGACCCGACAGCTTGAGCAGGGCTGTCATGTGGCATGGCGCTGATCCGATTTCCAGGATCGCGCCGCGCGGGTTCAAGGCTGTGATGCACCGAAGGTCTGCCAGATAGCGACGACGGTGATTGTGGAGATCGTGCCGATGCCATGCCTGTGCAGGTCCGGCAAGCGTGTCGACTGCGTTCTGCAAGCTCTCCAGAGCGGACAAGTCCATGGATGATGATCCGCTGATGTCTTTCGCCGATGAATATACGGTGGGCTCTGCATGCTCGGCGCAACCTGCTGGGTGCAGGGTGCGCATGCGGCGCGTTCGTTTCGCACCGAAAGGCGGATTTCCAGCGGCGACGATTGACGGGGTGTTGCTGCCTCGGCCACAAGCCGCCGACCTTCGCGGCGGTGTCGATCTGTGAGCCGGGCACAGCGCCTTAAAATCACCGGTTGACTGAACAGTAGGGAGATACGCCATGTCGATGGCCGATCGCGACGGAAAGATCTGGATGGATGGCGAGTTGGTGGAGTGGCGCGACGCCAAGATCCATGTGCTGTCGCACACGCTGCACTACGGCTGCGGCGCCTTCGAAGGGGTGCGTGCCTACAAGACAGCGCAGGGCACGGCGATCTTCCGTCTGCGCGAGCACACCGAACGGCTGTTCAACAGCGCCAAGATCCTGCGGATGAAGATCCCGTTCTCCTTCGACGAGGTCTTCGAGGCGCAGCGCCGTGTCGTGCGTGAGAACAAGCTGGAGAGCGGCTACATCCGCCCGCTGGTCTGGATCGGCGACAAGAAGCTCGGCGTCAGCCCGAAGGGCAACACGATCCACCTGATGGTGGCGGCGTGGACCTGGGGCGCCTACCTCGGCGAAGAAGGCATGAAGCGCGGCATCCGCGTGAAGACCAGCAGCTACACGCGCCACCACGTCAACATCACGATGACGCAGGCCAAGGCGGTCAGCAACTACACCAACTCGATCCTCGCCAACATGGAAGCCACCGACGATGGCTACGACGAGGCGCTGCTGCTCGATGCCAGCGGCTTCGTCAGCGAAGGCGCCGGCGAGAACGTGTTCGTCATCAAGAATGGTGTCGTCTACACCCCCGACCTGTCGGCCGGCGCGCTCAACGGCATCACCCGCAACACCATCTTCGCGATCTGCTCGGATCTCGGCTTGAAGCTGGTCGAGAAGCGCATCACGCGCGACGAGATCTACATCGCCGACGAGGCCTTCTTCACCGGCACCGCCGCCGAAGTGACGCCGATCCGCGAACTCGACCGCCTCGAGATCGGCCAGGGATCGCGCGGGCCGATCACCGAGAAGATCCAGAGCGCGTTCTTCGACATCGTGAACGGCCGCAACCCGAAATACGCCGAGTGGCTGACTGCGGTCTGAAACACGTTCGAACCCTTTGTACGGAGCGACCATGAGTACAGCCCCATCCGCCTTGAAGTCACCGCGCACGACCTGCAGGGCCCGGGTGTCGTCGCCTGTCCCAACCCCAAGATGGCGCTGTGGAGCAACCATCCGAAAGTATTCATCGACGTGGTCACCACCGGTTCGGGCAAGTGCCCGTACTGCGGGACTGTGTATGCGCTCAAGGCAGGTGAAAAAGTCCACGCACACTGAGTGGCGACCCCCACGTCGTCTCGCTCCTGCGCCCGGCGGCCATGTGTGGCCCCTTCGTGGCCCTTGGGGCGCTCAGCCGTCTTCACGCTGCTCGGCGGCGACTGAGTGCCGCTTACCTTGACGGCGCCTGACGACAACGGCCCGGCCCAGCGCGACTATGAAACGCTGGTGCGCGCCGCCTTGCTGGGCGCCGGCACATCGGTGTGGGAGTGGAACCCGCTGACCGATGTCATTTCCGGCGTCGATGGCGAAGTCACCTTGCTGGGCTATTCGGCCGAGGAAAGCCGGCGCACCCAGGTGGCCTGGAACCTCGTCATCCATCCCGACGACCGCAGCGAGAACGACGCGCGGTATCAGCATCACGCGCGGGGGGCGGTGCCGTTCTACGAGCACGAGTACCGCGCGTTGGCGAAAGACGGTCTGTGGCGCTGGATCGCCGAGCGCGGCCGCATCGTCGAGTGGACCCGCGGTGGCGTGCCGTCGCGCGTGGTCGGCACGCTCAGCGATGTCACCCTGCGGCACGAGGCCGAAAGCCGTTTGCTGGCGATGGCCGAGCAGCTCAGCAAGACCGCGCGCCATGTGCCCGGCGTCATCTACCAATACCGCCACACCGGCGAAGGCAACAGCGCGTTCTGCTATGTCAGCGAGCGCTGTCTCGAAGTGATCGGTGTGACGGCCAGCGAGTTGATGCGCGACGGTTCCACGGTCCTTCGCATGATGGAGCCCGATGATTTGGGCGCGGCCATTGCCGGCATGAAGGCGTCGGCCCGTGCCTTGGCACCGTGGCGCTTCGACTTCCGGCTGCGCCGCGCCGACGGTGAACTGCGCTGGATTTCCGGCGCCTCCACACCCCAGCGTGACGGCGACGGCGCTGTGCTCTGGCACGGGTACTTCGAAGACACCACCGACATGCACGAGCTGCACGTCGCCCGTGAAACCGCTGCCGTGGCGCAAGCCGCCAACCAGGCGAAGACCGATTTCCTGTCGCGCATGAGTCATGAGCTGCGCACGCCGCTGAATGCGGTGATGGGTTTCGCCCAGCTGTTGCAGCTGGATGCCGCGGACCCGTTGTCGCCGAACCAGCGCCGCCGCGTGGCGCTGATCCACGAGGCGGGCGATCACTTGCTGCAGATGATCGGCGAGCTGCTCGACCTGACGCGCATCGAGTCCGGGAACCTTGCGCTGGAGTGCTCCGATGTGCCGCTGCCGGCGCTGCTGGTCGATTGCGTCGAGATGGTGCGCCCGTCGGCTGATGCGGCGTCGGTGCGGTTGATGCCCGTCGCCGCCGCCCCCGACCTCGTGGTGCGCGGCGATGCCACGCGTTTGCGTCAGGTGGTGCTGAACCTGGTGGGCAACGCGATCAAGTACAACCGACCGGGTGGATCAGCGCAAGTCACCGCGCAAGCGGTGCCGGGCGGTGTGACGGTGTGTGTTGTCGACACCGGTGTCGGGATTGCCGCCGAGCACCTGCACGCGCTGGGCGAGCCGTTCAATCGACTCGCGCATCAGCGCAGCGCAATCGAAGGCACCGGCATCGGGCTATCGGTCACGCGCGGCCTGATCGAATTGATGTCGGGACGCCTTGAAGTGCAAAGCGCGCTGGGGGTCGGCTCGACATTCAGCGTGTTCCTGCCCGCAGCCACCGCGACGGCGGCCGACGGGGCGGATCAGAGTACGAGCTTGCCGACGTAGAGCACCGGTCCGGTGGGTGCTCCGGTGGTCGAGCCGCCGGGCGGCTCGAGGCTGACGGCCAGTGCGGCGGTGCCGACCGGCACCTTGCCCTTCTTGACGACGCTGGCCCCGAAGGCCGAAATCAGGCCGAGCGAATGCGGTGCGCCGCTGCCCGGAACAGCCCACAGTTCAAGCACTCGGTCGGGTTGAACGCTGACCCCGATCAACGGCTGCGTGACGATGGAACGGCCATCGCCGCTGATGCTGGCGACGAAGCTGGCAGGCACCACGGCTCCCGCAGGCGCATTGGCCGGCGGTGTGGCGGCGCTCAGCACGACGATGACGGGAGGCTGGTTCGGCTTCGGGCTGGAGATCAGCACCGACAGGCTCAGCGCCGCGACGCTGGCGATCACCGAAAGGCCTCGCCAGAACGCCAGTG
>JARXKP010000095.1 GCA_030271615.1 Pseudomonadota bacterium
GACAACTGCAGGCGCTGGCCGCGCTGTTGCACGACCGGATGACGGAAAGCGTGATGTTCGAGCGCGCTGCGGCGCATCGGCTGTTCACCGAGCTCGCGCCGGCCCCGCTGGAACAGGTGGACGTGCTGGCCGGGGGCCGGGCGGCGCTGGACGAGGCGAATATCCGGTTCGGGCTGGCCCTGGCCGACGACGAGATCGACTACCTGGTGGAATCGTTCAAGGCCCTGGGGCGCAATCCGACCGACGTCGAGCTGATGATGTTCGCGCAGGCCAACAGCGAGCACTGCCGCCACAAGATCTTCAACGCCAGCTTCACGATCGACGGCGTGGCGCAGGAACGCTCGATGTTCCAGATGATCCGCAACACGCATCAACTGGCGCCGCAGCACACGGTGATCGCCTACAGCGACAACTCGTCGGTGATGGAAGGCGGTGTCATCGAGCGCTGGATGCCCGAGGGCTACACCAACGCACCTCGCTACAGCGGGCGCGACGAACTGGCGCATGTGCTGATGAAGGTCGAGACGCACAACCACCCGACCGCGATCTCGCCGTTCCCCGGCGCGTCGACCGGCGCCGGTGGCGAGATCCGCGATGAAGGCGCGACCGGTCGCGGCTCGAAGCCGAAGGCGGGGCTGACCGGCTTCACCGTGTCGAACCTGAACCTGCCCGGGACCGACTGGTCGTGGGAGCGCTCGCCGTACGGCAAGCCGGAACACATCGCGAGTCCGCTGCAGATCATGATCGAGGGGCCGCTCGGCGGGGCCGCGTTCAACAACGAGTTCGGGCGGCCGAACCTCACAGGCTACTTCCGCGTCTACGAGCAGACCGTCGGCGTTGAAGGCACACAGCAACGCCGCGGTTATCACAAGCCCATCATGATCGCCGGCGGTCTGGGCACGATCTCGGCGACGCAGACCGACAAGATCGCCTTCGCCGCCGGCACCTTGCTGGTCCAGCTGGGCGGGCCGGGCATGCGCATCGGCATGGGCGGCAGCGCGGCCAGTTCGATGGCAGCCGGGACCAACGCGGCGGCGCTCGATTTCGACTCGGTGCAGCGCGGCAACCCGGAGATCCAGCGGCGCGCGCAGGAGGTCATCAACCACTGCGTGGCGCTCGGCGACGTGAACCCGATCCTCGCGATTCACGACGTCGGCGCGGGCGGCATCTCGAACGCCTTCCCCGAACTGGTCGACGGCGCGGGACGCGGTGCGCGCTTCGACCTGCGCCAGGTGCCGCTCGAAGAAAGCGGCCTGTCGCCGAAGGAAATCTGGAGCAACGAGAGCCAGGAGCGCTATGTGCTGGCGATTCAGCCCGAGCTGCTGCCGATGTTCGACGCGATGTGCGTGCGTGAGCGCTGCCCGTACGCGGTCGTCGGCGTCGCGACCGAGGCAAAGCAGCTGGTGTTGGCCGATGCCCCGGTGACAGCTGAAAGCACGCCGTCGCTGCTGGCCATCGACATGCCGATGGAGGTGCTCTTGGGCAAGCCGCCGAAGATGCACCGCGACGTGAAGCGCGTGGCACCGGTTCTGGCTGCGCTCGACCTCACCGATGTGGAACTCGAAACCGTGGCGCTCGATGTGCTGCGCCATCCGACGGTCGCCAGCAAGCGATTCCTCATCACGATCGGCGACCGCACCGTCGGCGGCCTGAGCCACCGCGATCCGATGGTCGGCCCCTGGCAGGTACCGGTGGCCGATTGCGCGGTGACGCTGGCCGATTACCGCGGTTTTCGCGGCGAGGCGATGAGCGTCGGCGAGCGCACGCCGCTGGCGGTGATCGATGCGCCGGCCTCGGGCCGGATGGCGGTCGGCGAGGCGCTGACCAACCTGCTGGCATCGCCGTTCGCGCTGGAGCGGGTCAAGCTCAGCTGCAACTGGATGGCCGCGTGCGGCGAACCGGGCGAAGACGCCGCGCTGTACGACACCGTGCGCGCCGTCGGCATGGCGTTGTGCCCGGCGCTCGGCATCAGCGTGCCGGTCGGCAAGGACAGCCTGTCGATGCGCACGCGCTGGAGCGACAACGGTGCAGCGAAGCAGGTGACCGCACCGGTGTCGCTGATCGTCTCGGCCTTCGTCACGCTCGACGATGTGCGCGGCACCTTGACTCCGCAATTGCAGCCCGGTGACACGACGCTGATCCTGATCGACCTGGGCAACGGCAAGAACCGGATGGCCGGCTCGATGCTGGCGCAGGTGCTGAACCAGACCGGCAACGCCAGCGACGACGGTGCGCCCGACCTCGACGATCCGGCGCAACTCAAGGCGCTGATCGCGGCGATCAACCAGTTGCGCCCCGAAGGCCGCCTGCTGGCGTATCACGATCGCAGCGACGGCGGCCTGTGGGCGACGGTGTGCGAGATGGCTTTCGCCGGCCACCTGGGCGTCAGCCTGAACGTCGACATGCTGGTGACCGAAGGCGACGGCATCAGCGACAGCCGGATGGACTGGGGCGACTCGAAGAACTGGACCGGCCAGGTGGGTGCCCGCCGCCACGAACTCACGTTGAAGGCGCTGTTCAGCGAAGAACTCGGCGCCGTGATCCAGGTTCCGACCGCGGTGCGCAACGAGGTGATGCAGACGCTGCGCGCGCACGGGCTGTCGAAGCACAGCCACTTCATCGGCAAGCCCAACGAGCGCGGAGTGGTCGAGGTGTGGCGCGACACCAAGGCCGTCTTCAGTGCGCCGCTGCGTGACCTGCAGCAGGCCTGGGACGAGGTGAGCTGGCGCATCGCCCAGCTGCGCGACAACCCGGTGTGTGCCGATGCCGAACACGATGCGGCCGGCGCCGCTGACGACCCCGGCCTGCACCTGCACCTCGGATTCGACCCGACCGACAACGTCGCAGCGCCGTTCATCCACACCGCACGCCCCAAGCTCGCGATCCTGCGCGAGCAGGGCGTCAACAGCCAGGTCGAGATGAGCTATGCGATGTCGCTGGCCGGCTTCGACACCTTCGATGTGCACATGAGCGACCTGCAGGCCGGGCGCGCGAGGCTCGACCAGTTCATCGGCTTCGTCGCCTGCGGCGGCTTCAGCTACGGCGACACGCTGGGTGCCGGCGAGGGGTGGGCGCGCTCGGTCCTGTTCAACCCGCTGCTGGCAGATCAGTTCGCCGCCTTCTTCAACCGCAACGACACCTTCGCGCTGGGCGTGTGCAACGGCTGCCAGATGATGGCTGCGCTGTCGCCGATCATTCCCGGCGCGCAGGCTTGGCCGAAGTTCACCCGCAACAAGAGCGAGCAGTTCGAGGCGCGGCTGAGCCTGGTCGAGGTGCTGGACAGCCCGTCGATCTTCTTCAACGGCATGGCCGGCAGCCGTCTGCCGGTGGCGGTGTCGCATGGCGAGGGGTTTGCCGATTTCTCTCAGCGCGGCGACGCGAAGGCGGTGCACCGTGCGATGCGCTTCGTCGACCACGCGGGCCGAGCCACCGAGGCCTACCCCTTCAATCCCAATGGCAGCCCGGACGGTCTGACCGCCGTCACCACCCCAGACGGTCGCTACACCGCGCTGATGCCGCACGCCGAGCGGGTGTTCCGCAACGTGCAGATGAGCTGGACGACCGGCGAATCGGATGCCGTGAGTCCGTGGGTGCGGATGTTCCGCAATGCCCGCCGGTGGGTCGGTTGACAACTTCTGCGACGGTCGCAGGTGCGATCATCGAAGGCAACGCCAGGAGTCGCGATGTGTAGATTTTTTCAGGCCATGCTGTTGGCTTTTGTCTTCGTGCTGGCAAGCTGTGCCCAGCTGCCGATGAACGATCCGGTCAAGGTCAGCCTGGTCGGTATCGAGCCGCTGCCGGGGCAGGGGCTCGAGTTGCGCATGGCGGTGAAGTTGCGCGTGCAGAACCCGAACGAGACAGCGGTCGATTACAACGGTGTGGCGCTCGACGTCGAGTTGCGAGGCTTGAGTTTCGCCAGCGGCGTCAGCGACGAACAGGGCACCGTGCCGCGTTACGGAGAGACCGTGCTGACGGTTCCGGTGTCGGTGTCCGCCGTGTCGGTGCTGCGTCAGGCGCTCAGCTTTGCCAATGGAGATCGCTCGAACGTCGGCTATGCCATCAGCGGCAAGATCGGCGGGTCACTGCTCGGCGGTGCGCGATTCAAGTCGACGGGCCAGATCGACCTGCCGACCTCACTGCTCGGCTCGCCCGGGCGTTGAGCGCGCCGCAGTGCCTGTCGAGGCTGAACCCATCGGTGCCCGGCGTTTCGACCGGCTCGATGCGTTGCGCGGCGTTGCCATCGTCTGGATGGCGGTGTTTCACTTCTGCTTCGACCTGAACCACTACGGCTTCATCCGGCAGGATTTCCACGACGACCCGCTGTGGACCGTGCAGCGCAGCGCGATCGTCAGCCTGTTCCTGTTCTGCGTCGGTCTGGGGCAGGCGGTGGCGCTCGATGCCGTGCAGGGCGGACCGCGCTTCTGGCGACGCTGGGCGCAGATCGCGGGCTGTGCGCTGGGGGTGAGCGCCGGTTCGTGGTTGATGTTTCCGCGCAGCTACATCAGCTTCGGCGTGCTGCACGGCATCGCGGCGATGTTGCTGCTGCTGCGGCTGGCGGCGCCTGCGGGTCGCTGGCTGTGGCCGATCGGTTTGATGGCGCTGCTGATGCCGGTGCTGGTTCAAGACGACTTCTTCGACAGCCGCTGGACCAACTGGCTCGGTCTGGTCACGCACAAGCCGATCACCGAAGACTACGTGCCGCTGCTCCCATGGCTGGGCGTGACGCTGTGGGGGTTGGCGGCAGGACAGTGGGCGCTGCGTTGTCACCGTGCGCTGCTGTCCGGCCCGCTGCCGAGGGCGCTGAGTGCGCCGGGCCGACCGCTTGCCGTGCTGGGGCGCTGGAGCCTCTGCTTCTACATGCTGCATCAGCCGGTGCTGATCGGTCTGGTGGCGGCTGCAGCGTGGCTGCTGCACCCGCCTGGTTGAGCAGATCGGGTCTGGCTGGACCCAGCCGCTACCATCGTCGAATGAGGTCACCTACATGAGCAACAAGATTCTGTTCGGCTTTCACGCCGTCACCGTGCGTCTGAAAACGACGCCGAAATCGGTCATCGAAATTCACGTCGACACGTCGCGGCGCGACCAGCGCATGCGCCAGTTCGTCGAACGCGCCACCGCGGCGGGTTCGAAGCTGATCGACAGCGACGACGCTCGACTTCAAAAACTGTGCGGCACGCATCGACATCAGGGCGTGGTGGCGCGGGTCGAGCCGGTGGCACTGAGCCGCTCGCTCGACGACACGCTCGACGAGCTCGATGCGATCGAGGGCAATCCGCTGCTGCTGGTGCTCGACGGCATCACCGACCCGCACAACCTCGGCGCCTGCCTGCGCGTGGCCGACGGGGCCGGCGCGCACGCGGTGATCGCGCCGAAGGACCACGCGGTCGGCGTCAATGCAACCGTTGCCAAGGTGTCCAGTGGCGCCTCCGACACGGTGCCGTACTTCATGGTCACCAACCTCGCGCGCACGCTCAACGAGCTGAAGGACCGCAACATCCGCGTCATCGGCACCTCGGACACCGCCACGCAATCGCTGTACGACATCGATCTGAGCGGCCCGGTGGCGCTGGTGCTGGGCGCCGAAGGTGCGGGGATGCGGCAGTTGACGACGAAGACCTGCGACGAACTGGTGAGCCTGCCGATGCGCGGTGCAGTCGAGAGCCTGAATGTGTCGGTCGCCAGCGGCGTCTGTCTGTATGAAGCGTTGCGTCAGCGCAGTGTCAAAGAGAAGGCTCTTTGATGAGCCGATTCATATTGATGCTGGGCGCGTTGGTCGCCGTGTCCGCGCTGACCTCCTGCACGCAGGAGCGCCAGAACCAGATCAAGCGCGACATCCAGAACTGGACCGGCACCAACGGCGTGCTCGAGGTCTATGCCGGCGACAAGGTCGTCAAGCGATTCCTGAAGATCGACAAGCTGTCGACCGGGCTGGGCACCGACGACCACGTCCCGCGCGCGTACCGCTACGGCTACGGTGTGCTCGACGAGAACGACAACGGGCTCGCCGACCCGAATGAAAAGCGCGTGTACTTCGAAGTCGGGGATTTCAGCCACTACGTGTTCTTCGAGAACCCGCATTGACGGGCGTTCGGGCCGCGTCTGAAGTGCCCCGCTTCGACGGACGGTCCGGGCCCGTCAGCGCCTCACGCCTGAGCCCAGAACACCGCGAACCAGGCATTCGCATCGACCCAGCAGCGGGTGTGCTCGAAGCCGGCTGATTTCAGCAGGGCCGCGAAGCCGTCAACGCTGTACTTGCAGGAGTTTTCGGTGTGCATGCGCTCGCCGGAATCGAAACGACGCTCGCCTTCGGGCCAGCGCACGACCAGCGCGCGGCGGGCTTCGAGGTGCATCTCGATGCGCGAGGCCTCGCGATTGAAGAACGCCACATGGCGCCAGTCGCGTGGGTCGAAGTCGCTGCCGATCAACCGGTTCAGGTGCCGCAGCAGGTTCAGGTTGAACGCGGCCGTCACCCCCAGGGCGTCGTCATAGGCGGGTTCCAGCTGTTCGATGGCCTTGACGAGATCAACGCCGATCAACAGTCCGCCACCGGCGGCCTGACGCTGAATTCCCGCAAGGAACGACTGTGCGGCCGCCGGCGTGAAGTTGCCGATGCTCGATCCCGGGTAGAAGAAAACCGGCCGACCCCGAACCAGGTCCGGTGGCAATTGCAGCGTGCTCGAGAAATCGAGGCCGACGCCCGTCACTTCGAGCGCGGGATACTTGCGTTGCACGCTGGCGATCGCGTGTTCGAGGAAGTCGATCGAGATGTCGACCGCCACATAGCGCGCGGGACGCAGCGACGGGATCAGACGCAGCGCCTTGGCGCAGTTGCCGGCGCCCAGGTCGATCAGCGTGCCGACCGGACCGATCACCTGCGCCATCGCGGTCGCATGCACGTCGAAGATCTCGGCCTCGGTGCGCGTCGGGTAGTACTCCGGCAATTCGGTGATCGCTTCGAACAGACGCGAACCGAGGCTGTCGTACAGAAACTTCGGCGAGGTGATCGCGGGTGCGGCGCTCAGGCCCGCGATCAGCTCACGACGCACCTCGGCAGGGTTTTCACGATGCATCTGCACCAGCCGGCGCTGAGGATGGGGGGGCGCGAGGGGGGTCGGCGACGAATCGGACGACGGGGCATTCTTCACAGCTGTTCCTTCAGTGCTGGCATCGGCCTCGTCGAGCAAGACCTTGCGGCGCATTGTGTTGGCTTCCTGTCCCCATCAGGCAAGCGGCCTCGTTCCCCCTAGCGAACGACCGGGTCGGATTCCGCACTGATAATTCGCGACGCTTTCGATCCCGGTGCCATGCAGATCGGCCTCTCCAACAACGAATTCCTGTTTTGCGCGACGCTGGTGACCGGCCTGTGCCGTCTCGCGTGGCGTCTCAAGCTTCGTGCGATGCCAGAGCCGCCACTGAGGCGCCCGCTGTGGGCCAGCCTCGGCACCGAGCTGTTCGTCGCCGTCGCGCTGATCTTCACCTGCCGCGTGGCAGTGGCCGACTGGCCGCGCGTGCCGTCAGGTTCGATGGAGCCGACGTTGCGTGTCGGCGATTTCCTGCTGATCAATCACCTGGCCTACGGTCCGCGGTTGCCGTTCACCAACACGGCGATCGAGTTCGGCCGTCCGCAGCGTGGCGACGTCGTTGTGTTCCGCTACCCGCATGATGTATCGCAGTTCTTCGTGAAGCGGCTGGTCGGCATGCCGGGCGACGTGGTGTCGTTTGTCGACGGCACGGTCTCGATCAATGGGGCGACTCCCGACGTCCAGGTGCTCGAAGACGACGCCCTGGCGGCACTGTCGGTGCGCCGATCCGATGAAGACCTCGGCCAGTGGATGGTGCGCGAAGCGGCCAGCGCACCGCCGCGCGTGTTGAAGATCAATCCGTTCGTGCTGGGCCGATTGCCGCTGAATCTGGACGACGCGAGCATCTCCGCTCACTGCACGACGCAGCGAGGTGGGGAGTGGCAGTGCACGGTCCCTCCAGGCCATTACCTGATGCTGGGCGACAACCGGGATGCCTCTGCCGATTCGCGCGCCTGGGGCTTCCTGGCACACGATCAGGTCTACGGCAAGGCGGTGCGCGTGCTCTTCAACTTCGACGAACCGGAGCGGGCATGGATGCCGCTGTGAACTTCTGTGGGCCCCCACCATGACTGATGAATTGAACGGTGACCTGAACAGCAAGCACATCGTGCTCGGCCTGTCCGGTGGCATCGCCTGCTACAAGGCCGCCGAGCTGGCGCGGGCTCTGGTGAAGGCCGGTGCTACCGTGCAGGTCGTGATGACCGAGGCCGCCGAGCAGTTCATCACTGCCGTCACGATGCAGGCCTTGTCGGGGCGCCCGGTCTTCACGAGCACCTGGGATGCGCGCGGTGTCGAAGGCATCGCCAACAACATGGCGCACATCAACCTGACGCGCCACGCCGACGCGGTGCTGGTCGCGCCGGCCAGCGCCGATTTCATGGCCCGGCTGTTGCATGGTCGCGCCGATGACCTGTTGAGCTTGCTGTGCCTGGCACGCCCGATCGAGTCGTGCCCGCTGCTGGTGGCGCCCGCCATGAATCGAGAGATGTGGGCGCATCCGGCCACGCAGCGCAATGTGGCGCAGTTGCGCTCCGACGGCACGCACATCCTCGGCCCCGGCAGCGGTGAGCAGGCCTGCGGTGAAGTCGGCGATGGCCGCATGCTCGAACCCGACGAACTGCTTGAAGAACTGATCGGCTTCTTCCGTCCCAAGCCGCTGGCCGGGCAGCGCGTGCTGATCACCGCCGGGCCGACTTTCGAGCCGATCGACCCGGTGCGCGGCATCACCAACCTGTCCAGCGGCAAGATGGGTTTTGCCATCGCACGCGCTGCCGCCGAGGCGGGCGCCGAGGTCACGCTGGTGGCCGGTCCGGTGCATCTGGCCACGCCGCGCGGCGTGCGTCGTATCGACGTGCAGACGGCCCTGCAGATGTTCGAGGCGGTGGTGCCGCAGGCGTCGCTGCACGATGTCTTCGTGGCCACTGCAGCGGTGGCCGACTGGCGGCCGGCGAGCCTCTCCGATCAGAAGATCAAGAAGAACGGCAGCAAGGCTGCGCCGATTTTCGAATTGACCGAGAACCCGGACATCCTGGCCGCGGTCGCGAAACAGGCTATGCACAGTGGGCGGCCGTTCTGCGTCGGCTTCGCTGCCGAAAGCCACGATCTGTTGAAGCATTCGCGCGAGAAGCGCGAGCGCAAGCAGGTGCCGTTGATCGTCGGCAACCTGGGCCCGGCGACCTTCGGACGCGACGACAACGCGCTGGTGCTGGTCGATGCGCACGGCCACCGCGAGTTGCCGCAGGCCAACAAACTGACACTGGCGCGGCTGCTGGTGGCCGACATCGCGGTGCGGCTGGCTGCCGCGGCGAGTTCATCCTAGGAGAAACCGCAATGACGACCATCGACGTGAAGCTGCTCGATCACCGCATGGCCGAGGCGCTGCCGGCGTACGCGACCCCCGGAAGCGCCGGCCTCGACTTGCGCGCCTGTCTGGACGGGCCGCTGCTGATCGAACCCGGACAGACCCGGCTGATCCCCACCGGCCTGGCGGTCCACATCGCAGACCCCGGGCTTGCCGCGATGATCCTGCCGCGCTCGGGCCTCGGGCACAAGCACGGCATCGTGCTGGGCAACCTGGTGGGCCTGATCGATTCGGACTACCAGGGCCCGCTGATGGTGAGTTGCTGGAACCGCAGCGACATCGCCTACACGGTGCAGCCAATGGAGCGCATCGCGCAACTCGTCATCGTGCCGGTGGTACAGGCGAGCTTTCGACGCGTCGACGAGTTCGGCGCGTCCGAGCGGGGCGTTGGTGGATTCGGATCGACCGGCGCGAGCTGACAGCGACGTCGTCAGTGCAGGTGCGGGCCCGGCGGTACGGCGTTGAGCACACTGAAAGCCGGCTGCCCGACGCTACCAACCTCCACCTCGTCGACCGTCGCTTTCCGCACGTCCTGCACCGTCAGGTGCAGTCTCAGCGCGAGGCCGGCCAGCGGATGGTTGCCGTCGAGCACGACGTGTGTCGGATACACCTCGGTGACGGTGTAGATCACGTCTTCAGGCATGTCCGGCGTGACCGCGCCTTCGGGCGGTCCGGCGAACTGCACGCCCACCGCCAGTCCTTCGGGAAACAGTGACCGTTCTTCGAAGAACACCAGATCGGCGATGTAGTCACCGAAGGCATGCTCGGGTTCGAGGTGCAGCGACGCTTCGAAGCCAACGCTCTGGTCAAGCAGCGACGCCTCCACTTTTTCAAGCAGGTCGACACCGCCGTAGAAAAACTCTACCGGCTGAGCGAGCTCGTCGATCAACTGGCCCTGGGCGTCTTCGAGTCGCCAGGTGAGGGCAACGACGCAAGGAGATTGGATTTGCATCGGGAAATGATCGCACAAGGTGTGCACGGCCCCGCTCCCGCGGGCGGTCGAAATGGCGCGTGGACAATCGGTGTGATGAACATCGACATTCCCACCACGCTGCTCGGCGGACTGACCCCACAGGCGTTCATGCGGCGCCACTGGCAGAAAAAGCCGTTGCTGATCCGCCAGGCCTTGCCCGAAGGTGCACCCGCGCTCGATCGCGCCGCGCTTTTTGCGCTGGCCGGTGCCGAGGGCGTCGAATCGCGTCTGATCGAGCGACGTGGTTCGGCCTGGAAACTGCGCCACGGGCCGTTCTCGCGCCGACAGTTGCCACCGCTCACGCGCCCCGAGTGGACGCTGCTGGTGCAGGGTGTCGACCTGCATTCGCAGGCCGCGCACCAGCTGATGTCGCGCTTCCGGTTCGCGCCTGACGTGCGCCTCGACGACGTGATGATTTCGTACGCGACCGACGGCGGCGGTGTCGGGCCGCACTTCGATTCGTACGACGTGTTCCTGCTGCAGCTCGCCGGGCGCCGTCGCTGGCGCGTGGGCCGCATGAAGCAGGCCACGCTGCAGCCGGACGTGCCGTTGAAGATCCTCGCTAACTTCGAGCCCGAGCAGGAGTGGACGCTCGAACCGGGCGACATGCTGTACCTGCCTCCGCGCTGGGCGCACGACGGCGTCGCCGAGGGTGAATGCCTCACGTGTTCGATCGGCTTTCGGGCGCCGTCCCGCCAGGAGGTCGGATCGGAAGTGCTGCAACGCATGCTGGACGGGAGTGATGATGAAAGTGCAGAGATTCGGTATCGCGATCCCGGACAAGCCGCCACGAACCAGCCCGCGCGCATCCCGCTGCCCTTGGCCGATTTCGCCGCCGAAGCCGTCAGGCGCCTTGTCGACGACCCTCGATCGCTCGACTGTGCGCTGGGCGAGTGGCTCAGCGAGCCGAAGCCGCAGACCTGGTTCGACGCGGTGGATGCGTTGCCGGGCCGCTGTGCG
>JARXKP010000096.1 GCA_030271615.1 Pseudomonadota bacterium
TGTACATGGATCGGCTGGTGGCGCAGGGCGAACCCTGGTCGCGCGCGTCACGCCACCTGCTGGGGCTGTGGAACGGCACGCCGGGCGCACGCCACTGGCGGCAGGTGTGGTCCGATCACCGCCGCAAGGCAGACGCGCCAGCGGACGTGTCTCGTGCGGCGCGCCGCGAGGCGGTTCACGCAGGCTGAGGCTGCGAAGCCAATCCTTGCCAGGTCACCAGCACCACGGCCACCAGCGCCCTCGCTCTCGCCCACGAGCGCGCGATCCACAAGGCGTTGCCTCAGGTTCCGGGGCCCTGCCAGATCGCTGGCCGCTGTCGCTGCCGAAACCGGATATTCCGATCGGCGCAGTTTCAGGCGGGCCTTCAACCGCTGGACAGGCTGCGCCCCATCGACCCTGCACGCCGAACACGGGTCGGAAGTTCACGATGGCCTGAGCAACGTCAATTGACCTGCCCGGAAAACTGGTTTGAATCGCGGCCATGGATGCTGCTGACTCGCGGAACGAACGTTCTCTCGGCGCGCTGGTGTACGTGTCGGCCGCCACACGCGACCTGGAAGCAGACGAGCTCTCCCGTCTGCTGGGAGACTGGCAAACGAGCAACACCCGCTGCGGGATCACCGGCGTCCTGTTGCACAGGGACGGTGACTTCCTGCAATACCTGGAAGGCACCGACCTGGCTCTGACGCGGCTCTATGCGCGCATCCGCGTCGACCCACGGCATGGCGGTGTCATCGAATTGCTTCGCGAGCCCATCACCGAGCGCGAATTTCCGGACTGGCCGCTCCGTTGCGTCCTGATGCCGTCGATCTCCAACGGGCAGGCGCAGCATCCCGAAGAGGACTTGCGCTGGCTGCTCGAGCCGTCGCAGGCGTGGCGGTCCCCAGCGCGACTTCTGCTCACCACCTTCTGGCAGACCCGGCGTTCCAGTCCTTTCGACTGAGGGCGGCGAACCGGCTGGCCCGATCGGTCCTCAGTCCAGCATCGCCTCCAGCCCGCACGTGAGTTCGGCCAGCGGTGGCATGGGCGGCAGGCCGCAGGAGTTCTCGAATCCCAGGGTGGCTTCTGCGCCGAGCCACGTCACCGGCAGGCCGATCGTTCGGCCCAAGGCGGTGGGGCAACTGGCCAGCGCCTGCGCCGCATCAAGTTTGAACATCGCCACGCGCGAACGCCAGGCGGCGATGTGCACCAGGCTGCCGATTTCCGACGAAACGCCTGCGCGCAGCGGATCGGCCGCCGCATTCAAGGCTTCGCTTACTTCGGCAGGAAACTTCCAGCGTGCGGCCAGCTCGGCGCCCACCGCACCGTGGTGGTAGCCCAGACGGGTCTGCTCCAGCGCGGCTCGTTCGGATGCCAGCGGGTGGCATTCGGCGTCCAGCGGTTTCATGGCGGCCGATGCCGCCGCGTGCATCACCAGGTGACCCACTGCGTGAATCAGGCCCACGGTGAAGGCCAGGTCGGCGTTGTGTTCGCCGGCCTGCGCCAGCCAGCGCGCACCGCAAGCGGTATGCAGGCTGTGGTGCCAGAACTGAGGCAGATCCAGACCGGGCACCGCCTTGAATGCGCCGGTCACGCCGCAGCCGATGACCAGATTGCGAATCATCACGAAGCCCAGCATGCGGATGGCGTCGTCCACGGTGGCCACCTGGCGCGAGACGTGGAAATAGGCGGAGTTGGCCAGTCTCAGCGTCTTGGCGCTGAGCACTGGATCGGCAGACAGGTGGCGGGCGATCTCGTCCACGGCCACGTCTTCACGGCTGAAGCTCTGGATCAGTTCCTGCGCCACCTTGGGGATCGTGGGCAGGGCTTGCGGGGTGTCGAACAGGGCGGCAATGGACACAGGCAGGTCTCCCCGGAACGAGTCCGAATGCGATCAGCGGAATATGGAACTCGGCGGCGTGTCGTAAGCCTGCAATTGACCGGTGTTTACGGCACAGCAGGACGCTTCAATCGAGTGCAAGCCGTGACAGCCTCCGAGCCATTCAGACAACCCGATCGGGAACATCATGGACCGCAAGCCCGCCCGCTCTGCAGCAGCTCCCGCGTGGGCCGCCTGGCCCGGCTTCGAGTACATCGTTGATGCCATGGAGCGCAGCGTGCTGTTCATGGACACCCTGCGCGAACGTGGCAACCACTACGTCGCGCATCAGGAGGACGGCGCACCGCCGCTGCTGAAGTTCGGGCACGAGCTGCTGATCGATGGCCGCACGCTGCCCCGACCCTGCAACTACTCGCTGCTGCACATCCTGCCGCCCGACGACGTTCCCACCCACCCGACGGCGCGGCCACTGGTGGTGGTGGACCCGCGTGCCGGCCACGGCCCGGGCATCGGTGGATTCAAGAACGACTCCGAAGTGGGTGTTGCACTGCGCGCCGGGCACCCGGTGTACTTCGTGACATTCCAGCCGCAGCCGGAGGAGGGGCAGACCCTGTTCGATGTGATGAACGCCGAGGCGATCTTCCTCGAGGAGGTCATCGCACGCCACCCGAAGGCGAACGGCAAGCCCGTCGTCATCGGCAATTGCCAGGCCGGTTGGGCCATGTCGATGCTGGCCTCGGTGCGGCCCGAACTGTTCGGCCCGTTGATGATCGTGGGCTCGCCGCTGTCCTACTGGGCCGGTGGCGACAAGCTCAACCCCATGCGCTACAGCGGAGGCAGCCTGGGCGGGGCCTGGCTGGCGTCGATGACATCCGACCTGGCCGGCGGCCGTTTCGATGGCGCGAACCTGGTCGAGAACTTCGAGAAACTCAACCCGGCCAACACCCTCTGGAGCCGCCACTTCAAGCTGTGGGCCAACGTCGACACCGAGGCCGAGCGCTTCCTCGAGTTCGAGCGCTGGTGGGGCGGCTACTTCCGCATGAGCGGTGCCGAGATAGAGACCATCGTCGAGAACCTCTTCGTGGGCAACAAGCTCGCTGCGGGCAAGATGATGACCGATGACAGGCGGGTCGATCTGCGCAACATCACCGCGCCGGTCGTCGTGTTCGCGTCATGGGGCGACAACATCACCCCGCCGCCGCAGGCGCTGAACTGGATCATCGACGCCTGGGGCAGCGAGCGTGCCATCGCCGCCGCAGGCCGCGTCATCGTCTACGTGCTGCACGAGAGCGTGGGGCACCTGGGCATCTTCGTCGGCGCCGACATCGCGCGCAAGGAACACGACCAGATCGTCACCTCGCTCGATGTCATCGACCACCTGCCACCCGGCCTGTACGAGATGAAGGTGGTGAAGAAGGACGGCGAGAACGTGCAGCGCTGGGACGACCTGGAGCCCGGCAGCTACAGCGTGAGTTTCGAACACCGCACGATGGCCGACATTCAGGCGATCAATCCCGAAGGCCGCGATGAAGAACAGCTGTTCTCGACCGTTGGCAAGTTCTCCGAGATCAACAGCGCGCTCTACAAGACCTGGGTTCGGCCGTGCCTGTCGGCATTGCCCCTGCGTCCGTTGGGCGACGCGATGACGCAGATGCATCCGCTGCGCCTGCAGCGCCAGATGTTCACCGACGCCAACCCGATGGCAGGGCCCATCAAGGCGTTGGCCAGCAAGGTTCGCGAGAGCCGGCATGCGCTGCCCGACGACCATCCGGGTCGCGTGTGGGAACAGGCCTTCTCCAAGTCAATGGAGACCGGCCTCAACAGCTACCGAGATCTGCGTGATCAGGCCGTGGTGCAGTGGACGCGTCTGGTCTACGGCCCGCTGGGCATCGGTGCCTGGCTGCCGCCGGATGTGCCGGCTGAACAGTTGGCTGCGGCCCGTGCGCAGGCCGAGATCGATGAGGTGCGGCGCGAGTTGCTGCCGCACATCGGGGAGGGCGGTTTTGCACAGGCCGTTTGCCGCGTCGTGCTGGCCGGCATGGTTTCCATCGGTACCTTCGAGCGTCGCAGTTTCCGTCTGGCTCGGCTGCTGTCGGATCTGCGTGTGGTCGAGGGTGATCAAGGCAGCGGACTTGGCACGGCCATCGACTGGCGCCGGTTGTTGCGCGAGGAAGCACGCATCGCAGCCGTCGCGCCGGTCGAAGCGCTCAATGCGCTGGGCGACATGCTGCCCGACCCCGCATCGCGCGAGCGCGCCCTCGCGGTGGCCGCAGCGGTGATGATGATCGAGCCGACGCTCGCCAACCCGCGCTCGGAGATCATCGAACTGTTGATCAACACGCTGGGTGTCGAACCCGAACGGGTGATGGACCTGGCCTGCCGGCTCACGCACCCGCTGGGGCGTGCGGCCACGCCAACGCCAGAGGTCGTGAAGGCAAGACGTCCCCGTCCACCTCGCGTGCCCGTCGGCGTTGCGCGCAAGCCTCGCCCGCGCGCCGCAACGTCCACCCGGGTACTGCGCACCTGATCGGGCGCGCGCCACCGGACTCAGACCGAAGAGAACCTCTGCGCGTTCAAAACGCGGCCGCGTAGCGCGCCATCTCCCACGGGCTGACGTGGCGCGCGTACTCGGTCCACTCGGCACGCTTGACGCGGATGAACTCGCGCGAGAGGGTCTTGCCCAGCGCCGCGCAGATCACTTCGTCGCGTTCCAGCGCATCCACGGCGGTCGACAGGCTCTGCGGCAGCACCGCGATGCCGCGCTCGACGATCTGCGCCAGCGACAGCTCGAACAGATCGTCGGTGCAGGCCGGACCCAGGTCGAGCCGACGGTCGATGCCGTCGAGCCCGGCGGCAACCATCGCGGCGGTGGCCAGATACGGGTTGGCGGAGGCATCTGGCACGCGCCACTCGAAGCGGCCTTTCAGCGTGCGGACCAACGCGGTGCGGTTGTTCGGACCGTGCGCCACATATGCCGGTGCCCAGGTGGTGCCGGTGATCGATTCGCCGACAGTCAGGCGCTTGTAGCTGTTGACCGTGGGGGCGGCGATCGCGCACAGCGCGTCGGCGTGGTGCAGCACGCCGGCGATGAACTGGCGGCCCAGCAGCGACAGGTCCTGCGCTGCATCGTCGAACACGCAGCGTGTATCCAGTCCGATGGTGCCGGCTGCTGCCGCGCTCCACAGCGAGACATGGAAATGCATGCCGCTGCCCGGCTGGTTGGCGAACGGCTTGGGCATCATCGAGAACACCATGCCGTGCTGCTCGGCCAAGGTGTGCGCGGCCATCTTGAACAGCATCAGATGGTCGGCGCTGGCGAGTGCTTCGGCGTGATGAAAGTTCAGCTCGTACTGGCCGTGCGCGTCTTCGTGATCGATCTGGAACACGTCGAGCCCGCAGCGCGTCAGGCCGTCGGCCAGTTGCTGCAGGAACTCGCGCTGGCGCGGCAGGCTCTTCAGATCGTACGACGGCTTGTCGAGCCGGTCTTGCGGGTCGGCGGGCTCGAAGCCGTCGTCTGTTCGGCGCAGCAGAAAGAACTCGGGTTCGATGCCGGTGCGCAGGCTCCAGCCACGCTCGTCGAGGCGGGCCAGCTGGCGCTTCAGCACCTGGCGCGGGCAGGCGTCGAAGGGCTCGCCAGCGACGTAGCCATCGCACACGACGCGGGCGATGCCCGGCAGCCACGGCAGGGCTCGGGCGGATTCGATCTGCCCGCGCCCGTAGTACTCGGCGCGCGGCCCGGTGCGCGGCAGGCCGGTGCCCCAGATCGACGGACCGGCGAAGCCGACGCCTTCGGTCATCAGCAGTTCGAGCTGGTTCAGCGGCACCAGCTTGCCGCGCGCCACGCCGTGCACGTCGGTGAACTGGGCGAGCAGCGTGTGCACGCCGTCGGCGGCCAGCCGTTCGCTCAGCGCAGCAGGGCTGACCACGGGTGCGTTCGACGTCGGAGTCGGGAGCGACATCGGATCAGGCCCGTTCGACAGCCGTCCCGGATTCCTGCTTCGCGTCGAGCAGGGCCGAGGTCAGCACGCCCAGCGCCTCGTCGAAATGACCTTCGGCGATCGTCAGCGGAAACATGAAGCGAACCACGTTGCCGTACATGCCGCAGGTCAGCAGGATCAGGCCGCGCTTCAGCGCCGCCGCCTGCATGCGCTTGGTGAAATCGGCGTCGGGTTCGCCACTGGCGGGGTCGCCGAATTCGACCGCCACCATCGCCCCCAGGCCGCGCACGTCGGCGATCTGCGGCACCACGACGCGCATGCCCTCGAACAGCGCCTTGATGCGGTCGCCGAGCCGGGCGCCGCGTTCCGGCAGGCCCTCTTCGGCCATCACCTCGATGACGGCATGGGCCGCCGCAATGGCCAGCGGGTTGCCCGCATAGGTGCCGCCCAGGCCGCCCGGGTTCGGCGCATCCATGATCTCGGCGCGACCGGTCACCGCCGACAGCGGCAGCCCGGCGGCCAGCGACTTGGCGCTGACCAGGATGTCGGGCACGACACCCAGCGACTCGAAGTGCTGCATCGCGAACAGCTTGCCGGTGCGGCCGAAACCGGTCTGCACCTCGTCGGCAATCATCACGATGCCGTGCTCGTTGCACAGCTCGCGCAGCCACTGCACGGCAGCGGGCTGGATCACGTTGAAGCCGCCTTCGCCCTGCACCGGCTCGAACATGATCGCCGCGACGCGGCTCGGTTCGATGTCGGCCTTGAACAGTTGATGGACGGCCCTCTTGACGTCGTCGAGGCTCGCGCAATGACACGGAAACGGAACGTGATACAGCTCGGGCGGGAACGGCCCGAACTGCGCCTTGTATGGCTGCACCTTGCCGGTCAGCGCGACCGCGAACAGGCTGCGGCCGTGGAAGGCCCCGCTGAACGCAATGACACCCGCACGGCCGGTGTGCGCCCGGGCAATCTTGATCGCGTTCTCGACCGCCTCGGCGCCGGTGCTGAACAGCGCGGTCTTCTTCGCGTGGTTGCCCGGCGTCAGCGCGTTGAGCTTTTCGGCGAGCGCGATGTAGCCCTCGTAGGGCACGACCTGGTAGCAGGTGTGGGTGAAGCGCTTGAGCTGTGCCTCGATGGCAGCGACGATCTTCGGGTGGCGGTGGCCGGTGTTCATCACCGCGATGCCACCGGCGAAGTCGATGTAGCGACGACCTTCGATGTCCCACAGCTCGGCGTTCTCGGCGTGATCGGCGAAAAAGGTGCCCATCACCCCGACACCGCGCGGCGTGGCAGCGGCCTTGCGGGCCATCAGTTGTTCGTTGGGCGAATGATTCATCAATGTCTCCTTGGCACCAGACCGATCAAGCAACGCCCGTGGAACCGGCTTTGCCGGGCCGCTGGGTGGCGCCCCTTGGGGGCAGGAGCGTGAGCGACTGGGGGGCTAATCAATCCGGATCCACGTCGTCTTCAGCTCGGTGTACTTGTCGAAGGCGTGCAGCGACTTGTCGCGGCCGTTGCCGCTCTGCTTGAAGCCGCCGAAGGGCACGGTGATGTCGTCTTCGTCGTACTGGTTCACGTGCACCGTGCCGGCGCGCAGCGACCGGGCCACGCGGTGGGCGCGGTCAATCTGGTGGCTCCAGACACTGGCCTGCAGTCCGAACGGCGAGTCGTTGGCGATCGCGATGGCCTCGGCTTCGGTCTTGAAGCGGATCACCGACATCACCGGGCCGAAGATCTCTTCTCGGGCGATGCGCATCTGGTTGGTCACGCCCTCGAACACCGTGGGCTCGACGAAAAAGCCGCCGGTCTCGGCACGCACCTGCTGGCCACCGGCCACCAGCCGCGCCCCGTCGTCATGGCCGGCCTCGATGTAGCCGAGCACGGTGCGCAACTGGCCGTCGTCGACCAGCGCGCCCATCGGAGCCGATCCGCCGAGCGGGTCGCCGGGCTGGTACTTCGGCGCCTCGGCCGCCACGATCGCGATGAACTCGTCGGCCACGCTTTCATGCACCAGCACGCGTGACGGCGCATTGCAGCTTTCACCCTGGTTGAAGAACATGCTGCCGGCCACGGTGCACGCGGCCCGCGGGATGTCGGCGAAGTCATCGAACACCACGAACGCCGACTTGCCGCCGAGCTCGTTGTAGACACGCTTCAGGTTGCTGCGACCCGCGTACTCGAGCATCTTGCGACCGACGCGGGTGCTGCCGGTGAACCCGATCGCGTCGACGTCCATGTGCACTGCCAGCGCTTCGCCGGCCTCGTGACCGAAACCGGGCACGACATTGAACACGCCTTCGGGCAGCCCCGCCTCGACCGCCAGTTCGGCCAGCCGCAGCGCGGTCAGCGGCGACTTTTCGCTGGGCTTGAGCACCACGCTGTTGCCCGCCGCCAGCGCGGGTCCGAGCTTCCAGGCCGACATGATCATCGGGTAGTTCCAGGGCACGATGGCGCCGATCACGCCCATCGGCTCGCGGGTGATCAGCGCCAGCGCGTTGCGGGCGGTGGGCGCGATCTCGTCGTAGATCTTGTCGACCGCTTCGGCGTACCAGGCGATGCAGCGTGCGGTGGAAGGCACGTCGACACCCAGGCTGTGCTGGATCGGCTTGCCCATGTCCAGCGTCTCGAGCAGCGCCAACTCGTCTTTCGCGGCAAGGATCTTTTCAGCGAAACGCTGCAGGATCTTCTTGCGGGCGGCCGGCGGCTTGGCGGCCCAGCGGCCATCGTCGAACGCGCGGCGCGCAGACACCACTGCGGCGTCGATGTCTGCAGCTTGTCCGCGTGCAACCTGCGCGATCGCGCGACCGTCGATCGGTGAAATGCAGGCGAAGGTCTGTTCGGCCGACGCAGCGCATCGAACACCGTCGATGACCATGCGGCCATCGGGTCGGCACGCGGCAGCCGCCGCGTGCCAGTCACGAGAGGCAGTGGATGACATCGATCAGAACGACACGACCACGGACGCGCCGAACAGGTGGTTGGTCTTCCTGAAATTGCCGTCGTCGACGTATTCAAAGACCCGGCGGTTGGCGCGATCGAGGCGGTATTCGGCCTTGAACAGCGTGTACTCGTTGAATCGGTAGTTGCCACCGACGCTCAATGCGAAGCGATTGGCGCCGCGCTGGCTGCCGCTGACGATGGGCGCGCCACTGGCATCGAAGCCGTCGAAACCCGGGCCGATGCCGTTCACCGAGTCGGCGCCGAAGCCCAGCAAGCCGCCTCCGTGTTGATTGTTGTTGATGTAGTCGAGCCGCACCACGCCTTCCAGCCGCGGGTCGAACTTGTACGCCGCCAGTCCGGAAAGGCCCCACCACTGGGCGTCCTGCAGGCCGCCATTGGCGTTGGTGGCGATGGCGGCATCGCTCTGGCGTCCGTAGCTGACCTGACCTTGAAGCGTCATGTCGCCACGGGTGTAGAAGCTGTCGACTTCGATCAGGTTCAACGAGGTTTCAGGCCCGCCGTTCACCAGATTGGTCGCCTTGCCGATCACGCCGGCGAAGCCGATACCGGCGTACTCGCTGATCGTGTAGTCGCCGCGATACGCGAACATCGGCGCTTTCTCGTTGCGCTCTTTCTTCGACGCGTTCATGTTGCCGACGACACCCTTGAAGACCCAATCACCGCGGGTCAGTTCGAGCCCGACACCGGTGTAGGCCAGCGGCAAGGTCAGATCGAACAGCAGGTTGTGCGTGATCAGCTTGTTCTGGGCCGAGGGCAGCAGCTCGTAGCCTGACCAGTCGGGAATCTGTCCGAGCAGGAGTCGTGTCTTCTCGTCGGTCAGCGGGATCGAGGCGCTGGCTTCGTGGACGATCGATCCGAAGTTGATGTTGGCCCCGATTCCGCGATCGGGCGCGATGGTCAGCCGGAACTTGGTGCCGCCTTCGAGTTCTTTCTGGAAGTCGAGCGTGGCGGAGCCGAAGAACGAGTTGTCGTAGGCGTATCCGCCGTTCCCGACCGTGTTCAGCAACTGAAAGCCAGCGCGGTTCTGCGCCTTGTTGTAGATGAAAGTGGGGTCGATGCTGCCGCTGATCTTCAGCCCCTTGAAGGTGGAGTTTTCGCGTTCTTCCTCGAGTGAATCGACCTTCAAGGCGATGCGACCCAATTCCCGCGACTGCTCGGGCGTCATGCCGGCAGGTGCGGGCGCTGCTGCTTGCGCCTTGACCGCTTCGGTCGATTTCAACTTGTCTTCGAGCTGTGTGACGCGGTCGCGCAAAGCCCTCAACTCCTTGAGCAATTCTTCGTTGGACTGAGCGGCAGCCGGCAACGGAAACACCGCGGCAATGGCAAGGGTCAGGACGGTAGGGTGCCAGATATTCATGGGGGCTCCTGGTGCGGTGAATCGATGGGTGGTATGCATCTGCGGGTGTCAGCTGGCGCGGTTGGCAGCGGCCATTTCAAGCGATCGATTGCGCTCGGCACGGGCAATGAAATAACTGGCGACAACGACACCGATGGCGACGATGAAAACGATCACCGTGGCCACCGCATTGACGGTCGGGTTGAGCCCGAGGCGGGCACGCGAAAAGATGACCAGCGGCATCGTCGTCGAGCCCGGTCCCGACAGAAACGCCGACAGCACCACGTCGTCGAGCGACAGGGTGAAGGTGAGCAGCCAGGCCGACAGCAGCGACTGGGAAATCATCGGCAGCGTGACCAGGCTGAACACCTGCCACGGTCGCGCGCCAAGGTCCATCGCTGCTTCTTCGAGCTGCGGGTTGAGGTCTTGCAGGCGCGCCTGGATCACCACCGTGGCGTAGGACATGCCGAGCAGCAGGTGGCCCATCCAGATCGTCAGCGTGCCGCGCTCCGGGAAGCCCAGCGCACGCTGCATCGACACCAGCATCAGCAGCAGCGACAACCCGACGATCACTTCGGGCATCACGAGCGGCGCGTTGACCATGCCGGAGAACAGCGTGCGCCCGGTGAATCGCCGGTACTTGACCAATGCAAACGCGGCCAGCGTACCGAGCACGACCGATGCGCAGGCGGTGAAGAAAGCGATCTTCAGCGACAGCACGAACGCGGTGATCATCTCGTTGTCGGCGGCCAGCGCGGTGTACCAGCGCAGCGTGAAGCCGCGCCAGGAGTTGGGCACCGGCGAGTCGTTGAACGAGTAGACGACCAGCGCCACGATGGGCAGGTACAGGAAGACGAAACCCAGCGTCAACCAGCCCTTGCCGAACCAGCGATTCACCAGAGAGGCATTCATTTGCGACCCTCCGTCGCTTCGGCCTGGTACTTGTTGAAGATGGCCAGCGGCACGATGATCAGCAGCACCATCACCACCGCGACCGACGAGGCCATCGGCCAGTCGTTGTTGCTGAAGAACTCGTCCCACAGCACGCGGCCGATCATCAGCGTCTGCGGCCCGCCGAGCAGCTCGGGGATCACGAATTCGCCGACGCAAGGGATGAACACCAGCATCGATCCGGCGATGATGCCGGCCTTCGACAGCGGCACCGTGATCTTCCAGAAGGCGACGAACGGTGTGGCGCCAAGATCGTCTGCGGCCTCGAGCAGTCGCATATCCATCTTCGCCAGGTTCGAGTACAGCGGCAGGATCATGAACGGCAGGTAGGTGTAGGTCATGCCGAGCACGAGCGAGAA
>JARXKP010000097.1 GCA_030271615.1 Pseudomonadota bacterium
GAAGACGAAACTGCTGCGCGACCTGGCGTTCAGCGAATTGCATGGCGGCCGCTCGGCGGCCGTGGCCGAGCTGCCGATCTCGGCGGATTCCGCGGGGTCCATCGTGCAGGCCTGGACCGGCGGAGTGCCGGTCATCAACGAGCAGCCGGCGTCTGAGGTCGGTCCGCCGGCCGCTGCCGCGGCAGCCATCGGATCGGCGGCACTGCTGGCGATCCCGGTCGTCTGGGACGGCGTGGTCACCGAGGTCGTTGCGTTGTATCTGTGACGGCTGGCCGCGCCAGAGGCGCAGCCAACTCCGTCTTTCACCGCCCTCGAAGGCGACGCGAACTCACGTCAGTGGTCGCGCCCGCGATCGGATCCGTGACCGTTGCCCGGCCCGTTGTCACGGTCGTGGCGATCGGGTCCGCGGCCGTGGTCGCGATCGCGGTGATCGTCATCCCGCTGGTTCCAACCGCGTCCGCGTCCACGATTCCAGCCCGGGTGCTCCTGCTGGTAGCGTTCACGAACCCACTGGTCCTGAACGAAGTACACCGGCTGACCGCAGGCGTTGTAGCGGCCGCAGTAGCGACGCCAATCCTGCTGATGCAACGGCGGCACGTAGAGGTAGATCGGACGTCGCTCGTACATCACTGGCGGCGGCGCAATGATCATCGGCTGTTCGTAAACGAGGGCCGGGCGCGGTACGTCGCCGATGTTGATGCGGCCGTAGACGCCCGGCTGGTTGATGCCGATCGAGATGCCCACGCTGGTCGCTGCGGACACGGGGCCGATGGCAGCGGCAGCGATCGCCAGGGCGATGATTTTCTTCAAGTCTGACTCCAGGGATGTGTGTCCACCTACAACGTGAACCGAGCGGGCTACGGTGACAGGTTTTCCGGGATCCCCCGCGCCTTTACGTCTGCTTACCAGACGGGCTTCGAACACGTCGGCGCTCGTTGCGCCCCAGCCTCTTCATGGCTTCGTGCGAAAAAAGGTTTTTCGAAAGCTCATCCGTTTTGCAGTCCCGTTCGTAAGAGACAGGGTGACACAGGGCGGCAACGCACAGCGCGATGCCTCTCGAACCCAACCACCACACATCCACTCTGACGAATCGAGGAAACCATCATGAATAAGCTCAACGCCCTCATCCTCGCCTCGCTGTCGATCTTCGCGGCCACTTCGGCCAGCGCCGCTCCCAACAGCTCGTCGCTGACCCGTGCTGAAGTTCAATCCGAATATGCACGTGCTCGCGCCGCTGGCGAAGTGAACAACACCGGCTATGACACCGTTTACGACCACCGCTCGCCGGCAGCCTCCCAGCTCACGCGCGCCGAAGTGCAGGCCGAGTACCTGCGTGCCAAGGCCGCCGGTGACCTGCTCACGGTGGCGGGCTACGCGAGCGCTGCAGACGTTGCCACCTCGTCGACGCTCACGCGTGCCGAGGTGTTCAAGGAATACCAGCGTGCGCGCGAGTCCGGCGAACTGGCAGCGCTCAGCAACGCATTCGGCTCATCACCGGCGCGCCGCGTGATGCAGTGATCGGCGAGGATCAGTCTTCCGGATGCCGCAGACGACCGATTCAGTGCGTCCGATTCAGCGTCCCGGTCATCCGTTTGTGGCGCTCTCGATCCGATGCGCTTTCGCCGCGGCACTCACTGCGATTGCAAGTACTCGGCGACGGCACGCATCTCGGACGGTTTGATGAACGAGGTCTCGACCTGCATGATGACGCCGTGAGGCCGCAGCCGGGTACCGAACAACTTGAGTTGCGCGTGCAGGTAGGTGGCGTGCTGGCCCGCCAGGCGCGGGAAGCCGGCCGCGCCTTCAGCCCCGGTGCCGTGACAGGACGCACAGGCGAGCACCCCGCGAGCGGGGATGCCTTCGGCGTAGATCTTGCGCCCGGCGGCTATCAAGGACGGGGTTCCCGAGCGGCCGGCGGCCGGGGACTGTTCTCCGTAGTAGTCGGCGAGGCCCTGAATCGTGGCGTCGTCGAGCAGCGCCGAGACGCCCCACATGTAGGCCCGGGTGCCGGCTTCGGTGCGCGTCTGCGAGCGGAAGTCCTTCAACTGGGCGATCGTGTAGGCGGGCATCTGCCCCGCCAGTGAAGGGATCGAGGGCGTCGTGCTGCGGCCTCCCTCGCCATGACACGACGCGCAGACGTGGATCGCGCGGCGCACGACATCCTGGCCGGTCGGTGTGTCCTGAGCCCGTGCGGCGCCGCACAGGAGCACCGCGCCTGCCAGCACGGCAAGCATCGGTTGCATCAATCGGGTGGTTCGCATCGGTCTGCTCCCGTCGGGATCGTGAATGTCACCTGTATTGTTGGAACGGACCGACCGGCATGGATTGACGCGGCGCAATGTTCAGGCGGGTCGGCACGGCGACTTCGCGATTTCGCACTGACGTGTCCTGCGAGCTTGGCACACAGGTCATTCCGGTCGACCCGTCATCTGTTCCGGTCCCGTGCCGCCTGCTCGCTGCGCAGCGCCGCCAGATCGGCCCGGATCACCTTCAACTGGACGTGCAGGTCGCGCAGGATCTCGCGCTCGATCCGGCGCTCTTCGGACTGCACCCACATCGCGGCGATCGCGGCGGTGACCGTCGACAGCACGGCAAACCCCATCAGCACGACGAACACCGCGAAGATCTTGGCCGCCGGCGTGCTGGGAACGATGTCGCCGTAGCCGACCGTCGCCGCCGTGGTGAACGCCAGCCACAGGCCGTCGCCGAAACTCTGCACGCGCGGTTCCAGCCACCAGAATCCGAGCCCGCACAGACCGACCACGCCGATGCTCAGCGTCAGCAGATAGGGCAGGCCACCACGCCAGAAGCGGGTCAGCAGCGATTCGCCCATGCGCAGCACCACCAGCACCGCGGTGGCGAGGCGCACCCCCAGCACATCCAGTTCATCGCCAGCCGGCAGGGCGGCTGACAGCAGCAAGGCACTCGCCAGCAGCAGGCCCAGTTGATGGCGCGCGTAAAGGCTGCCGGTGGACGAATGCCGCCACCTGTCGCGAGCCTCGCTCCAGATCACCGCCGCGCTGGCGCCGAAGGCCAGCAGATACAGCCATACCGCGATCGACCGGTGCTCCGACAGCATTGCCATGTAGAACGCCGGAATGGTCGACACCAGGGTCAGCCATTCGAGACGCCGCCACCCACTCAGCGTGGAGTAGCGGGTGAACGTGGACAGCAGGCGCATGCGCCAGCCTATCGATGCGGGGCGGCGGCGACTTGACGCGCGTCAAGCTGTCGCTGCGGCATCGGTATCTTCCGAACCAGCGCACGCCAGCGCAGCCGAGTCGACTGGTCATTTCGACCTCGGGCCAGCGGCCCTGACGGTGTGACGGCAGGGTTTCGAACCGGCTCGATGACACGAGCCCGCTTTGAGCGCCTTTTCGAGGCATCGGAGCAACCCTGCGGCCTCAGAATGCTGGCAGATCGACAGACCCATGCGCCGCTGACCGCTCGTGGTTTGTCCACGAGCACCCACCGAAGTCGCGATGACGCAGAAAGCAGATGTTCGATGGCCCTCTTTCCCGCCGAGCCTGGTGACTTTGGTGCTGCCGCCGCGGCGGAGGGTCCCCGGGCGCGCCCGCGCGCCATCCTTCCCACGTCACTGATCGCCTCGGCCGCGCTGGCCGCCGGCCTGTATTTCGCCTGTTCCGCCGGGGCGATCTTCCTGGTTCGCCACTCTGGCGGCCTCGCGATGCTCTGGTACGCCAATGCGATGGCGGTCGTCCTGCTTCAGGCGAAGCCGACGAAGGACTGGCTGGCCCTGCTGGGCGCGATGGCGGTCGGCAACCTGGCCGCCGGTGCCGTGTTCGGCGATCCGATGCGGCTGATCCTGTCGTGCATTCCTGCCAACACGGTCGAGATCGTGCTCGGCGGGCTGCTGCTGCGGCGCTTCTGCGTCCCCGATCAGTGCGTCAGCCGTGCCGGCGTGCTGTTGAACGCACTGCTGCTGGGGGGGGTGTTGCCGGCGCTGTTCGGCGCCGCGCTCGGGGCCGCCCTGCTGTCGGCCCAGGGTTGGGGGGCCTTCCGCGTACTGTCGATGGCGTGGTTCCAAGGCAGTGCGATCGGCAGCGTGGCGGTGCTGCCTCTGGGGTTGCTGGTGGTGGCTCGCGGTTGGCGACCGCTGGGCACGGAACTGCGCCGCCCTCAGGTCCTGACTGCCCTGCTGCTGGTCGTGGCCATCTCGCTGTGGGCACCGACGACGCTTCCGCATCCTTACGTCTACATCTCGATCGCGCTGGTGCTGGTGGCCTCCATCGGACGATTCGCCGGTGCCGCGCTGGGGGTGCTGCTCTGTTCCGTCGCCATCGGGGCGTTGATCACCAAGGGGTCATTCCAGCCTTCGATGACGATTCGACCCTCCATCGACGGTCTGTTCTATCTGCCGCTGGTGCTGGTGCTGATGCCCCCGCTGCTGCTGGCTGCGACCTTCGAGCGCATCCGGCAGGGCGTGATCGACGTCGCGCAGCGCGAAGACGACTTTCGCAGCCTCTACCAGATGACTCCGGTGATGATGCATTCGGTCGACACCCACCGGCGCCTGGTCAGCGTCAACGACGAGTGGCTGGCGCGCCTGGGATACCAGCGGTCGGAAGTCCTGGGTCGCCGGTCCACTGAATTCCTGACGCCCGAATCGCGACAGCGCGCTGAATCGTGGCTGATTCCGAAGTTCATCAAGGAGGGCTTCCTGCGCGACGCCGAATACCAGATGGTGACCAGGAGCGGCGAGGTGCTGGACGTGCAGTTGTCCGCAATCTGGCAAAGAGATCCCGCGGGTCGGCCGTTGCGCACGCTCTCGGTCCTGAAGGAAACGACCGAACAGAAGCGCCTGGCGGCCGAACTGGCGGCCGAGAAGGAGCGCATCGAAGTGACGCTGCATTCCATCGGCGACGGTGTCGTGACCACCGACGACCAGGGACGCATCACCTACATGAACCCGGTTGCCGAGCAACTCGTCGGGCGCCGTCTGACGGAAGCTCGAGGCCTTGCGTTCAGCGGTGTGGTTCAGCTGTTCGACCAGGTCACCGGCGCGCCGCTGTCGAGCCCGATCGAGAGCTGCCTTCGCGGCACGCCGATCGCCGGTGCGCCGCAGAGTGCGGTGCTGCGCGACCCGAATGGCAAGGAATACGGCGTGCAGAACTCGGTCGCGCCGATCGTCGGAAAGGACCGCTCGCTGCTCGGTGCGGTGATGGTGTTCCAGGACGTGACCGAAGCGCGCGCGCTGACCCAGCGACTGGCCTACCTGGCCCACCACGACAGCCTGACCGACCTGCCCAATCGCGTGCTGTTCCAGGATCGGGTGCATCAGGCCTGCCAGTTCGGGCACCGTCATCTGAACCGCTTCGCGGTCGTCTTCATGGACCTCGATCATTTCAAGCATGTCAACGATTCGCTCGGTCATGCGGTCGGCGACGAACTGCTGAAGACCGTTGCGCGACGACTGACCGGCACGCTGCGCGGCAGCGACACGGTGTGCCGTCTCGGCGGAGACGAGTTCGTCATGCTGCTGTCGGAAATCGGCGGCGCCGACGACGTCGGCGAGGTGGCGAAGAAGGTCCTGCGCGAAGTGGCCTTGCCTTGCACGCTCGAAGGCACCGAGGTCAACGTCGGCATCAGCCTGGGCATTGCGATGTTTCCTGACGACGGCGAAGACCCGGACACCCTGATGAAGCACGCTGATGCGGCGATGTACCGATCCAAGCGCGAAGGCCGCAACCGCTATCAGTTCTTCTCGAAGACGGTTGATCACGCGGCATCGTCACGCCTGAGCCTCGAAGCCGACATGCGCCGTGGGCTCGCCGACGGCCAGTTCGTGGCGCACTACCAGCCCATCATCGACGCCATCACCGGGGTTCCGGTGGCGGTGGAAGCACTGGCGCGCTGGGATCGGCCCGGGCATGGACCGCAAAGCCCGCTGGTCTTCATCGCGGTTGCCGAAGAGAGCGGCCTGATCGTTCCACTGGGCGAATCCATGCTGCGCAGCGCCTGCGAACAATTGCGGGGGTGGCGCAACACCGCGCTGGGCCACCTCACCATCGCGGTGAACGTGTCACCGGTGCAGCTGGCCGATATCGACTTCGTGGGTGTGGTGTCCGACATCCTGCGTTCGACCGGGGCCGGCGGCGAGCAGTTGTCTTTCGAGATCACCGAGTCGACGCTGATGAAGGACCCCACGACCACGCTCAATGTGCTCCATCAGATCAGGGCGCTCGGCATCCGCATCGCGGTGGACGACTTCGGAACCGGCTATTCGAGCCTCAGCCACCTGAAGCGATTTCCGGTCAACGCCGTCAAGATCGACCGTTCCTTCGTCCGCGACCTCGAGACCGATCCCGACGATCGGGAACTGGCGAAGGCGATCGTTGCGATGTCGAGAAGCCTGCGCCTGCGCGTCGTCGCCGAAGGGGTGGAAACCGAAGGCCAGGCCAGCCTGCTCAGCGCGATGGGCTGCACCTCGTTGCAGGGCTACCTGTTCGCCCGACCCGCCGATGCGGCGACCACCACTGCGTGGTTGCAGGGGCGACTGGTTTCACACGCCACACCGGCAACCCGGACCCCACCGAACGGCTGATTCCGGCTTTGCACCGGCACCGATCGGGACCACGGTGTCCTCAAGAAATTTCTGGTCAATTCCGATAAGTGGACATGGGTACACACAAATTCACCGTCGTTCTCCATCGCGTGGCTGCGCTGCTGCTGCTCGCTGCGTTCTCGAACGGCGCCTGGGCGGGTCGCCCGCTGGGCACCGACGATGCGGCCACCGCAGACCTGGCCACCTGTCTGATCGAGAGCTGGTCCGAGCGCACGGGCAGTCAGCGGGCGCTGGTCGCAGGCGCCGCCTGCGGCGTCGCCAAGGGCTTCGAACTCGGCGTCGACTACACGCATCCGCATCCCCGCGACGTGGTCCGCGGCGAATCCGGCCTGGCGCTGAAGTGGGTGCCCGAGTCGTGGAGCCACGAGACCACCGCAGGCAAGTTGAACCTCGGCCTGAAATTCCATGTCGGCTTCGAACACCCGGTGCGTCACGACTGGCGCGACTCCGAAGCCTCCGTGCTGGGGTTGGCGACGCTGCTTCTGAACGACGAATGGATGATCCATGCCAACCTCGGCCCGGTGCGCAACCGCCAGAGTCACTACACCGCCGGCGCCCTGAGCACGGCAGTCATGTGGACGCCGCATGAGCATTTTTTCCTGTTCGCCGAGGTCGATGCCAACACCCGTTCCGCAGTCTTTGGCGGCACCGTCAAGACCCTGGGCGGGCGTGTGTGGCTTATCAAGGACGTGTTCGGAATCGACCTCACCGCGAGCCGCGAATCCGGCTCCGCCAGCACCTTGTGGACCGTCGGCTTCGGCTGGTACGGCATCGCGTTCTGATCAGTCCCCCAGAGGAAGCCCCCATGAAATTACGCACCCAGATCCTCTCCCTCGGCTTGTCGGGCGCGTTGCTCGCTGCGGTCTCCGGAGGCATTGGTCTGTACGCCTCGACGCGGCTCGGCGCTTCCATCGAAGATGCCATCCAGGCCGGTGTCGCGTTGCAGGCCAGCCAGAGCGCGGACATGATGCACGACGCCATCCGGGGCGATGCCCAGTTGGCGTTGCTGGGGGCGCTGGACAAGAGCCCGGAGCGAATCGCCGAAGCGCAGGCGGGTCTCAAGGACCATGCAAAAACCTTCGGTGAGGCGCTGTCCAAGCTGCAGTCGCTGCCGATGAGTTCGGACACCCGAAGCGCGCTTGCCACCGTGCAGCCGCTCGTCGCGAAGTACCTCGAATCGGCCGGACGGGTCATCTCGGCGTCGGCTGTCGACGCTGTGAAAGCCAAGCAGGAGACGTCGGCCCTGCAATCGGCATTCACCGATCTCGAGGGCCGCATGGCGGTGTTGTCGGCGTCCGTCGAGAAGAACGGCGACACGCTCGGGGATGTCGCCCAGGGACACGTGAAGCAAACGCAATTCGCCATCACCGCGTCGCTGGTGCTGGCTGCGGTGATGATGATGGCAGCGGCCCTCTTGCTGGCGCGCAGCATGACGCGCCCGATGCTGCATGCCGTCGCGGTCGCCGACCAGCTGGCTCACGGCGACCTCACGACTGCCATCTGCCCCGCAGGCAACGACGAGACCGTGCAACTGCTCGATTCCCTCGCCCGTCTGCAAGGCAATTTCTCCCGCATCGTGCGCGACGTGAAGGCCAATGCCGACGAGGTGGCCACCGCGAGCCAGCAGATCGCCGACGGCAACCTCGACTTTTCCAACCGCACCGAGCAGCAGGCCAGCGCACTGCAGCAGACCGCCGCCACGATGGACCAGCTCGGATCGACCGTGCGCACCAATGCCGACAACGCCAAGCAGGCCAATCAGCTGGCACTCGGGGCGTCCACGGTGGCGCAGAAGGGCGGCGCGGTGATGGGCCAGGTGGTGACCACGATGAGCGGCATCAACGACAGCTCCCGAAAGATCGCCGAGATCATCGGCGTGATCGACGGCATTGCCTTCCAGACCAACATCCTCGCGCTCAACGCGGCGGTCGAAGCGGCGCGCGCTGGCGAGCAGGGGCGCGGCTTCGCGGTGGTGGCGAGCGAGGTGCGCAATCTTGCTCATCGCAGCGCCGAAGCGGCACGCGAGGTGAAGGCCCTGGTCAACGCCAGCGTCGAGCACGTCGAGCACGGCACCGTGCTGGTCGGCGAGGCCGGGCAGACGATGCAGGAGATCGTCAGCGCCATTCGCCGTGTCACCGACATCGTGGCCGAGATCAGCGCGGCGAGTTCCGAACAGAGCACCGGCGTGAACCAGGTCGGCGAGGCGGTGTCCCACATGGACCAGGCCACGCAGCAGAACGCGGCGCTGATCGAGGAAAGCGCCGCAGCCACCGAGAGCCTGAGCAAGCAGGCGCATCAACTCGTCGAGTCCGTCGCTGCCTTCAAGACGTCGGACCATCCACAGGGAGATCGCATTGCAGTCCGCTCATGAACGTGACGACGAAGCCGGGTGCCTCGCGGCACTGCATGCGCTGGACGTGCTCGATACCGAGCCGGAGGTCGAGTTCGATGCGTTGACCCGTGCCGCAGCGCTCGTGTGCGGCACGCCGATCGCACTCATCAGCCTGACCGACACCTGTCGCCAGTGGTTGAAGGCGAACCACGGCCTGCCGGGTGTGACCGAAGTGCCTCGGGAATGGGGCCTGTGTTCGTACACCGTCCTGGGCGACGAACTGTTCGAAATTCCCAACACCACCCGGGATGCCCGATTCGCGGACAACCCGCTCGTCGTGGGCCGGCCGGGCATCCGCTTCTATGCCGGGGCGCCGCTGCGGCTGAGCGACGGCTGTTGCGTCGGAGCCCTGTGCGTCATCGATCGCCAGCCGCGACAACTGGATGAAACCCAGCGCGAGCTGTTGCGCTGCCTGGCCCAGGCGGCGTCGCGTGCGCTGGAAGGTCGACAGGCCATCCAGGGTACACAGCAGAACCTGACCCAGCTGGCCGCCAGCGAGCAGCGCTTCCGCACGCTCAGCGACAGCTCGCCTCTGGGCGTCTATTACGCCGATGCCCAAGGTTCGATCCGCTACTCCAACGAACGCTGGCAGGAAATATTCGGTCTGTCGCTGGAGCAGAGCCTGGGGCAGGGCTGGGCCCAAGCGCTGCATCCGGACTCGCTGCACGTGCTGTCCGAGTGGCAGCGCTTCGCGGCAGAAGGGGGCCCGTTCGAAATGCAGTTCAACGTGCTCCGCCCGGATGGAACGGTGCGTCGCGTTCATGCCCGCGCCCGTTCGGTGCCCGGCGCTAACGGATCGGCGACCGGCATCGTGGGCTCGTCGGAAGACATCACCGAGCACCATGCGCTGCTTGCCCAGAATTCATTGAACGAGGAACGCCTCCGGCGGTTGTACGAATCCACCCCGGCGATGCTGCATTCGATCGACGCGAAGGGGCGTCTGCTGTCGGTGAGCGACACCTGGCTGGCCAAGATGGGCTACGTCCGCGACGAGGTGATCGGGCGTCCTCTCGTGGATTTCATGAGCCCCAGCTCGCGCGAACAGGCGCTGAGTGTCGTGCTCCCGGCGTTTTTCCAGACCGGCCGAACCGACAACATCGCCTACCAGATGATCACCCGCAGCGGCGGGGTGCTGGACGTACGCTTGTCGGCCTTTCTCGAACGCGACCCGCAGGGACTTCCCCTGCGCAGCTTCGCCATCAGTGAAGACATCACGCTGCACCGTCACGCCGAGCGCGCGCTGGCGACGGAGCGCCAGCGTCTGACCAACATCGTCGAAGGCACGCATGCCGGCACCTGGGAATGGCACGTGCAAACCGGCGAGTTGCGCTTCAACGAGCGCTGGGCGCAGATCATCGGCTACACACTGGCCGAGCTGGAGCCACTGTCGATCCAGGCCTGGATGTCCCGCGGGCACCCGGACGACCTGCTGCGTTCGACCGAACTGCTCGCACAGCACTTTGCCGGGCAGACGGAGCACTACGAGTGCGAGACGCGTCGGCGTCACCGCGATGGGCACTGGGTGTGGATCCTGGCTCGCGGTCGCGTGATCACCTGGACCGCCGACGGCAATCCCGAATGGATGTATGGCACCCACCTCGACATCTCGCCTCGCAAGCGCGAGGAAGAGGCGCTGCGCAAGAGCAAGATGTTCCTCGACCGCACCGGCAGGCTGGCCGGCGTCGGCGGCTGGGAGGTCGATCTGGCTTCGGGGGGCATTTTCTGGTCCGACGAGACCTGCCGCATTCACGGTGTACCGCCGGGGCACCGCCCCTCGATGGACGAGGCGCTGAACTTCTATGCGCCCGAAGTCCGCGAGCTGGTTCGGGATGCGGTCGAAGCTGCCGCCGTTGGCGGACCGGGCTTCGACCTCGAACTGCCGATGGTTCGATACGACGGCCTCCCCATCTGGGTGCGTGCGGTCGGTTCGGTGGAACTCGAGGCCGGCCAACCGCGGCGCGTGGTCGGCGCCTTTCAGGACGTGACGCATCAGATGGCCGAGCGGCTGGCGCTGTCGGCCGCCAACGAACGCGTGGCGCTGGCCACCGAAAGCGGCGGTGTCGGCATCTGGGACTGGGACCTGCGTACCCGGAAACTGACCTGGGACGAGCGGGTGTACCGAATGTTCGGCATCAAGTCGGACGAGGTGGCCGAACCGGGAGCCCTGTGGGCACATCAGGTGCATCGCGAGGATCTCTCTGCGGTCGAGGAGGCGCTCCAGCTGGCGATCGAGGGCGATGCTCCTTTCGACGCCGAATTCCGGGTCGTCTGGAACGATGGCAGCGTGCATCAACTGCGTGGCGCGGCCCGCGTGTCGCGAGACGCGCAGGGGAACGCACTGCGGATGGTGGGCACCAACTGGGACGTCACCGAATCGCGTCAGATC
>JARXKP010000098.1 GCA_030271615.1 Pseudomonadota bacterium
CGACAAGTCGGTGAACGACAACGGCGGAAGCGTCCTTGACCCGTCTCTTGAATCAGCAATACTCGCTGGGCGAGGCAGGAATACTTCAGTTTTCGCTGACCACAGGCTATCAAAAACACATACGAGGAGTCATGCACATGGGGTTTGCAACAGAGTTCAAGGAATTTGCGATGAAGGGCAGCGTCGTCGATCTCGCCGTGGGCGTGATCATCGGAGGCGCCTTCGGGAAGATCGTCGACTCACTGGTTTCCGACATGATCATGCCAGTCGTCAGCAAACTGGCGGGCGGTCTCGACTTCGCGAATTACTTCATTCCGCTATCCGGTCAGCTCGCCACCACGCTCGCCGAGGCCAAGAAGGAAGGTGCCGTTCTCGCCTACGGGAATTTTTTCACCGTGGCCATCAATTTCGTGATCCTCGCGGTGATCATCTTCATGATGGTCAAAGCGGTGAATCGCATGAAGCAAGAGCCACCGCCAGTTGCTGCAGCTCCTGCAGCCCCGGCTGAAGACGTGTTGCTGTTGCGGGAAATTCGTGACGCATTGAAGAAGTAAGCGGTCGGAGACGTCGTCAGCGACGTCTCCGACAGACCTCGGGCGGGGGTCGACCCCTCGTTTGGTCTCATACTCATGCGCAGTAACCGGCTCCAACCTCCAGCGGTTGCAGCATTTCCCCGAGATGAACCCCACCGATCCTCGACTGCCGGCCGACTTGGAAGCAGCGGCAGACCTCGTCAAAGCGACTGCACTGACGGTCGCAGAGCGCGTGTGCCAGACCTTGGCAGCGCAGTCCCAGTCGGCTTCGAAGGCGATCGATCGCAACACGATGTTCGCGGCGCAATTGGCGCTGCATCGGCAACTGGGGCCGTTTCGCCTGAACTTTCGAACCCGGCTCGATGCACGCATGGTCGAGACGCTGGCGCCCCGCACGGAAACCAAACGCCAGGCGCAGTCGGCCGATTGGCAGACGCTGACCCTGGTCGACGACAGCGAGGTCGAAGAGCGTATGCACTCCGATCGCCTGGGTCAGCAGATTGCGCATGCCTGCGAAGTGGAGTTGCGCGAGCTCTCCGGCTACATGGGCCGCGTCACCGGTTTCGGCACCGCTGACGAAGAGCGCAACCCGTTGCGGCCAGCCATCGTCGGCCAGGCACTGTACGTGGCCATAGAAGCGGTGACCGCGGACCCGGTCGAGCGCGGCATGCTGACCCGAGAGTTCGGTGTCGTGATGGCTCAGGCCATGCCCGCCTGCTACGCCGCCATCGTGGTCGAGCTCCAGTCGCGTGGCATCAGCCCCGTGGGTTTGCAGGTGCGAACCGTCGACGGGCCTGGCAACGCGTTGCCAGGGTTGAACTCGGGTTATGCCAGCCTGCGGGACGATTTATCGTCGACCCGCGGCCACGGCTCAGAATTCCATTCGTCAACGCACTCCGGGCTCGGCAGCAACCGCTCGACCTCCGGACCGTCGACACCGGGATCGCGCAACGCCAGTTCCGCGTATGGGTCGACCGGCTGGCAAGGCTCGCGCAGCGGACGCGCCGACGCTGCGGCGTCCGGTCACGGCGCGGGAGGACGTGGCGGCCCGGCCACCGGCTATGGCGGTTCATCGGGCGGCAGCGTCAGCGCCCCCGCGCAAGACGCCCAATTGATGACCTTGCTGCGTCGGCTGACGCAGCTGACCAGTCAGCCGGGCGAGCTCGGCAGACCGGGCGGATCGCCCATCCCGGGTACACCGAGCTCGCCGGCCAGCCGCTACGCGCCAGAGACGGGCGGTCGTGGCATCGGCCCCGGACCTTATGCCGACCCGGGACCGGCCAGCGCCTACGCCGACGATGCCTCGGCCGGGCTGATGGCGGTGAACCTGATCCGTGCCCATCGCGAAGAGTTGATGCAGGCGTCCACCGGCAAGCTCGACCACATGGTGATCGACGTCGTGGGCAGCCTGTTCGACCAGATCCTGTCCGACACCCGGGTGCCGCCGCAGATGGCCCGCGAGATCGCCCGGCTCCAGTTGCCGGTGCTGCGCGTCGCCCTCAACGACTCGAGCTTCTTCTCGTCCCGGCGCCATCCGGTCCGCCGCTTCGTCAACCGGATTGCATCGCTCGCCTGCGCGTTCGACGATTTCGATGACGGTCCGGGCAAGGTGTTCGTCGAACACGTACGCGAGCTGGTGCAGGAAATCGTCGACGGCGATTTCGACCAGGTCGATTTGTACGCCGCCAAGCTGGCCGAACTGGAGTCGTTCATCGCGCGCCAGACCGAATCGGAGGTCAAGGGCAGCTGTGCCATTGCCGTGCTGGAAACGAAGGAAACCGACCTGCGGACGCAGCAGCGGTACCTCATCCAGCTGCAAGGTGCGCTGTCCTCGGTGCCGATGCCCGAATTCCTGCGCTCATTTCTCTGTCAGGTTTGGAGCCAGGCCCTGGTGCAGGCCGCGCGGCAGCAAGGCGCAGACGGCGAGCCGACCAAGCGTTACCGTCATGTCGGTCGCGATCTGGTCATGAGCGTGCAACCCAAGGGCTCGCCTGCCATGCGCAAGCGGTTCCTGATGCAACTGCCGACGCTGATGCGTGACCTCAACGAAGGCCTGACGCTGATCGGCTGGCCAGAGGCCGCGCAGAAGGAGTTCTTCGGTCAGTTGTTGCCGGCGCATTCAGATTCGCTGAAGGCGCCAGCGATGACGGAGCTTGACTACAACCTGCTGTCCAAGCATCTGGAATCGATCTTCAACAGCGGAGTCCCTGCTCAGGGGGACGAGCGCCGCTCCGACCGGGGCGTTCCCGTGCCGCTGATGTCGGCCGAGATCGAACAGCGTTTTTCAGCCGAGGAAGCCAGGCAGGTCGGCCTGGTGGAAGAAAAAGCGGTCGATTGGGCGCATGAGGTCGACATCGACCTGGGAAACGAGCCCCCACCGATCGACAGTGCACCGCTGAACCTGGGGGTCGACATCAATCTCGACCTTGTCGCTGCGGACCCGACCGAAGCGTCGCACGGCGCGCGATTGATCGAGCACCTGCGCATTGGTTTCGCGTATCAGATGCTGCTGAAAGACCAGTGGCAGAAGGTACGCCTCACCTACATGAGTCCGGGACGCAGCTTCTTCGTCTTCACGCATGGCCGCAACCTGCAGGAGACGATTTCACTGACCGCGCGAATGCTTTCGCGCATGTGCGAAGCCGAGCGCCTGCGCGCGGTGGAAAGCAACTATCTGATGGAGAGGGCCACGTCAAGGGCGCGCAAGCAGCTTGCGGAGCTGAGCGCCAACTCGCGGCAGTGAGCTGGCAAGGCGGCCCGGCGCCGCTGCCGAAGCCGAGCCGCCTTCGACAGAGCTGAATGGCCACCTCTGAATGCACGCGCGAATCGGTGCTGTGTCGGTCAACCAGCGATCAGCCGCCTCGCCATCGCGACAGCGGCTGCCAGCGAAGCCGGGTCGGCACGGCCGGTGCCCGCGATGTCGAATGCCGTGCCATGGTCCGGGCTGGTGCGCACGAACGGCAGGCCGAGCGTCACATTGACGCCCTGCTCGACGCCCAGGTACTTGACCGGGATCAGCCCGTGGTCGTGCGTCATGGCAACCACGATGTCGAATTCCCCCGGATGGCCCGGCGCGTTGCGCGCCCGCATGAATACCGTGTCAGGCGCGTAAGGCCCACGCGCATCGATGCCTTCGGCGCGAGCTGCGGCAATTGCCGGCGCGATGATCAGGACCTCTTCATCGCCGAACAAGCCGCCTTCACCGGCATGCGGGTTCAGTCCGGCCACGGCGATGCGAGGTGCCGGCATACCCCAGCCCGCGGCCGACCGGTGCGCAATGCGCAAGGTCTCGAGGACCGAATCGAAGCTGATCGCATCGATGGCACGCCGCAGCGAGAGGTGAATCGTCACCAGCACCGTGCGCAACTCGTCGTTGGCCAGCATCATGCGCACCGGAGGAGGCGCGGTGCCCGGCGCGGCGGCCAGCGCCTGCAACATCTCGGTGTGACCGGGGAAACCGACGCCGGCGGCTGCCAACGCCTCCTTGTGCACTGGAGCCGTGACAACAGCCGACACGGCGCCGCTCAGGGCCAGCGTCACCGCCTGCTCGATGCAGCGGGCAGCCGCCGCGCCGGCCCGCACATCGATGCCACCCCAGGGCGCCTCGAGCAGATCGGCCGGCAGCACGTCGGCTTGCAGTACCGGCAGGCAATTCGGCGGCACCTCGAAGGTCGCCTCGGGCGCGTCGATGCGCGCCACAGCCAGCATCCCGCCGGTGAGCCGCGCGGCGCGGCGCATCACGCCCACATCGCCCAGCACGAAGCACCCCGCCGCAGACGGCCCCCGGAACAAGCGGGCGATGATTTCGGGGCCTACGCCGCAGGCATCGCCCATCGTGATGACGATCGGTGATCGGTTCAACACCTGCGTCTCCATTCAGATCCGTGGCCGAGGGCTGGGCTTGCCATCGCCATACAAGGACAGCCAATCGCGCCAGCGGACGCACGTCGCTTCGGTCATCTTCTGCAGCGCACCGATGAAGTCACCGCGCAACAGGAAATTCAAGACCTTTCTCCTGCGCACGAACTCTGGTGCCAGCATGGCCTTGGCCACAGTTCGCAGGCCGCCTCGTCAATGCATTGCATTCTTTGTCCCTCTGCGCTGCGTGCGCTCATGTCGTTCAGCGCCTCATCGTTGCATCGTTTTCTGCACGCCAGCGAACTCGCACCCGCGATGCCGTCCAGCGTCTCGTCGGACAAATTTTGCGCCAGTCCAGCGAACGCAATCGCCGGCTGCAGTCCAGCGGCGCCTTGTTGTTCGGTGTCGAGCGCTGTTGCAGGTTGCTGCAAGGTGAGTTCGCCGCCGTCCGGGCATTGAGGTCGAACATCGAGCACGACTCCCGCCGTGGCACATGAACGTCATGTTCCATCTGGCCGCCCGAGCGCAGCAGATCAAGTCCGCCGAGTTGTCGACCTGACCCCGCAGCGCGCTGTCGGCGTCAGGCCGGGTTGTCGATCTCGATGTAGCGGTGCTCGATGCCGAACTGCGTGGCGAGATGCTCCCCGAGCGCAGGCGCGCCATAACGCTCGCTCGCATGGTGCCCGCAAGCGATGAAAGCGACACCGGTTTCGCGTGCCAGGTGCACCTGCGGCTCGGAAATCTCGCCGGTGACGAACGCATCGGCGCCTGAAGCGATGGCCGCCTCGAAATACGACTGCGCACCGCCGGTGCACCAAGCGATGCGGGCCAGCGGCCGTCCATCGCCATCGATGCACGTCGGCGTGCGGCCCGACAAGCGTTGCAGACGCTCGGCCAGCGCTACGACGGTGGTCGGCTCGGCCGACAAGCCAATGAAGCCAAGTGATTGTTCGCCGAAGCGCGCATCGGCGCTCAGGCCCATTCGGACGCCGAACTGCACGTTGTTGCCGAACTCGGCATGCGCATCGAGTGGCAGGTGGTACGCGTACAGGTTGATGTCGTGGGCCAGAAGACGCTGCAAGCGCTGCTTCAACCAGCCAGTGACGCGCCCGTCGTGGCCGCGCCAGAACAAGCCGTGGTGAACCAGCACCGCGTCGGCTCCGGCATCGATGGCAGCATCGATCAGAGCACGGCTGGCGGTGACGCCCGAGACGATGCGCCGCACCTCGGCACGGCCCTCGACCTGCAAACCGTTCGGACCATAATCCTTGAAGCTCGCGGTCTGCAGCAACGCAGACAGGTACGAATCGATTTCGGAACGACGGGCCACAGACTCCACCTCATGCGAAAAACCTGGCTCATTTTCTCCCAGGCCGTCACGGTTGCCGTCGCGGTGCTGTTCGTGATCGCAACGCTGAAACCCGAGTGGTTGCCACGCCGCGCGGGAGGGGGCCTGCCGGGCAGGATCTCGATCAGCGAAGTGCCCATTGCGGGCGACGGTGTGAGCGGGTCCGGTCGGGCCAACAGCTACGCCGCCGCGGCCAAGCGCGCGTCGCCAGCGGTGGTCAGCATCACCGCGAGCAAGACTTCTGCCCGCAACCCGCACGCCGACGATCCGTGGTTCCAGTTCTACTTCGGGGACCGTGAAAGCCGTCCGGAAACCCAAGTCGGGCTCGGCTCCGGCGTCATTGTCTCGCCCGAGGGTTTCCTGCTGACCAACAACCACGTCATCGAGGGCGCCAGCGACATCGACGTGCAATTGACAGATGGCCGAAGCGCACCGGCCAAGGTCGTCGGAACCGACCCGGACAGCGACGTGGCCGTGTTGAAGATCGCACTCGACCGGCTTCCGGTGATGGCCTTCGGCAACACCGACGGCCTGCAGGTCGGTGACGTGGTGCTGGCCATCGGCAACCCGTTCGGCGTAGGGCAGACCGTGACCTCGGGCATCGTCAGCGCCCTGGGTCGCGACCAGCTCGGGATCAACACCTTCGAAAACTTCATCCAGACCGATGCGGCCATCAACCCAGGTAACTCGGGCGGCGCGCTGGTCGACGCGAACGGAAACCTGATGGGTATCAACACCGCCATCTATTCGCGCTCCGGCGGCAACATGGGCATCGGGTTCGCCATTCCGGCCAACATCGCGCGTCAGGTCATGGAGGGGTTGATCCAGGACGGACAAGTCACCCGCGGCTGGATCGGTGTCGAGCCGCGTGACTTGACCCCCGAGATCGCCGAGACCCTCAACCTGTCGGTCAAGCAGGGCGTGCTGATCACCGGCGTGTTGCAGAACGGCCCGGCCAGCGAAGGCGGGATGCTGCCCGGCGATGTGGTGGTGAGAGTCGGCGACATCCGCGTGGCCAACACCACGCAGTTGCTGAATGCGGTGGCTTCGTTGAAACCGCAGACCGTCGCGTCCATCGGCATTCAGCGCGCAGGCCACGCGTCGACCCTGAAAGTGACCGTGGTGCAGCGCCCGAAGAATCTGGCGAGTGCTGCCGCGCGCGGACGATGAGATTCACACCGTCGGCGTAGATTCCTCGACCGGTGCCTGCGTGTGCTTGATGAAGATGAGCGCAGCCCAGATCCCCACTTCATACAAGAGGCACATCGGAATGGCGAGTGCCAGCTGCGACACGATGTCCGGTGGGGTGATCACTGCCGCAATGATGAAAGCCAGCACCACGAAGTAGCTGCGAAACGCTTTCAGTTTTTCGATGCTGACCAATCCCATTCGAGCCAGCACAACCACCACGACGGGCACTTCGAACGCCGCGCCGAAGGCGATGAACATCGTCAAGACGAAGCTCAGATACGCCTCGATGTCCGGAGCTGCCGTGATGCTTTTCGGCGCAAAGCTCTGGATGAACTTGAAGACCTGGCCGAACACGAAGTAGTAGCAAAAGGCCACGCCAGTCAGAAACAGCACCGTACTCGACACCACCAGAGGCAGCACCAGTTTTTTCTCGTGCGAATAGAGCCCCGGCGCCACGAAGGCCCACACCTGGTACAGCACCACCGGCAACGCCAGCAGAAAAGCCGCCATCAGCGTGATCTTCAGCGGCACGACAAAAGGCGAAATGACGTTGGTGGCGATCAGCGTCGCGCCCTTGGGCAGATTGGCCACCAGCGGTGCCGCCAGCAGGTCGTAGAGCCCGCCAGGTCCAGGCCAGAGGCACAGCACGCCAAAGGCGATGCCCACAGCGATCGACGCCCGGACCAGACGATCCCGCAATTCGATCAGGTGCGTGACGAAAGGCTGCTCGGTGCCGCCGAGTTCATCGGGGCCGGAAGAATTGGAAGCCATCGATCAGGCCGACGAGCGAGGAGGACGAAAGCGCGCCACTCGAGCGGCTCCCGACTGGGCCTTGCCACGGATGCCGTGGCGCTGCTTGTACCACTGCGGCATGGCGCTGCGCTTGAGCCGCCAGTGCTTCTTCGGGTTTCGATAGTCGGGCAGCGGGGTAAGCAAGGTGTCGTATTGGTTGTAGTCGTGCGCCACCGCATCGACGGACGACGCATCGGAGCCGTCGGCGCTGTTGCGCAGATCGGAACTCGTCTGGTGGATCTCGTTGGACACGGTCTGCTCGACGTTGCGGGCAGCGTCTTCGAACTGCCCCTTCATTTTCTTGAGTTCTTCGAGTTCGATCGAACGACTGACTTCGGCCTTGACGTCAGAGACGTAGCGCTGCATCTTGCCCAAGAGGTGGCCGACCGTGCGAGCCACCTTCGGAAGTCGCTCAGGGCCAATGACCATCAGGGCCACTGCGCCGATGAGCGCGATCTTGTCAAAGCCGAAATCAATCACGACTTGGTTTTGGCTTCCACGTCGACGGTATTCGCATCAGACGTCTTTTGCGCTGTCACCTGCGCCGGATTGACAGGATCGACGGAAGCGCCGCCATCCTTGATGCCGTCCTTGAAGCCCTTGACAGCGCCTCCGAGATCGGCCCCGATGTTTTTCAACTTCTTCGTGCCAAACACGAGCACCACGATCACCAAGACGATCAGCCAATGCCAGATGCTGAATGAACCCATTTTTGTCTCTCCTTTGAAAGGACCGCGGATTCTAGGTCAGCCCCTGACCCGATCCGCACCATGCATTCTTGTTTGCCCGCCCGACGATCAGCCTTGTTTCCAGGGTCGGGGACCGCCGATCACATGCATGTGCAGGTGATAGACCTCCTGCCCACCATCGCGACCGGTATTGATGATCGTGCGAAATCCATTGCTGGCGCCCTGCTCCTGCGCCAGCTTGGGCGCCAGCAACAGCATCTTGCCCAGCAATCGCCCGTGCTCGGGCGCCACGTCGGCGTGTGTCGCGATGTGCTGCTTGGGAATGATCAGCAGATGCACCGGCGCCCACGGGTGGATGTCGTGGAACACGAGCACCTCATCGTCCTCGTAGGACTTGCGGCTGGGGATCTGTCCTGCAACGATCTTGCAGAAAAGGCAGTTCGGATCGTGTGTCATCACCCGGTTCCAGTCACGTCAAGGGGCAGGTAGGGGCATGGGCCTGCGTTCAGCGAGACACCACCATCCCCGAATAAATCGATACAGGTACCAAAGTCCGATGCCCGAATATGCAATCCATCCGGGGATCACCAGAATCCACAGAGGCAATGCCAACACGAGCCAAAGCAACGTGAACCAGAAGCTGCGAGCTTGCCAACGGAAATGGCTCCGGAAGAAATCATTCGGAAGATCCGGTCTCTTGATGGTGTTGATGATCATCGCGATCACCGAAAACACACCGGCCGAAAACCACGAAGCGGTGTGCAGTGCGTACATCACATGGGTCAGCGTCGTCAGATCGGGGTGCTCGTCCGAAATCACCTCGTCGAACTGAACCGACTCATTCATCCCTCTTCTCCTTCGCGGCGCTGCGCCTTGCGGGCCGCAAACTCTTCCAGACCTGAGAGTCCCTCGCGCCGTTGCAGTTCCGTCAGCACGTCGTCCGGCGTCAATCCGAATGCGCTGAGCGCCAGCATCGAGTGGAACCAGAGGTCGGCCACTTCGTAAACCACTTTCTGTGGATCGCCGTCCTTGCCTGCCATCACGACTTCGGTGGCTTCCTCGCCGATCTTTTTCAGGATCGCATCGGTGCCTTTGTGAAACAGGCGCGCCACGTAACTCTTGTCCGGATCACCGGCCTTGCGCGCATCGATGACCTCGGCCAGGCGCGCGAGCACATCCTGCGACAGGTCGGTCATTCGGTCGTGGACGTTTTCGGTAGGGCTCATTTGTAGATGTGTTCCGGGTCTTTCAGCACCGGCTCGGTCGTGTGCCAGGCGCCATCGCGGTACTGCTGGAAAAAGCAGGAGTGGCGCCCTGTGTGGCAGGCGATGCCGGGGTGGTGACCGAGTTGCTCGACCTTCATCAGCACCACGTCGTTGTCGCAGTCGAGGCGCAGTTCATGCACCTTCTGGATGTGTCCGGACTCCTCGCCCTTGTGCCAGAGACGCCCGCGAGAACGGCTCCAGTAGACCGCTTCGCCGAGGTCCGCCGTCTGCTGCAGCGCCTCGCGGTTCATGAATGCAAACATCAGGACATCATTGCTCCCGACCTCTTGCGCGATCACCGGGACGAGCCCCTGCGCATCCCATTTCACATCGTTGATCCAGCTCATCGGATCAGTGTAGCAACCGGGCCGGTCGTCACCGAGGCCGCATCAACCGCGGTGGGTCGGACCGTCGTGGTGCCGCTCCTCGGCAAACCAGCGCAGCACGGGGATCGTGCCGGGCAGCACAGGCATCACCTCCACGGGCAATGTCTGCCATGACATCTCCTGACGCTCGCGCATTTCAAACTCGCCAGTCCACGCATGCACCCTGCAGAAGTGAAGGCGCACCAGCGCGTGCGGGTAGTCGACCAGCTCGACCCGCCACGGATGCACCTCGCCGATGAGGATACCCAGCTCCTCGATCAATTCGCGGCGCAGCGCGGTCTCGACGCTTTCACCGACTTCGAGCTTGCCGCCCGGAAACTCCCAGTAACCGGCGTAAACCTTGCCTGCAGGTCGTGATGTCATCAGGAATCGACCCTGCGCATCGATCAATACGCCCACCGCGACATCCACCGGATGGCGCGCTTCCATGGGGTCGACATCCACGGGCGGTCGCTGCGACGCACTCACGCCGGTTGTCGTCCGCTGTAATCCTTGGCGAACTGGAATGCGACCCGCCCCGAACGCGAGCCTCGCTCCAGCGCCCACACCAGGCTTTCCGGGCGTGCCGCGACGATCGCGTCTTCACTGACGCCGAAACCACGCAGCCACTGCGCCGCGATGGCAAGGTATTCGTCCTGCGTGAACGGGTAGAAGCTGACCCACAGACCGAAGCGTTCGCTGAGCGAAATCTTCTCCTCCACGACTTCACCCGGATGCACCTCGCCGTTCTCGAGGTGCTGGTACGTCAGGTTCTCGGCCATGTACTCGGGCAACAAGTGGCGGCGGTTGCTGGTCGCGTAGATCACCACGTTGTCCGACGCCTGCGATACCGAGCCGTCAAGGATCGACTTCAGTGCCTTGTAGCCCGGCTCGCCCTCATCGAAGCTGAGGTCATCGCAATACACGATGAAGCGCTCGGGACGTTCAGCGACCAGGTCGACGATGTCGGGCAGGTCGACCAGATCGGTCTTGTCGACCTCGATCAGGCGCAACCCGCGCGGAGCGAATTCATTCAGGCAGGCCTTGATCAGCGAACTCTTGCCGGTACCGCGTGCGCCGGTCAGCAGCACGTTGTTGGCGGTGCGTCCGTCGACGAACTGCTCGGTGTTGCGCAGCAGGCGTTCCTTCTGCGGCTCGACCTCGACCAAGTCGGCGAGGCGGATCGGCGCGACATGGCGCACTGGCTCCAGCGCACTGCCACCACGGCGTCCAGCTCGCGTCGCGCTTCATCGTCGTGTTCCGCACGAGCA
>JARXKP010000099.1 GCA_030271615.1 Pseudomonadota bacterium
GGTTGATCCGCAGTGGCAGCGGACCCCAGGTGCACTACGCCCCCGGGCTGTTGCGTCAGATCGTGCGTCACTACCCGCTGAACGGGCTGAGCGAAGACCGGCCTTGGTCACGGGACTTCGCGCGCTATTTCTCGTTGCCGTCGACCGTACAGCGCCTCACGCAGCATGCGTTCTGTGAACTGCTCAACAACGCGATCGACCACAGCGACGGCACCGGCGTCACGGTCTCGCTGCGCCAGACGCCCAGCCATGTGCAGTTGCTCGTCTCGGACGATGGCCGAGGCGTCTTCGACAAGATCTGCCACACCTTTGCCCTGGCCGATCCGCACGTCGCGATGCTCGAATTGAGCAAAGGCAAGCTGACAACACAGCCCGAACGCCACACCGGCCACGGCCTGTACTTCACGTCACGGCTGGCCGACGTGTTCGACCTGCACGCCAACGAACAGGCCTTTCAGCACCGCAGCTGGGAAAGCAATGGCTGGCGGACCGGGCGGCCCATGAACCGACAGGGCACGTCGGTGTATGTATCCATCGCCCTGGACACGCCACGCACGCTGGAATCGGTGATGCAGGCGCACAGCCTGGACGGCACCGGCGTTCGCTTCGAGCGCACCGCCGTCCCGATGCAGCTGGTGGTATCGCCTCAGGTCGGACTGGAATCCCGCGCACAAGCGCGGCAGGTGGCCGCACGCCTGACCCGGTTCAAACTCGCCGAGCTGGACTTCAGCGGCATTCCCCACATCGGTCACAGCTTCGCGGACGAGCTGTTCCGGGTCCTGCCGCGACATCAGCCAGCGCTGAACCTGTCGCCGATCAACATGAGCCCCGCGGTCGCGGCGATGGTCGACAGCGTTGTCGCCTGAATTGACGTCGCCCCCACGTCGCTGCGCTCCTGCCCCGGCGGACGGCCCTCCGCGAATGAGGGTCAACCGACGCGGCAGACTTTCAGCATGTTGGTGCCGCCCGGGTAGCCCATCGGCTCACCGACAGTGATCGCGTAGGTATCGCCCGGCTTCAGCACACCGTTCTCGACCAGCAGCGCTTCCGCGCGGGCCAGCGCCTGGTCGCGATCGGCAAAACTGGGCATCAGCAGCGGGCGAACGTTGCGATACAGCGCCATCTTGCGCTGGCTGTTGACCTGCGAGGTGATGCCGTAGATCGGCACGTGGATCTTGTGGCGGCTCATCCACAACGCGGTCGAGCCCGATTCGGTCAACGCCAGGATCGCCTTGCAGCCGAGGTGGTGCGCGGTGAACAGCGCAGCCATCGCGATCGACTGATCGATGCGACCGAACAGCTTGTTGGTGAAGCCGGCGTCGAGCGAGATCTCTTCGGCGCGCTCGGCCTCGATGCAGATCGTCGACATCATCTCGACCGTCTCGACCGGGTACTTGCCGGCCGCCGTCTCGGCGCTCAGCATCACCGCATCGGTGCCGTCGAGCACCGCGTTGGCCACGTCGCTGACCTCGGCGCGCGTGGGCACCGGGTTGACGATCATCGACTCCATCATCTGCGTCGCGGTGATGACGATGCGGTCGAGCTCGCGCGCCATCTTGATCATCTTCTTCTGCAGCGCCGGTACCGTGGCGTTGCCGACCTCCACCGCCAGATCGCCGCGCGCGACCATGATGCCGTCGCTCGCCCTGAGGATGCTTTCGAGCACCGGGATCGCTTCGCTGCGCTCGATCTTCGCGATCAGCGCCGCCTTGTGCTTGAACGGCTCACCGGCCACGTTGGCGAGCTGACGCGCCATTTCCATGTCGGTCGCGTTCTTCGGAAAGCTCACCGCCAAGTACTCGCACTGGAAGCTCATCGCGGTCTTGATGTCTTCCATGTCCTTGCCGGTCAACGCCGGCGCGGTCAGGCCGCCACCCGCCTTGTTGATGCCCTTGTTGTTCGACAGCTCGCCGCCGATCACGACGGTGGTGTGGACCTCGGCGCCGCGCACCGCATCGACGGTCAGCTTGAGCAGCCCGTCGTTGAGCAGCAAGGTGTCACCAGGACGCACGTCGCGCGGAAGTTCCTTGTAGTCGAGGCCGACGCGCGCGTTGGTGCCCAACTCGGTGGTCGCGCCGTCGAGGATGAACGACTGCCCGGGCTCGAGCATCGTCTTGCCGCCGTCGAACTTGCCGACGCGGATCTTCGGGCCCTGCAGGTCGGCCATGATGGCGACTTCCTTGCCGACCCGCTTCGCCACCTCACGCACCAGCGCGGCGCGATCGATGTGGTCCTGTGCGGTGCCATGAGAGAAATTCAGGCGCATCACGTCGACACCGGCGCGGATCATCCGCTCGAGCACCTCGGGTGAGCTGGACGCAGGCCCGAGGGTGGCGACGATCTTGGTGGCACGGGACATGAAAGGAATCTCCGGAAGGTCGGACAGGGGAAAGGGTCAAGCCGTCTGAGACATCGCGCCCTGGCACCGGCACCCGGTGCCGACGCCAGAGTGGTCGGGTGGTCAGGCAGTCGCGTCTCGGGCTCGACGCTCGAGGATCTCGATGGCCGGCAGCACCTTGCCTTCGAGCATTTCGAGGAACGCGCCGCCGCCGGTGCAGATGTAGCCCACACCCGATTCGACACCGAATTTCGCGATGGCGGCCAGAGTGTCACCACCCCCGGCGATGCTGAACGCGCTCGACGCGGCGATCGCGTGCGCAATGGCTTCGGTGCCGTGCGAGAACGCCTCGAACTCGAAGACGCCGACCGGGCCGTTCCAGACGATGGTGCCGGCCGATTTCAATTTCTCGGCAAGCACCGCCGCAGTCTTCGGTCCGATGTCCAGGATCATGTCGTCGGCCGCCACATCGGTCGCGGCTTTCGTCGTCGCCGGTGCGTCGGCCGCGAAGGTCTTCGCGGTGACGACGTCAACCGGAATCGGCACCTCGGCGCCACGCGCCTTCATCGAGGCGATCACCGAACGCGCCTTGTCGACCAGATCGGCCTCGGCCAGCGACTTGCCGATCGGCAGACCGGCCGCAAGCATGAAGGTGTTGGCGATGCCGCCGCCGACGATCAACCCGTCGACCTTGGCCGACAGAGCCTCCAGGATCGTCAGCTTGGTGCTGACCTTGCTGCCCGCGACGATCGCGACCAGCGGGCGTTTCGGAGCGGCCAGCACCTGGGTGATGGCGTCGGCTTCGCCCGCCAGCAGCGGCCCCGCGCAAGCCACCGGCGCGAACTGCGCGATGCCGTGCGTCGAGGCGTGCGCGCGATGGGCCGCGCCGAAAGCGTCGTTGACGTAGATGTCGCACAGCGCGGCCATCTTGCGGCTGAGCGCTTCGTCGTTCTTCGACTCACCCACGTTCAGGCGGCAGTTTTCCAGCAAGACCAGTTCGCCCGGCGCCAGCGCGCGGCCGTCGACGGTGACGCCATCGACCCAATCGGCAATCAATGGCACGTTGCGGCCCAACAGCTCGCCGACATGCGCGGCGATCGGCGCCAGCGAATCTTCAGCCGTCCACTGGCCTTCCTTCGGCCGACCCAGATGCGAAGTGACCATCACCGCAGCACCGGCTTTCAGCGCAGCCTCGATGCAAGGCAGTGAAGCCCTGATGCGGGTGTCGTCGGTGATGCGACCGTCGGCGTCCTGCGGGACGTTGAAGTCGACGCGGATGAACACCCGCTTGCCGGCGACCTGATTGGCAGCGATGAGATCGGTGAATCGAATGGCATTCATGGTGGGTCGAATGGGTTGATTTTTTCGAGTTTAAGGGGCCGTTCGCCGGTCGAACCGTGCTTACCAACCCCACAGAAGCCGCAGCGGAAGAAACACCGCCAGGCCTGCGAGCAAGGGCCCGAGCACGCCGGGGCGCCAGACGCACCACAGCGTCGCCGCCACCGCCGCAGGCAGGCGCGCGTCGTGCCAGGTGCCGATCAGATGGCCCTGGGTCATGACGATCTCTGGCAGCACCACCGCCGTCAACGCGGCCAGCGGAGCGACCTTCAAGCCGCGCTGCAGCCACGGCGGTATCGGCACCTCACGCTCCGGCAGCAGAAAAAAGCTGCGCGTGATCAGCGTGACGACGGCCAGCCCGGCAATGACCCACACCGTGTAGCTCGTGCCGTCCAAGGCTGACATCAGGCCGGGCCCTGCAGTCGGCGGCCGGCTTTTTCAGCCTGATCCATCAGCAATCCGGCCGCGACCGCCGCAGCGATGGCGACGATGATGTTCAACTTCAACGGCAGCGAAAACGCGGCAACGGCAGCTGTCCCTGCGACCACGGCCGCCACCCAGGTGATGCGGTCCGACAGCAACCCGTAGGTCAATCCCACCATCGCCAGCGTGCCGGCAAAGCCCAATCCCCATGCCGTCGGGATGACATGGGCCAGCGCGATGCCCAGCATCGACGGCAGCTGCCAGACGCTCCACAGCACCGCCACGCCGCCGAGGTAGTATGGAATCTGTCCGGGTTCACGACGCGGACCCAGCGGGCCGGACGGATAGGCACGCTGGAAAGCGATCAGGTTCAGGTCGGCGGCCAGGAAGCCGAGGGCCATGCGCTGGCGCCGCGGCAGGTGGCCGAAGTACACGCGCCATTGGGCGCTGTAGATGACGAATCGCAGGTTGACGCAAAACGCAGCCGCCCAGATCACCCACATCGGCGCGCCAGCGGCCAGCAACGGCATGGCTGCCAGTTGCGCGCTGCCGGCATACACGACGAGCGACATCAACACCGCCAGCGGAACGCTCAAGCCGCCCTTGACCATCGCCACGCCGGTGACCATGCCCCAGGCGCCGATGCCAGGTGCCAGGTCGAGCATTTCGCGGGCACCACGGCGGAAATCGGGATGGTGGAGCAGCCGGATCGCAGGACACATCGGTCGATTGTCGGCGTTTGCGCTGCGCAGGCACGCCGAGGACGCGTGCTATCCCGGGGTCACGCCTGTCATCCGGCGCAGCATCGCAGCCGGACTCGTCAGTGCGCCTTGGACTCTTTCGGGTCCTTCGCCTCTTTGGCTGCCTTGCCGTCCTTGGCCACCTTGACGGGGCGGGCGTCGGATTCCACGGCAGCGTCTTCGGTCACCTTGTTGCTGGCAACTTCGGTGCTCAGTTGCGGCGGGACCGGCTCGATCTTGTTGTCCCGCATGTAATCGTTCATGTCGCGCCAACCGGCGAACACGGCTGCCTTGTCGGCCTTCTTGTTCAATGCATAACAGTCCTCGATCGCACGCCCTGCGTGCCGGCAGGCACCGCCAACCGCCCCACCTTCGGCCTGGCGCGCCGCCGCAATCTTTTCGGGCGACTCGATGCCCAGTTGTTCGCAACCGGCCAGCAGCGTGGCGAAAACGGCGATCAGTGCAATCCGGGCGAGACGCGACATGGCAGGTGGGTTCGGCGATGCGAATGGAATTCTTCGGGGCTGATCGTGTTTTCGGCCAAGCTGACAACGACTTGAGGGCTGGTTCTCATCGGGCAACTCCCACCCCACGGAGGAGTCGCACAGCCCGAATTTTCGAGCTCCCCTTGCGGACCGGACGCCGCAGGGCCGCCTTGGCGGGCGTCAAGGGACGCCGACTTCGAAACGATCGCCAACGTGCACCGGCTCTCCTTGCAGAAACTGCGCGGCCGTCAGGCGCTTGCCTCCCGGTCGCTGCAATTCGGTCAGCAACACCGCCCCCGAACCGCAAGCCACCGTGATGCCTTCGGCCGACGTCGCGATGACCGTGCCAGGCACATGGTTCACATCCGATAAGGTGGATGCTACAGCCCGCCACAGCTTGATGGCTTCGCCCCTCAGCCGCGCCACCGCGCCCGGTGCCGGGTTGAACGCCTGGATGCGCTGCGCGACACGGTCAGCCGCCAGAGCCCAGTCGACGGGCGCTTCGGCCTTATCGATCTTCCTGGCGTACGTGACCCCTTCGCTCGGCTGCGGCACAGCGCGCAGGCCGCCGCAAGCCGCCAATTTCAGGGCATCGACGATCAGGCGGCCGCCAAGCAGCGCCAACCGGTCGTGCAGCGACCCGGTGGTGTCGTCGGCAAGAATGTCCACCGGCTCGGCGAGCAACATCGGCCCGGTGTCGAGGCCGGCATCCATCTGCATCACGGTGATGCCGGTGTACGCATCGCCCGCCTCGATGGCACGGTGTATGGGGGCGGCGCCGCGCCAGCGCGGCAGCAGTGATGCATGGATATTCAGGCAGCCCAGCCGAGGCAAGGCAAGCACCCACTCGGGGAGGATCAGTCCGTAGGCGGCAACCACCATCACGTCGATGCGAGCGGCTTGCAGGGCCTCGCGTGCCGCTTGTGCGTCGGACGCATAACGTCCGTCGAGACGCAGTCCCTGCGGCTGGATCACCGTCAGGTCATGCTCGACGGCCCAGGCCTTGACGGCCGACGGGTGCAACTGCTGGCCACGGCCCGCCGGCCGGTCAGGCTGCGTCAACACCAAGGCCATCTCGAATCCTGCCCGATGCAGGGCGGCCAGCGCAACCCGGGCGAATTCGGGGGTTCCCGCAAAGGCCAACCTCATCGACAGCAATCCAATGATTTCTCAATGCCGGCGAAAACCACGTCAGCGTTCGTCATCACGCGCCTGCTTGAGCATCTTGGTCTTGATGCGAGTGCGCTTCAGCTGACTCAGGTACTGCACGAACACCGTGCCCATCAGGTGATCCATTTCGTGCTGCACGCATTTGGCCAGCAAACCTTCGGCGTCGAATTCCACCAGCAGGCCTTCGCGATCGAGCGCACGCACCCGCACCCGCGACGGTCGCAGCACCTTGTCGTAGACGGTCGGTACGGAGAGGCACCCTTCTTCGCCCAACACCTGCTCTTCGCTGGCGGCCATCACCTCCGGGTTGATCAGCACGCGGGGCTCGTTGCGCAGATCGGAGGTGTCGATCACGATCAAGCGCTCGTGCACATCGACCTGGCTGGCAGCCAGACCCACGCCCTCGGCGGCATACATGGTCTCGAACATGTCGTCGATCAAGCGTCGAATGCGATCGTCGACCTGCGCCACGGGCCGGGCGACAGTGTGCAAGCGGGGGTCGGGGTAGCGCAGGATGTTGAGCTTCGACATGATGTGGTCGGTTGTAGATGGCGTGGCAAACCCATGAGAGCGCCCGTTGGCGGGCTGCGGATTCAATGCAACGCGCGCTATGTGATGGTCTGCACAGACAGCGCAGTGCGGCTCTACTTTCGTTGCGATATCAAGGGTTTAGGGGCAGAATCTTCTAAATCAATTGAAGATTTTCGCTGAATTTCCGGCCGCGTCGGCCGATACGAATACGTGAGCATTCGGCACCCATCTCAAGGCCAACCATGGCGCGACGCTGCTGGCGTTTCGTCCGGAGACTTCATCCCATGACGCGTTCCGTTACTTCCATCCTTCTTTGCAGCTCGCATGCGGCAACCCTCAGCCTCGGCTTGGCCCTGGCCCTGGGGTGGGCGGCGCAGTCGGTGGCGGCCCCGAATTTCCCTGTCTCGGAGCAGCAGCGTGGCACGGCTCAGAAAGTGGCCACAGCCGGCGTGGCCCTGTCGGAGCTGGCGCCAAACGCGCCAGACTCTCATACCGTGGTGCGCGGCGATACCTTGTGGGGAATTTCAGGACTGTTCCTGAAATCGCCTTGGCGCTGGCCCGAGTTGTGGGGCATGAACCTCGATCAGATCCGCAACCCGCATTTGATCTTCCCGGGCCAGACGTTGTATCTCGACACATCGGACGGCCGGGCGCGATTGCGCGTCGGCAAGGCAATAGACGGCGACGTCGTGAAGCTGTCGCCCAAGGTGCGTGGGTCGACTCTGGATTACAAGGCCATCGCGTCGATCCCGTTCAATCTGATCGAGCCATTTCTCAACGAGGCGGTGATCTTCGAAGGCAACGCCCTGGACAACGCACCCCGCATCGTTGCTACACAGGAAGGTCGCGTGTTGCTGACGCGAGGTGACAAGGCCTATGTGCGAGGTGATGTCGGCAAAGACACGGTCTTTCGCATCTTTCGCGAAGCGAAGCCGCTGAAAGACCCAACGACAAACGAGATCCTCGGTTTCGAGGCGCCCTATGTCGGTACGGCGGAGTTCGCGCGTTCGGGCACCAACAGTCGCGTCGCGAGTTCGGGTTCGCCGGAAACGGTGCCCGACACCTTCATCGTGACCAGCATCCGGGAAGAAGCGAACATCGGCGATCGACTCGCCCCGATAACCGCACGCGAATACGACAACTACGCGCCACACGCGCCGCAGGCCGAACTGTCCGGCCAGATCGTCTCGGTGTATGGCGGCGCAGTGACCGCTGGACAGAATCAGATCGTCGCTCTCAATCGCGGCAAGGGTGACGGCGTTGAGCGAGGCCACGTGCTGGCCCTCTGGCACGACGGCAGCAAGGCGATCGATCGGACGGACGACAGACTCACCGAACTGACGCTGCCTGACGAGCGCCATGGCGTGTTGTTCGTGTTCCGGGTGTTCGAGCGGATGTCCTACGCGCTGATCCTGTCGGTGCAGGAACCGGTACGAGTCGGCGACCGCTTCACCCAGCCGTGATCAGAGCGCCCTCGCGCCGAGCCTCGTCTCGTGATCGAGCGCGATGAGTTAGCAGCCTGGTTGCGGCTGCTCGAAACTCCGAAACTGGGCCGCGAGTCGGCGCGTCGTCTCTTGTCGACTTTCGGCTCACCGGAAGCCGCGATCGCCGCGTCCGTTCAGGCGCGTCGCGAAGTGATCGGTGAGGTGGCAGCGAACGCGCTGACCATTGCACCGGCGGAATTGGGCGACCTGGTCAACGCCACACTCACCTGGCTCGGTGACACCAGCACCAACACCAGCGCGGCGCGCAGATCGATCGTCACGCTCGGCGATCCGACCTACCCGGCATTGCTACTGGAGACCGCAGATCCACCGCTGTTGCTGTATGCACAAGGCCGTGTGGAGTTGCTGCGAGCCGACGCGATCGCGGTCGTCGGCAGCCGCAACCCGACACCCCAGGGCGCGCAGGATGCACGCGCTTTCGCGAAAAATCTGAGCGAGGCCGGCTGGGTCGTCGTGTCCGGGCTGGCGCTCGGCGTCGACGGCGCTGCGCACGAAGGTGCATTGGACGGTGGCACCGGCACGATCGCCTTCGTCGGGACCGGGCTCGACCGGGTGTACCCGAGGCGCCATCTCGGACTGGCCCACCGCATCGCCCAGGACGGACTGATGCTGAGCGAGTACGCACTGGGCACCCCGCCGCTGGCCGCGCACTTTCCGCTGCGCAACCGATTGATTGCCGGCATGACGCGCGGCACGCTGGTGGTGGAGGCAGCCCTGAAATCGGGATCGTTGATCACCGCCCGACTCGCCAGCGAGGCGGGTCGTGAGGTGTTCGCGATTCCGGGTTCGATCCACTCGCCTCAATCCCGCGGCTGCCATGCGCTGATCAGGCAAGGCGCCAAGCTGGTCGAGTCCGCTGAGGACGTGCTGGAAGAGCTGCAACCGCGCAGATCGACGGGCCCTCGCCCCGCCGTGGAGCCGTCAGACACGCCCCCGGCAGACCCGCTGCTCGACGCGATGGGTCACGACCTGGTGTCGCTCGACGCCCTGGTCGCACGCACTGGATGGCCGGCGCATGAACTGAACATCCGCTTGCTCGATCTGGAACTGACCGGCCAGGTCGCACGCCGGCCCGGGCAGCTCTTTCAGCGCATCACGATCGCCTGACCCGGTCGGGAAACAGTGGGCCCGAAGCACGCCAACTCCGCGCCTTTCAGCATCCCGTGCGCCCAATCGGCTCGGGTATCATCGATTCATGTTCGATGTGCTTGTCTATCTGTACGAGAACTACTGGCGCCCCGATGCCTGTCCGGACCATGCGCAGTTGACTCGAAAACTCTCGTCGGTCGGCTTCGAATCCGACGAGATCCAGGAGGCTTTGTCGTGGCTCGACGGCTTGGCCAGTGCCGCCGAATCGTATGTCGGCGAACAAGGCGAGCACAGTCTGCGCGTGTACTCGCCAGCCGAGCAAGAGCACCTCGGCGAAGCCTCGATCGGCTTCATCAGCTTTCTCGAATCCGCTGGCGTGCTGCCACCCCCGATGCGAGAGATGGTGATCGACCGAGCCAGCGCGATTCCCGGCGGACCGCTCGATCTGGAGGACCTGAAGATCATCGTGTTGATGGTGTTCTGGAGTCTTGGCGAGGAACCCGATGCGTTGATCCTCGACGAGCTGTTTGTCGACGAGGAAGACCGGTTGATTCACTGATCCCACGCCTTTGCGGGTCAACAAGAAAGCCGCCTCACGGCGGCTTTTTCTTGGGCGTGCCTGACCTGAATCGTCAGTTCAGCAGCCGGCTCGGATCGACATCCAGCTTGGCCAGTGCGCTGCGCGTGGCACGCACCGTCAGCGACTCGTCCTGAACCGGCACCAGCAGTCCGGCCTGCAAGAAGGCGGCGAGTCGCTGCTGCTGGAACAGGATCCCGCGTCCTTGCGGTGACACAAACAGCGACAGCTGCCGACGCATGCCTTGCCAGGCAAGCTGCACCGACTCGTTGCGGTTGCGGTAATCGAGCATGAACCAGCTGCCCACCTGCAGCTCGCGTGCCCAGGCGACCATCGCGGGAGTGGGCATCGAGCCACCTACCGCAACGACCTCCAGTTCGCTGCTTTCATGGCCTGACAGGTCGAGCACCAGCGATTCGTCGATCTCGATATCGTCGGCATCGGGAAGCAGCTCTTCGAGGGTCTCAAGCCGCTCCATCAGCTGCTCGAGACGCTGCTTCGGGATCGCCGCAGTGCGCGCCGTGAAAGCCGCCGCAAGCGAGTTGTTGAGTCGCTGGATGTGCTCGTCCTGCTGTGCGACACCGACACCCGCGTTCTGCATGCCGTCGCGCAGGATTTTCAGCAATGGCGGCAGGCGCCGGATCACATCGGCGCGCTCTTCGCGAGAGACCTTGGCACTGGCGGACCAGATCAGATCGGCCGCCGTGCGCTTCATCGTCTTGATCTCTTCACTTTGCAGGCCTGACTTGACGGCGGTCATTGCCAGCACATCGGCCCACACATGAAACAGGAACTCACGCACGCCTTCCTGCACCGGCATTTCGTTGAGCATCTTGCGCAACTCGATCGTGTACTGGATGGCGAGGGTCTCGCGATGTTCGACCTGCTGCGCCAGAGACACGCCCTTGCGCGAGGCCTCGTTCTCGTTCTTGAAATAGTGCTCGAGAAAACGCTCGAACTCGGTCAGCACGGTCT
>JARXKP010000100.1 GCA_030271615.1 Pseudomonadota bacterium
GCCGCTGCCGACACCAGCACCGAGGCCTGGCACAGCGGTCGCACGGAGGTTTGCAAGCGAGCCGGAACCGCCGCGACGATTCTTTCGGCCAGGGCCTGCTCGGCCGGGCCGCCCAGCAGCAGCACGCCGGCACCGGTGTCGGCGAGCGCTTCGGCGAGCGCTGCGAAACGCTCGGCGCCCCAGTTCCGGCGGTGGTCCGAGGAGCCGATGGCGAAGGCGTAGCGCGGGCGTGGCAGATCGGCCAGTTGCGCGCCCATCTTGAGCACCAGGTCCTGCGGGACATTCATTCGCGGCACCACCGGGCTTGTCACCAGACCATGCGCGAGGGCGAACGCGGTCGCTTCGGGGTAGACCCAGTTCCCCGGCCCTCGATGGCGCTGGATGTACGGCGGCACATTGAGAAACAGTCGCTCGGGCAACGTGAATCCGAAGCCCGCACGGAGTCGAACGCCAGCCAGCCTGGCCAGCAGCCCATGCCGGAAGCGCCCGGAAAAAATATAGATCCGTCCGATGCGCAGGGAACGCAATTCGCGGGCAAACGACCACTGTTCGCGCCAACCGTCGTGGCGACCGCGAATGCCCTCGTCGCCCCGGGGGCGGCGGTCGAATTCGATGACGCGCGAAACCGCCGGCTCGGCTGACAGCAGTTCCTTCGCACGGCTCGACGGCCGTGCGATGACCGTGACTTGCCCACCGGCGCTGCGCGCAGCGATCGCACGGATGTAGGGCAGGTGCCAAATCAAGTCGCCGATGCCCTTGTGGGGAATCACCACGGCGGTTGAGATGTCGAGCGAGGAAGAGGATGTCACGGGTGGAGCGGCAACCCCGGAGGGTCCAGTTGCGGCTGCTGGAGACGCGTCGGTCGACGGCAGCGGTCTGAGGGTGAAATGATTTGTGACGAAGGGTACCTCAGAGGAGGGCCGATTTTGCCGGTGAAGCGTGTCAGGCCCGAAGCTTCCATCCCAGCCATTCCCGCAGCACCAGACGCACGCGTTCGAAACCGGCGGACGACGGGATCCAGGCCAAGGCCGCAATCTCGACCCCCGTCGCGAGTCCCATCGGTGCGGCATCGATGCGCAGTCCGCTGTTGCGGGCCGCTTCTTCAAACAGGAACTTCGCGCGCTGCATGTGCCAGCCTCGCGTCACCAGCAGGATGTGCCGCACTCCGGCGGCTTGCAGCATCGGCACACTGCGTGCGGCGTTCTCGCGCGTGTCGCGCGAGTCGGCTTCCACCCAGCGCAGCGGGCGGCCGTAGTCTTGTGCGGCGATCCGCGCTGCCACGTCGGCTTCGGCCGCTCCCGGTTGGTTGCCCCATCCGACCCCGCCACTGAAGGCCACGGGCCAGCCGGTTTCTCGGCCGAGCCACAGACCGTAGCGCAGGCTCTCCAGGGAGTAGGACGACAGGTTGCTGGTGCCGTATTCCGGCGCATAGGGCTCGACGCCACCGCCGAGCACCACGATGGCGACGGTGCTGCCGCCCGCGCGCTTGTCGGCCGCAGACGGTGCCTCCGCCCGCAACTCGGCGATGCGGGCCGGTCGCAGCGGTGGCGATGCCGACAGCAGCAGTGGCTCGATGGCGCGGGCGAAACCGGAACAGGCCGTCAGCCAGAGTCCGCCAACGCTGGCCAGCACGATCAGCCAGCCCCAGCTGCGTCGCGGCAGGATCAGCCGAGCGCCCAGCAGCAGCATCAGCAGCAGCGGTACCGGCGGCAGCACCAGGGCGGTGAGCACCGGCTTCCATGTCTCGATGCCGAGAAGGCTGAGGAGGCTGTGCAAGGTCGAGGTCTTTCAGTCGTGAACGGGAAAGCGGCATTGTGAGCGAGCGTCGGCGCGTGACACGATCAGCGACTGGGGACAATTCGGCTTGAGGCACAAGCCTGTCGGGAGATACAGAGTGAAGTGGTTGCGACGTTTTGCGTGGGCGGGGGTGGGGATCCTGGGGTTGTGGGTGCTGGCGTGGCTGGTGGTGCCGCCACTGCTGAAGTCGCAGGCCCAGCAGCGACTGGGCAGTGCCCTGGGCCGCACCGTCAGTCTGGGCGACGTGAGCTTCAGCCCGTGGTCGCTGGAACTCGCCGTGCGCGACATCGTGATCGGCGGCGCGCCGATCAGCGCTGCCGGATCACCTGCCGCCGCTCCGGCGGCATCCACGTCCGCATCCGCGACGACGGCGACCGCCCCGCTGCTGAAGGTCTCACGCGTCTATGTCAATGCCGACATCAGCTCGCTGTTGCGCCGCGCCCCGGTGATCGAAGCCTTCGAGGTCGATGCGCCCGAGCTGCGGTTGACGCGCACGGCGCCGGGCCACTACGACATCGACGACCTGATCGCCCGCTTCACGCCCGCGGGGCCGGAGACGCCAGCGGCCGAGCCGATGCGGTTTGCCCTCTACAACCTGAAGGTGCGCGATGCGGCGGTTCATTTCGACGACCGCCCGGTGGGTCGGGTGCATGAACTGACGGCGATGCAACTGCACCTGCCGTTTCTGGCGAACCTGCCGTCACAGATCGACGTCAAGGTCCAGCCGCACCTGGCATTTCAGCTGGACGGAGCAGCTTTCGATTCGGGTGCGCAGACCACGCCGTTCGCGCAGAACCGCGCGTCCGCGCTGCAGTTCACGATGGGTGAACTCGATCTCAAGCCGTACCTGGCTTACCTGCCCGAGGCACTGCCCTTCAAGCTGCGCGGCGGCAACGTTGCGGCCGACCTTCAGCTCGATTTCGTGATGCCGCCCGGCGGGTCTCCGAGCGTCGCGCTGCGCGGTCGCGTCGGTCTGAAGAACCTGAAAGCCGACGATCGCGCCGGCGCGCCGCTGCTGGCCTGGAATCGCCTCGAAGTGGCTTTGCGCGACATCAAGCCCTTCAGCCGAGAACTGTCGTTCGGCGTGATCGAACTCGACGCGCCGACCTTGCACGTCACGCGCGACGCCCAGGGGCGACTCAACCTGGCGCAGCTCTCGGGCGCACCGTCGGAGGCCCGACCCGGCGCAGTCGCCGCGTCGGCACCCGGTCCGACGACGTCGGCTCCCGCCGCCACCGTGGCAGCGTCGACACCGGCGATGCCATGGAAGGTGCAGGTCGAGGCCGTCAAGGTCAGCGGTCTGCGCGTGCTGTGGGCCGATGCCAGCCTTTCGCCGGCAGCAGCGCTGGCGCTGGAGTCGGTCGATCTGAAGGCCGGACCGTTCGCCTATCCGTTCACCGGCGATGGCGCGATGCCGTTGCGTTTGCAGGCGACCCTGGCCGGCCCGACCGCCGATGCGCCTGCGCAGGGGCATGGGGTGGTCGAGGGCCGCGTCAGCGACCGCCAGGCTCAGCTCGACCTCCAGCTGACCGATCTGACGCTCGACGCGTTCTCTCCTTACTTGGCCGAGTCGCTGCTGCCGAAGGTCAGCGGGCGTCTCGCCGCGTCGGCGCAGTTGACCTGGGCGGCGGGCGCCGAGCCGAAGATGGTCATCGGGCGCGGCGAGGTGGATCTTGCTGACTTGCGGGTCACCGAGGCAGGTACCGCTCGAACGTCCGGCAAAGCCGCTGCGTTGCCCGCGGCACTCGCGCTGAAGCAGTTGAAGGTGCAGGGCGCCGAGGTCGATCTGCAGGCTCGCACGCTGAGCCTGGCCAGCGTGAAGTTGGTGCAACCGGCGATCACCGTGTCGCGCGATCGCGCAGGGCTGTGGAACGTGCAGCGCTGGATGAAATCGAGCGCGTCGGCCGCGGACCCCAGCGTGGCAGCGGCGGCCCCGGCCTCGGCTCCGAGCCCGGCCTCCGCAGCGTCCGGCCCAGCCGGCAACGCTGCGTGGCGCGTCGAACTGCGCGATCTGGCGGTCGACGGCGGCGCGTTGCGCGTCGACGACGCGTTCGTCGCCGGTCGCCCCGACACCGAGCCGGTGCGGCTCGATGTCAGCGCGCTGAAGTTCGGCGTGCAGAACCTGGCGCTGGCCGGATCGCGCACGACGGCACCGGCCAAGGTGCAGTTCAGCGCCCGGCTGCTCGGCCCGCGCGACGTCGACCACGCGCTCGACAAGGCCACCACCGGCGCGGCGGGCTCAGGTCGCTCGGGCGTGCTCGACTGGAGCGGCCAGCTCGGCTTGCAGCCGCTGATGGTCAAGGGCGCCGCGAAGCTGGATCGGTTCCCGCTGCAGGCGTTCGAGCCCTATTTCCGCGACCGGCTGCTGGTCAGCCTGCTGCGCGCCGAGGTCGGCCTGAAGGCCGACGTGTCCGTGAGGGAGCTGCCCGCCGGGCTCGACATCGGTGTCGTCGGCGATCTGCTGCTGGCCGATGTGCTGGTGCACAGCCGGCCTGCGGCGGGTGTGCAGGCGGGTCTCGACAACTCCGACGAGCTGCTCAGCTGGCAGTCGTTCAAGCTCAACGGCGTCACGCTCGCGCTGGCACCGGCGCGGCCGCCGAAGATCGACATCACCGAGGCGGTGCTCGCCGACTTCTATTCGCGCCTCGTCATCACCGAGCAGGGACGGTTCAACCTGCAGGACGTCGGGTCGGCCTCCGCAGCCGCCTCGTCGGCCGACTCCGGAACAGCATCCGCGCCGTCGGTGCCCGCGGCCGCTGTGGCCGACGCGTCCGCACCGGCGGCCTCGGCGACTCCCGCCAGCGCTGCGGCGTCTGCGGTGGTGGCTTCCCCGGCACTCGAACTGAGCGTCGGTGCGACCCGACTGATCAACGGACGCGTCGATTTCACCGACCATTTCGTGCGTCCCAACTACAGCGCCGACCTGACCCAGCTCAACGGCAGCCTCGGTGCGTTCCGATCGGGTTCGCGCGAGATGGCGACGCTCGAACTGCATGGCCGTGCGGCCGGTACCGCGCTGCTCGACATCTCGGGCCAGCTGAACCCGACCGCCGAACCGCTGGCGCTGAACATCCGCGCCAAGGCCACGGACCTCGAGCTGGCGCCGCTGTCGCCCTACGCTGCCAAGTACGCCGGCTACGCGATCGAGCGCGGCAAGCTCAGCATGGACGTGTCCTACGTCATCACCGCCGACGGCAAGCTCGACGCCAGGAACCAGGTCATCCTGAACCAGCTGACCTTCGGCGAGCGCGTCGACAGCCCCAGCGCGACCAAGCTGCCGGTGCTGCTGGCGGTGGCGCTGCTGAAAGATCGTCACGGCGTGATCGATATCAACCTCCCGATCAGCGGATCGTTGAATGATCCCCAGTTCAGCGTCGGAGGCATCATCTTCAAGGTCATCATCAACCTGATCGCCAAGGCCTTGACGGCGCCGTTTTCGCTGTTGTTCGGCGGCAGCAGCGAAGACCTGAGCCAGGTCGGTTTCAGGCTCGGCGTGCCCGCCGTGACCGAGTCGGGAGCGTCCGCGCTCGACAAGGTGGCTCAGGCGCTGCTGGACCGTCCGTCGCTGAAGATGACCGTGACCGGCACCTCCGACCCGGCTGTCGAGCGCGACGCCTATGTGCAGGCCGCGCTCGACGCGAGACTGCTGCAGGAGAAGAAGAAGGAGCAGGCGCGTGCCGGCGAACCGGCCGAGGCCGCCAGCGCGCCCGTCGCGGCGCTGACCCTCGCCGAAGGAGAACGCGAACGCCTGCTGAAGGCCGTCTATCGCCAGACCGACATGCCGGACAAGCCGCGCAACCTGGTCGGACTGGTGAAGGACATTCCGACCGCCGACATGGAAGCGATGCTGAAGGCGCGCATCGCCGTCACCGACGAAGCGATGCGCGAACTCGCACTGCAGCGCGGTCTGGCGGTGCGCGACGCGCTGATCGCGAAGGGGCTGCCGAGCGAGCGGCTCTTCATCGCGTCGCCCAAGCTGAATGTCGCGGGCGACAAGGCCGAGCCCTGGACCCCGAGCGCCAGGCTGTCGCTGACCAACAATTGATTCATTGACGAGACAAGACACCATGACCCTCCGAGCCCGAACCCCTTTGTCACTCACTGCTCTGGCGCTGGCCTGCTCGGCGCAGGCGCAGTCGACCCCGCCGGTCCCGCCCTCGGTGGGGCAGCTCGACACCGTGGTCGTCACCGGCCAGCGGATCAAGGAAGCTTCGTTCGACGTGCCCGCTGCCATTTCGGCCGTGACCCGCGAAACGATCGAGAACGCCGGCCCGCAGGTCAACCTGTCCGAGGTGCTGAACCGCGTGCCGGGCATCTCGATACTGAATCGCAACAACTACTCGCAGGATCTGCAACTGTCGATCCGCGGCTTCGGCGCGCGCTCGACCTTCGGCATCCGCGGCGTCAAGGTGCTGGTCGACGGCATCCCGGCATCGATGCCCGATGGGCAGGGCCAGGTGTCCAACGTGGCACTCAGCTCGGTCGGCCGCATCGAGGTGCTGCGCGGCCCGCTCGCGCAGCTGTACGGCAACGCCGCTGGCGGCGTGGTGCAGATGTTTACCGAAGACGACGCGCTGGTGCCGACCGCCACGGTCAACGCCACGCTGGGGCGCTACGGCCTCTGGAAGGTGGGCACGAAGCTCAGCACCAGCACGCCGGGCTACGGCCTGACGATCGACGCCTCCGAATTCCGCACCGACGGCTTTCGTCCGCACAGCGAGGCCGAACGCCGGCAACTCAATGCGCGCTGGCAGAGCCAGCTCACCGACGACACGCACATGAGCGTGGTGCTCAACGCGCTGGACCAGCCGATATCGCAGGACCCGCTGGGTCTGAACGCCACCCAGTTTCGCAGCCACCAGGCCGGCACCAATCCGTTCTACGTCGCGGCGCTGGCACAGAACCCGCGCAAGGACGTGCATCAGGAGCAGCTGGGCACGGTGATCGAGCACCGCCTGAACGACCGCACCGATCTGACGGGCCGCCTGTACATCGGATCGCGCAAGCTCGACAGCGCGCTGTCGCTGCCGATCTCGGCGCAGGGCTCGCCCACGTCGAGCGGCGGCATCGTCGCCTTCGACCGCACCTACGGCGGCGGCGCAGGCCAGATCGCGCACCGCGTCCCGCTGGGCGACGGCCGGCAGCTCAAGCTCACGGCCGGCGTCGAGGTCGAGACCCTTCACGAAGACCGCCAGGGATACGTCAACACGCTGGGCGATCGCGGCGCACTCAAGCGCGACGAGAAGAACAGCGTGCGCAGCGAAGATGTCTACGCGCAGGCCGCCTACGACATCACGTCGCAGTGGACCGTCACCGCCGGCGCGCGTCACAGCAAGGTCAAGTTCAAGTCGAACGACCACTACATCGCCGCCGGTAACCCTGACGACAGCGGCCGGCTCGACTTCAGCGCGACCAATCCGGTGTTCGGCGTCGCCTGGAAGGTCACGCCCACCTTCAACACCTACGCCAACATCGGCCGCGGCTTCGAGACTCCGACCTTCAACGAACTGTCGTACCGACCGAACGGCCTGAGCGGGCTCAACACCGGGCTTTCAGCATCGCGCAGCCGCCACGCCGAGGTCGGCGCCAAGTGGAAGTACGCCGGCAGCCAGCGCCTCGATGTGGCCGTGTTCGACATCGAGACCAGCGATGAACTCGTCGTCGACACCAACACCGGGGGCCGCTCGACCTTCAAGAACGCCGGGCGCACCTCGCGTCGCGGCATCGAGCTGTCGCACATCGGCCAGTTGAGCGACACCGTGCGCAGCACGGTCAGCATCACCGCGCTGCGTGCCCGCTTCGACTCCGACTTCATCAGCGGCACCGGCACCACGCCGAACGTGTTTTCCGGCAACCGCCTGCCCGGCACGCCCGAGCGCAATCTGTTCGCCGAACTGGCGTGGTCGCCGACCAACGCGTGGGGCGGTTTCAGCGGCGCCGCCGAGGTCGTGCACACCGGCAAGCTCTACGTCAACGACACCAACACCGACGCCGCGCCATCGAGCACCGTGTTCAACCTGCGCGCATCGTTCAAGCAGAAGTTCAGCGGCTGGGAGTTCAGCGAACTGATCCGCGTCGACAACGCGACCAACCGCTACTACGCCGGCTCGGTGATCGTCAACGAAGGCAACAGCCGCTTCTTCGAGACCGCAATGCCGCGCAACTGGACGCTGGGGGTGACGGCGAAGTACGCGCTGTGACGAAGATCGGAAAAGCCACGATCGACGTGTCGGCCTGAGGTCTTTCGACGCACCCGGGCCACCGGACGACTCCGCTTCCGATAATCGTTTGATTCAATCGATGGAGTTCACCATGGCACAGGAAGTCATCACGCTCGGCGGCGGCTGTTTCTGGTGCACCGAAGCGGTGTACGAGCATGTCGACGGGGTCACCGCCGTCGAGTCGGGCTACTGCAACGGCAAGGTGGCCAAGCCCAGCTACGAGCAGGTGTGCACCGGCACGACCGGCTGCGTGGAGGCGATTCGGGTCACCTTCGATGCCGATCGGATCAGCCTGCGCGAGGTGCTCGAGATCTTCTTCGTGATCCACGATCCGACCACGCTGAACCGCCAGGGCGCCGACTCGGGAACGCAGTACCGCTCGGGCATCTACTTTCACCATGCCGAGCAGCAGCGTTTCGCGCGCGAGGTGATGGACGAGGTCAACGAGAAGGTCGGCGGCCGACTCGTGACCGAACTGGTGCCGGTGGCCGATTACTCGCGCGCCGAGGACTACCACCAGCACTATTTCCTGAACCACCCGGACCAGGGTTACTGCGCGATGGTGGCCGCACCGAAGGTCGAGAAATTCCGCAAGACCTTCGCCAGCCGGTTCAAGCCGGCGGCGTGAGGAGACGCGCGGAGCCCGTGATCCGGATCAGGGTGCGAGTCGCTCGCGCACCCACGCGCCCTGTTCCAGCCGGTAGCGCAGCCGGTCGTGCAGCCGCGACCGACGGCCTTGCCAGAACTCCCAGCGGTCGGGCACCAGGCGGTAGCCGCCCCAGTGCGGCGGGCGCGGCGGGTGCAGAAGGAACTTCGCTCCGTATTTCGCCGCATTGGCGACCAGCACGCCGCGCGACGAGATCACCTCGCTTTGCGGAGAGGCCCAGGCGCCGATGCGCGAGTCGAGCGGGCGCGACGCGAAATAGGCATCGGACTCGGCCGCATCGACCTTTTCGACGCGACCTTCGATGCGCACGACGCGCTCCAGTTCGGCCCAGTGAAACTGCAGCGCTGCGTGCGGATGCGACGCCAGCTCGCGCCCCTTGCGGCTGTCGTAGTTGGTGTACCAGACGATGCCGCGCGCATCGCAGCCCTTGATCAGCACGACGCGGGTCGAGGGTCGCCCGTCGGGACCGACGGTGGCCACGGTCATCGCGTTGGGTTCGGGCAGCTCGCCGCTCAGCGCCTGCTGGAGCCACAACTCGAACTGCGCCAGCGGGTCGGCCAGCGAGGCGCTTTCGTCGAGTTCGGCGCGTTCGTAACTCTTTCGCAGGTCGGCGATGTTGCTCATCGGGCGAGTATAGAAACCACTTTCGCCGGACCCTCTGTCACCGATTGAAACAACTTCACGTGTTCGGGGAAGGACTTAAGTGATGGCCCTCTGGCGCAAAGCGGATGCTGCTTCCATCCTTCAGGCCAACAAGAAGAACGACAGGAAGCACACATGAACTCCGGGCCCGTGATCATCGTGCTGGCAGCGGGCCTCGGCTCGCGGTTCCAGGACGCCGGTCACAAGTTGAGTCAGCCGCTGGGTACGTCGAGCGTGCTGGGTGCCACGCTCGCGCGGGCCATGGGCAGCCAGCTGCCACTGATCGTGGTCACCACCGAAGCACTGGTCGCGGAGGCGGCTCGCCATGTCGCCCGACAGGACATCGTGGTGCTCGAAGCGGTGTCGGCGCGCGCCGTCGAAGGCCGCGGCGACCTGCGCGCGGTGAACGCCCGGCTGGGCATGGGGGCCTCGATCGCTGCGGGCGTGTCGGCGCGATCGAACGCGGCGGGCTGGCTGGTGCTGCCGGGCGACATGCCGCTGTTGCAGTCGGCGACCCTGCAGCAGGTGGCTGCGGCCTTGCGCGAGCACCCGGTCGCCTACGCGCAGTTCCACGGACGCCGCGGCCATCCGGTGGGTTTCAGCGCCGAGCTGTATTCCGAGTTGATCCACCTGCAGGGTGACGAAGGTGCCCGGCGCCTGGTGTCGCGCTATCCGGCGCAGGCGGTCGATGTCGACGACTCCGGCGTGCTGGTCGATGTGGACACGGTCGCCGACCTGAAGCAGGTCCGTGCGCTGTGGGCACGCACGGCGGTGGCGCGCTGACGGGCCGTTGAGGCGCTGACACCGGAGCGGTGCCGTCCGCCGGTCGCCGACCGGTCTCCCTCTGGCGCGGATGATGCAAGCGGCTGCGACACTGTGGAATGCGGTGTCGCAGCCGCTGTTTGTCCATCTGCCGACTGTCCGAGAGGCGCGCCCATGTCATTGAATCCCACCGTCGTTCGGGTCACGCAGCGCATCCGCGAGCGCAGTGCGCCGCTGCGGCTCGCCTACCTCACCCGTGTCGCTGCGGCCGGCCAGCGACCGCGAGGCGCCGAGCGCATGGGCTGCGCCAATGTGGCGCATGCCTTCGCCGCGCTGCCCGCCGACGACAAGCTGCGCATCGTGGCCGAGCGCGCGCCGCACATCGGCGTCGTCACCGCCTACAACGACATGCTGTCGGCGCACCAGCCCTACGAGGGGTTTCCGGCCGTCATCCGCGACGAGGCCCACCAGCGCGGCGCCACGGTGCAGGTGGCCGGCGGTGTGCCGGCCATGTGCGACGGCGTGACGCAGGGCCTGCCCGGCATGGAACTCAGCCTGTTCTCGCGCGACACCATCGCGATGGGCACCGCGATCGCGCTGACGCACGATGTGTTCGACGCCGCGCTGCTGCTCGGCGTGTGCGACAAGATCGTGCCCGGCCTGCTGATCGGCGCGCTGCACTTCGGCCACCTACCGTGCGTGTTTGTACCGGCCGGGCCGATGAGCACGGGCCTCAGCAACAACGCCAAGGGCAAGGTGCGCGAGCAGTTCGCGCAGGGGCTGGTCGGTCGCGACGAGCTGCTGCGCTCCGAGTCGGCGTCGTATCACGGCCCGGGCACCTGCACCTTCTACGGCACCGCCAACAGCAACCAGATGCTGCTCGA
>JARXKP010000101.1 GCA_030271615.1 Pseudomonadota bacterium
GCGGCTTGACGGTGGTGTCGGGGTCGAAGATGCGCATCACCATCTTCTCGCCGAACGCGGTGGGCAAGGTCGACAAGCGCATCTCGACCTCGTCGCCTTCGGGGTTGCGCGTCTTGATGCGGCCGTCGAGCGGGCGGCGTTTCTCGATCACGTCCATGCGGCCTAGCAGCTTGACGCGCGCGATCATCGCGTTCATCACGCCGGGCGGCAGTTGATACACGGTGTGCATCACGCCATCGATGCGAAAGCGGATCGCGCTCAGATCACGCCGTGGCTCCAGATGGATGTCCGAGGCGCGCTGATCGAACGCGTACTGCCACAGCCAGTCGACGACCTGCACCACGCCCTGGTCATTCGCGTCGAGCTGCTTGTTGCTGCGACCGAGCTCGACCAGTTGCTCGAAGCTTGCAATCGAGGATGTCTCGCCGTTCTTGATGGCCGCGCGTACCGAGCGCGACAGCGTGTAGAACTCGGTCGTGTATTTCTGCAACTCGAGCGGGCTGACGACCACCAGCTTCAGCGTCTTGCGCGTGTGGGCCTCGATCTCGGGCACCCAGTCGGTGTCGTAGGGCTCGCAGGTCGCCACGGTGATGTCGTGCGATCCCACCTGCAGCGGCAGCGCGAAGCGCCGCTCGGCGTAGTTGATCGACATCACGTCGGCGACGCGACCGACATCGACCTTCAGCGGGTCGATGCGCAGGTAGGGCAGCCCGCAGCGCCCGGCCAGCCATTCGGTCAGCGCCTCGACGTCGAGCGATTTGCCGCCGCCGGCGCCATGGCCCTTGCGCACCAGCCCGGCAGCGCCGAGGCGCACCAGCGGATGCTGCGCGCTGTGCGCAGAACCGAAACGCTTGATGGTGCGATCGGCGGCGTCGCGATCGATCAGGCCGTCGTCACGCAACCAGTTCAGCAGCTTGCGCCAATCGAGCTTGCCTGCAGGCGAGTGTTCAGGCGGACGGTCGACAGCGTTCATGGCGGGCGTCTCTGGGGTGGCAGGGCGGGACGGGTTCATCGAGTGCAGGGGGGAGTCACGGCTGCCTCAAGCCGGCGGGACGGCCGGGACCGCGTGCGGCAGCACGCGCAGCATCTTCAGCCATTTTCGCGCGGGCAGCCCGCCGTTCTGCTGGATGTCCTCGGCACGCGCAGCGAGCACGTCGGCATCGGGCCATGACGCATCCTTCAGCGCCATGACGATGGTGTTGCCCTCGCGCGTCGGGCGCAGGCTCAGCACCTGCGACTCGCCGAACACCGCCGCGACGCGCCGTGCGCTGCGCTCGAAACTGGCGTCGCGTCCGAACAGGTTGACCGTCATCACGCCCCCGGGAGCGAGCAGCCGGTGGCAGTCGGCGTAGAACGCATCGCTGTCGAGCACCGGGCTCGCCGCATCGTGGTCGTAGAGGTCGACGCACAGCACGTCGGCGCTGCCGGCGTTCGCCGGGTCGGCGGCATAGGCACCGGCATCGGCCTCGATCACCTTCAGGCGCTTGCCGGGCTCGACGTGGAAGTAGGCGCGGCACACGCCGATCACCGTGTCGTTCAACTCGACCGCGGTGCACCGCATGCGCAGCACACCATGGCAATAGCGGGTGATCGCGCCGGCACCCAGTCCGAGCTGCACCGCATGGCATTCGGGCCAGGCCTCGCTCGGGCGCAGCAGCATCCAGACCATCATGCGCTGCACATACTCGAGCTCGATCGTGAGCGGCTTGCGGATGCGCATCGCACCCTGCACCCATGGTGTTCCCAGGTGGAGATAGCGCACGCCATCAGCCTCGGACACGGTGGCCGGAGCCAGCTCGGGAGGGGGGTTCTTCTTCTTGGTCATGCGACGGATGTTGCCATCGAGTGCCGCGGATGCGCGGCGCGCATTTTGCTCATGCATGGCATCATCGAAAACAGGCTTCGGCCACGGTTTCGCTGATTCGTTCCTTCCCATTGGAGACAAGACATGCGCTGCTATACCTATCTCAAAGAAAACAACGCCGACAGCCTGACCCTGCAAGAGCGCGAGACCCCCCGTCCGGGCCCCGGCCAGGTGCTGGTGCGCATGAAGGCGGCCTCGCTCAACTACCGAGACCTGATCATCGTCTGGGGACGCTATCCGGGCATGAAGTCGGAAGGGCTGATCCCTGCGTCGGACGGCGCCGGTGTGGTGGCCGAGGTGGGTCCCGGCGTCAAGCGCTTCGCCAGCGGCGACCGCGTGACCGGCTGCTTCTTCGAGACCTGGCTCGGCGGCGCGATGACGCCCAAGCACTTCGATAACGCGCTCGGCGGATCGGTGCCCGGCGTGCTGGCCGAGTACCGCGCGTACCCCGAGGAAGCGCTGGTCGCGACACCCGCCCACCTGAGCGACGAGGAAGCCGCCACCCTGCCCTGCGCGGCGCTGACCGCCTGGAACGCGTTGTACGAAGGCCGGCAACTGCTCCCGGGCGAAACGGTGCTGGTGCTCGGCACCGGCGGCGTGTCGATGTTCGCTCTGCAGTTCGCCAAGGCCTCGGGCGCCACGGTCATCGCGACCTCGTCGAGCGACGCCAAGCTGGCCAAGGCCAAGGCCCTCGGCGCCGATCATCTGATCAACTACAAGACGCACCCGGACTGGGAGCAGAGCGTGCGCGAAGTCACCGGTGGCCGCGGTGTCGACCACGTGGTCGAGGTCGGCGGCGCAGGCACCTTGCAGCGCTCGATCAGCGCAGCCCGCCACGGTGGCGCGGTGCACCTGATCGGCGTGCTGACCGGTGGGCAGATCGACCCGACGGCCATCCTGTTCAACACCACGCTGCTGCGCGGTGTGTTCGTCGGCTCGCGCGACATGTTCGAGTCGATGAACCGGCTGATCAGCGCACGCCAGATCAAGCCGGTGATCGATCGGGTGTTCCCGTTCGCCGAAGCCCGCGCAGCACTGGCCCACCTCGAAGGTGCATCGCACTTCGGCAAGGTCGTGATCAGCATCGACTGATCACTCGGTGGCGGACCCGGGAGGGTCTGCCACCCGCGGCTTGGCGCAGCGAGGCGTCAGGCCGCGCCGGTGTTATCTCACTTCAACGCGCCCTTGACGGCGTCCAGCGCCGCCGCAGCGCACTGCTCGTCTTCGTCGGGCGAGCCTCCGCTCACACCGATGCCTCCCACGTGAGCCCCGGCGGCCATGACAGGCAGGCCACCGGCGAAGGCGACCACGCCGGGCATCTCCACGAATCCAGGCAGGGTGCCTGGTTTGCCATCCTTGCCGTAGACCAGTTCCCCTGCGTAGCGGGTAGAAACCGGAAAGCTGGCCGCAAACTTCGCCTTGCGAGTCGCGATGTCGCCGCTGCCGAGAAACGAGTGGTCCATGCGCGAGAAGGCAATCACGTTGGCCCCTGCATCAACCACCGCGATGTTCATCCGCCAGCCCTTTGCTTTCGCGAAGGCCACACAGGCACGAGACATGTCCTGAGCCACGTCAAGCGTCATGACGGGCTCGCGTTCGAGCGCCTGGACTGCGATGCCGCTCAGAGACAAAGACATGACCGCAACGAGGCGAGCGGACCAGTTGGACATCGGTAACCTTTCAAAGTCAAAGCGTTGATGCGTGAGCGCATCACGGCACCCGCGGCGCGGGCGTTGGCCTCACCAAGGCTCGTAGTCGGTGTTCACCGTCTTGCGGTCGGTCGCCTTGACCCGTACCGATTCGGCACGCAGGAAGGCGACGATGATGCGGATCTCCGCATCGCTGAGCGAGCCGATGAAACCGCCCATCTGCGTGTTGGGGCGACCGTTCTTGATGGTGTTGAACATGAACTCGTCGCTGTTGGCGCCGCCGGGGCCCCAGGCCCCCCGCAACAACTGCGGCGCCTTGCCGCCCTTGCCACGCGAGTTGTGGCACAGCTGGCAGTTGCGCCCGAACAGTTCCTCGCCCTGCTTCTCGGTGTCTGCGGAGGCCGCAGGCGCTGATCCCGCGGCTGGCTCGGTGGCCTGCGCGACGGTGACGCTGCCGACACCGGCAGAAGTGGCAGGTGCGGGGCCGAAGGCCAGCGCAGGACCTGACAGCGCAAAGGCCAGGAACGCGCCGCCAAGCCGAACACGCAAGTGGGTGGTTTGAAACATCATCTGGACACGAGGCGACAGGGGTTCAGGGACGCGCGATGCGCGGCAGGCCGTAGCGCTGCATGATGGTGTCGATTCGACCGTCGCTGCGCAGTGCTTCGATGGCCGTCGCGAGGTCTTTCGCCAGCGCCGTGTCGGCGCTGCGCGTCGCCACGGTCATGCCGGTGTACAGATCGGCGTCGTCCACCGCATCGGTAGCGACCACCACGCTCTTGCCTGCGTCCCCCGCCAGTGCCGAAGACCACACCAGCGCCAGGTCAATCTCGCCGGCCTTCAATGCCTCGATCAACGCGGCACTGCCCGGGTAGGGAACACGACCGAGCTGCTTGCGATACAGATAGAGATCGGCGGGTGTTGCCGTGACGGCGCCGACGCGACGCGCGCCACGCAGCGCGGCGACGGTCGGCACCGGCTTGCCCGGTGCGGCGACAAGCACATAGCCGAGGGTGAGGTAGGGATTGGAGGTGACCAGCTTGCGCTCGGCCATGTCCTTCGCCAGGTCGGGATCCTGCGGAATGCCGACGTAGGCGTCGCATTTCTTGGCGACCAGCGTCTGCTGGAGCGCACGCCCGATACCGCCACGGTTGGGGACGGTCACCCACACCAGTTTCAGCGGACGACCCAGCTGGGTGCCGAGTGCTTGCGCCACCTCGACATCGATGCCGCGCTCGGGTCGGGCTTCTGCGGAGAACGGCGCGTTTTCATCGTCCAGGCACACGCTGAGGTAGGCCGGCGCATCGGGCTCTGCGGCACGAAGCCCCATGCCAAATGCCAGCAGCAGGGCAGGCAGCGCGATCTTCTTGAGGTTTTTCATGAGATTCGAGACGGAGCAGCGGGGCACGGCCTGAGCCGCGCCCCGCTCCGGACTCAGTCCATCAATCGGACAGACCGAAAACCATCAGGCCACCGCCCCGGTTGTTGCGCTTGAACAGCTCGTCATAGATCAACGGCAACAGGCTGCCGCCGCCCGGACCGTAAACGATCGCCACGTACTGCTTGCCGTCGGCCGTGAAGGTCGTCGGGTTGCCGTGGATGCCGGCGCCGACGTTGAAGCGCCACATCTCTTCACCGGTGTCGTCCTTCATCGCGCTGAACCAGCCCTCGGCATCACCCGAGAAGACCAGCTTGCCGGCCGTGGCCAGCAGCCCGCTGGTGGCAGGCACGCTTTGCGGACGCGTCCAGATCTGCTCGCCGGTCGTCGCGTTGAACGCCTTGACTCCACCGGTGTACGGATTGGCCTTCAGCACGCGCGACGACAGGAACCACTCGCCGTGCTTCCACTCGGTCTTCTTGGCCTGGATGTCCATCGAGCTGTCGATGAACGGCACGTAGACCAGCTTGGTCCGCGGGCTGTAGGCCGCAGGGTGCCATTCCTTGCCGCCGTCGAGGATCGGCGCGATGTCGGTCACGATCTTGTCGTAGCGCGGCACCTTGTCGGGGTTGACGATCGGACGGCAGTTCTCGCCGAAGCCGGTGACCCAGTTGACGCGCGCGATCGGCACCACCCAGTTGCACTTGCCGTTGGTCCGGTCGATCGAATACAGGTGGCCGTTGCGGTCGCCGTGCACCCAGACCTTGCGGCCCTTTTCATCGTCGACCATGATGACTTCGTTGTTGCCGTCGTAGTCCCACGAGTCGTTCGGCGTGTACTGGAAGTGGTACTTGATCTTGCCGGTGCTGGCATCGAGCGCCAGCGTCGAGTTGCTGTAGAGGTTGTCGCCCTTGCGCACGCTCGGGTCGAAGTCGGGTGTCGGGTTGCCCACGCCCCACAGCACGGTGTCGGTCTTCGCATCATAGGTGCCGGTCAGCCACGCCGAGGCGCCGCCGGTCTTCCACGAATCGTTGCCCCAGGTCTTGGCCTGGGGATGGTCGGCGCTGGTCGGCCGGGTCTTGGTTTCCCAGATCACCTCGCCGTTCGCCGGGTTGAGCGCCGTGATGCGCCCGACGTTGCCGCCGACGTCACCGCCCGAATTGCCGACGATGACCATGCCCTTGGCGACCAGCGGCATCGAGGTGTAGATCTCGCCCGTCTTGTAGTCGCCCATCTTCTTTTCCCACACCACCGCGCCGGTCGAGCTGTTCAGCGCAACCACGTGGGTGTCGAGGGTGGCCATGAAGACCATGTCCTTGTAGAGCGCGACGCCGCGGTTCACCGCATCGCAGCACAGCTTGGGCCCGAGGTCGCCTGGCAGTGACCGTTCGTACTTCCACAGCATCTTGCCGGTGACGCCGTCGAGCGCGAACACCTTGTTCTGGCTGGCGGTCACGAACACGCGGCCGTTGATCACGGTGGTCTGGCTGTCCTGCGCCTCGTTGACGCCGAACGAGAGGTTCCACTTCGGCACCAGCTTCTTGACGTTCTCGGTGGTGATCTGCGTGAGGGCACTGAAGCGCGTGTTCTGGTAGTCCTTGCCGTAGTGCAGCCAGTTGTTGGCGTCCTTGTCGGCGTGCATCAGCATGTCGTCGCTGACGTAGTTCGGCCGCCACTTGAAGGTGTTCTCGAGCACGTTGACGCCGAGCGGCGGCTCCGGGTCTTCGGCACGGCAGACCGAGGTCAGCGCGAGGCCGAGACCGAGACAGGCCACCAGCGGGCGCAGCCGCAGCAGGCCAGAGCGAGGGAGGTGATTCATGGCGTATGTCCTCACAGGGCGCGCACCGAGACCGCAGCCAGGACCACGCGCCAGACCAAAAAAAGCCCGCCAGCCGCTTTGACGAAGGCTGGGGGCGTCAAGCCACCGAGGGGGTGGGGGTGGAAGGATCAGAACGTGTGGTTGATACCGACATTCAAGAAGGTCGTCTTCTTGTTCGGCATGAAGCTCGCATCGGCAACGATGCTGGTCTTGAACGCAGCAACACCCGTGGCGCCCTTGTCTGCATCAACGTAGGCCAGCTGCGTGTAGATCGTCGTGCGCTTGGAGAGGAAGTAGTCGTTGCTCAGAACGATGTTCTTCGTGTGGTTGTCGCTGTTGTTCTTGTCCTTGTTGTCGTAATAGGCCAGGGTGGCGCTGTTCACTGCACTCCACTTGTAGTCGACGCCGGCACCGATGCAATCGACCTTCGAAGTCTTCACGCCCAGGGCGGTGAAGTTGTCGGCACGCAGCCAGTTGAGCTTGAAGGTGAAGTCACCATAAGGGACTGCGCCACCCAGACCGTAGTGCTTGATGACGTCTTCGCCGGTGTTCGAGTCCTTCATGACCTCGAACGATCCCGAGACCGTGAATGGGCCGTTGTAGGTGCCACCGATCGCGAAGGTGTTGCCGTGCGAGATCTTGCTGGCCTGCTCGCCGAATGCATACAGCACGCCGACGGTCACCGGACCGAAGGTATTGCGGTACTGGACCGCGTTGCTCATGAAGATGCCGACGTCGTTGGTGGTGGTCGTAGACCCAGCGCCGGTGAAGGCGTCCAACTGGTTGTAGGCCCAGGCGTACAGATTCGAGAACTGCTCCTTGAACGCGCGTGGCTCGGTGCCGATGTGCGCCAGCAGCGCCGGACCGTACTGGCGACCAAGAATCACCGTGCCCCAATCGCCGGACAGGCCGACGTTGGCTTGCCGCCGGAAGAGGATCGTTCCGGTCGAGTTCGAGTCACCCGTGCCGTGCAGTTTGCCGTTGTCGGTGTCGAAGTGCGATTCGAGGTTGAAGAAAGCCTTCAGGCCGCCACCCAGATCTTCCGAGCCCTTGAAGCCCCAGACGCTCTGGCGAATTCCGCTGGTTTCGAGGCGTGTCAGGTTCTTGTTCTGGGCGCTGGTCTTCGACTGCGTCAGGATGCCCGCATCGATGATGCCGAACACCTGCACGCTGGATTGCGCCGAAGCGAACCCGGCACTCGTCATGAGCGCCGCGAGGACCAGCATCCGGCGTGACGCCGCTGGTGTGAGGTTGACGAATTGGTGACCCATGCTGTCTCCTTCTCAGAGGTTTGGATTTGTTGTGCGAAACACCGCAGCGGTGTTCGCCAGAACCAAGATCACCCTTTCTTGAGTGATCTCTGGGTGGAATGACCGCACCATCTATGCCAAGCGAACGTTCAGCACGCCATGCGACGCCGGACGCCCGCGATCGCCCGCTTGCCGTGGAAATATGGGCCTGTCTACGGGCCCACGAATGCGACACCTGTCGCGCGACTGATGTGTCGCGCGGGCGACAACTGGAACCGCCGGATACGTGGTAATCCCTGACGTTTCGGGGGGGTCTGTGAGGCGTTATCTGGTGGCATGAATGCTGCGCTGTATGCAGCGCGGGACTGACGACACCCTGTGTGTGTCCGCACTAAAACAACCTGAATGGAGACGGCAATGAATCACACGACGCACCGCAGACTTCCACTGCTCACGTTGATCGCCTGCGCGGCGCTGACTCTGGGGTCCGCCAGCGCCACACGCGCCGCGGGCAGCGGCCCCGGCTACGACGATCCCAACAACTGGCCGCAATACCACCGCAGCTACAACGCCTGGCGCTACAGCCCGCTGAACCAGATCAACAAGACCAACGTGAAGAAGATGCACGTGGCCTGGATCCACCAGCCGGGCGTCATCACTCACGGCCTGCAGGCCACGCCGATCGTGATCGACGGCGTGATGTACACGATCGCTGCGGACAACAACGTGTTCGCGCTCGATGCCGCGACCGGCAAGACGCTGTGGCGCTACACCGCCAAGCTTGATCCGATCGTCAAGGAAATGTTCTATCAATCGGCCAGCCGCGGCGTGACCGTGGGCCGTGGCAAGGTGTACCTGGGCACGCTGGACGGCCGCATGGTCGCCCTCGACCAGAAGACCGGCAAGGAGCTGTGGTCCACCCAGTTGACCGACCAGAAGGCCGAGTACGGCGCGACGTTCTCGTCGCCGCCTCAACTGGCCGGCGACACGCTGTTCGGCGGCACCACCGGCGGTGACCAGCCGATCATCGGCAAGATCTTCGCCGTGAACGCCGACACCGGCGCACGCACCTGGACCTTCGAAGTCCCGCGCGACGACCAGAAGAGCTGGCCCGGCGACAGCCGCAAGGTTGGCGGCGGATCGGCATGGTTGCCGGGCACCTACGACCCGACCACCGACACCATCTACATCGGCACCAGCAACGCGGCCCCCGACTTCAACCGCGAATCGCGCATGGGTGACAACCTGTACACGGCCACCCTGCTGGCGCTCGATCCAAAGACCGGCGCCGTCAAGTGGCACCGCCAGGAAGTCCCGAACGACTCGTGGGACTTCGACGCTTCATACGAGGCGCTGCAGGTTCCCGATGGCAAGGGCAAGATGGACATCGTCCACCTGAACAAGAACGGCTTCGTCTATGTCATGAACAAGGACAACGGGGCGATGGTGAACGCCTGGCAGATGGCCGAGAACGTGAACTGGACCAAGGGCGTCGATCCGAAGACCGGTCTGCCAATCGACCCGGTCTACCCGGAAACCGACAAGCAGAAGCTGCACTGCCCGAACCTGCTCGGCGGACGCAGCTGGAACCACGGCGCCTACAACCCGACCACCAAGCTGTGGTACTCGCACGGCATGGAGGTCTGCAACACCGTGACCAGCGCCAAGCAGGGTCCGGTGCCGGGCGTCGGCGGTCTGTCGCTGGGTCTGTCGGAAATCACGCTGGTCGACCCTCCAGGCAAGAAGGCTGATGGATACCTCGGCGCATTCGACCCGCTGACCGGCAAGCAGGCCTGGAAGGTCCGCTTCGACCTGCCACCACTGAGCTCGGTGCTGGCCACTGCAGGGGGTCTGGTGATCACCGGCGACATGCGCGGCAACCTCTACGCCTTCGATGCCGACAACGGCAGGGAGCTGTGGAAGTTTAACGCCGGCTCGGGCGCACGCGGCGGTCCGATCAGCTACTCGGTCAAGGGCAAGCAGTACATCGCGATCCCGACGGGTCTGGGTTCGCACGCACCTGGTTTCCTGACCGGCGCGTTCCCCGAGATCCGCACCTTGCCGGGCGGCGCAGCCCTGATGGTGTTCACGCTGGACTGATTTTCATGTTTGTCATCTGTGCGGTGTGAGAGCCGTACATTGGGGGGCCGATACGTTCGGCCTCCCTTTTTTTCAACAAGATCAACTGCAACCCGTTCCATGACAAATACGCCTCGCTCACGTGATGCCCTGTGGTCCGTGCTTCTGGTGCTGTCCCTCGCATTGACCGCTGTGTTCACGCCGGCTTCTGCGACACCGACCAACGCGGCGCCAGATGCGGCTGCCGAGGCCGCCTCGGCAGCCAGCAGCAACGAGCCTCCGTTCGACCTGTCCGATCCGGCACGGATCGAGATCGGAAAGAAGCGCTTCAACTCCAATTGCGCCGCGTACTGTCACGGCTTCGAGGGATCGGGCGGCAAGACAGTGGCGTTCAGAGGCAACAAGGCATTCACCGCGCAGGGGGCCTTCAAGGTCATCACCGAAGGTCGGCGTGGTGCCGATGTGATGCCGGCCTGGGGCAAGGGCTTCTCGCGTCAGGAAATCTGGGAGCTGGTGGCCTACATCCAGTTCCTCGCAATCCAGCCCCCGTCACCCTGAGGACGTCCGCCTCGACGAGAAACACCGACGGACCGGATTCTTTAGGCCGCGCAAGCGGCCGGCGGGTCTGTCAGCAAAGCACCTCGCGGTCCCGGGCGGTGTCCCGCAGGGATGCCAGTACGGCGGACGTCGTGATCGCCGATCGATCACCGCACAGCAGATTCGTGATGGCGGTCTTCTCGTAGCTTCGGTCGCTGCCGAGTTGGCCTTCGAACTCGTTGGCCCGCAGGGTCAGCAACGCCAGATCGGCACGCACCATCAGGCAGGCATGCGCCAGCACGACGTGCTCGGTCCTGCTGAGTCGCTGCCAGTATTGCGCCGTGCCGGCGACCTTGCAGCCGCCGAGGGC